>NZ_CP035103.1:607177-910765 GCF_006094695.1 Kocuria rosea | reverse complement strand
AGACGGCGATGACCGGCCGGCCCGCCCACCGGGCCCCGCACACGTACGCGGCCTCGTCGATCCAGCGCATGGCCGTGCCCCCGTGCACCTTCCCGCCCCAGTTGATGTCCGTGGGCGCGGCGAGGAAGCGCAGCACGGTCTCCTCGGCGGTGCCCTCGTCCGTGTACCGCTGCTCCGCCATCAGCTCCTCGATGCTGTTGCGCAGCTCGATCCGCCGCTGCGTGACGGCCGACTGCTGGCGCTCGTGCTCCGTCTCGGGCGCCCACTGCGGGACGGGGGTGGGGCGGCCGTCCCCGTCCACGGCCACCATGATGATCAGGCACGTGTCCTTGAGGGTCACCCCGTGCTCGCGGGGGTCCGCGGAGGCGACCTCCACCCGGATGTGCATCGAGGACCGTCCGGTGTGCACGATCTTCGCGGAGACCTCCACCATGTCCCCCACGCACACCGGGCGGTCGAAGTGGATGTTGCCCACGTACGCCGTCACGCAGTAGGCCCGGGACCAGCCCACGGCGCACGCGTAGGCGGCCTTGTCGATCCACTCGAGGACGCGCCCGCCGTCCACGGTGCCGGTGCGCCCGGCGTCGGTCGGGGCGGCGAGGAAGCGGAGAACGGCGGTGTCGCGTGCGGCCATGCCCCCAGTGTGGCACGGGTCACCCCGTGGTCCGCCCCGCGGCCCACCCGACCGCTCGCCCGCTCACTCGACGACGGGCGCCCACGCGTTGAGCCGGCGGAGCATGTCCGACTTCTTGCGGGTGTGCCCCTCCATCCGCACGAGGATGTCGTCGAGGGCCTCGATCGCGTCCACCACGAACGGTCCCTTGTTGAGCATCACGCACTCGGCGCGCTGGCCCATCGCCGCGTCCGTGACCTCGGCCCGGGAGGGCAGGCCCTTCTTGGCGAGGGACTCCAGGACCTGGGTGGCCCAGACCACGGGCACGTGCCCGGCCTCGCACAGCCACAGGATCTCCTCCTGCACCTCGGCCATCCGCTCGAACCCGGCCTCGACCGCGAGGTCCCCGCGCGCGATCATGACGCCCACGTCCTGCCACCGCATGGCCTCCAGCAGCATCGCGGGCAGGGACTCGAAGCCGCCCACGGTCTCGATCTTGAGGGTGACGTCCAGGGCGGTGTTGCCGATCCGCTCGAGCTCCCGCAGCAGGTCGGTCACGTCCTCCCGCGAGCGCACGAAGGACATGTTGACGATGTCGGCGTGCTCGGCCACGAACGGCAGGTGCGTGCGGTCCTCGTCGGTGAGCGAGGAGATGCGCAGGTCCGTCTCGGGCAGGTTGATGCCCTTCCCCGCTTTGAGCTTGGTGCCGTCGGGGCCCGCCTGCAGCACCTCCAGCACGATCTCGTCGGGCCCCACGGAGGTGATCCGGCAGCGGATCCTCCCGTCGTCGATCCAGGCCGGCTGCCCCTCCCGGGCGTCCGTGAACACCTCGGGCAGGGAGCAGCCGATCCGGAAGGGGCTCTCGGACCGGACCGGGGCGGGTGCGAGGTCCCGGGTCAGCACCACGGTGTCCCCCGCGCGCACGCGCAGGGACTGCTCGACGGCGGGCAGCTCGCCGAGCACGCCCTCCGTGCCGTCCTCGGCCCGCACGGCCAGGCCCGTGGCGAAGTACACGGTCTTGGCGCACTCGACGAGCACGCCGGGCCCGGTGGCCTCGATCACCCGCAGGGTCCGTCCGGAGCCGCGCGCGTCCTTGAGCCGCAGCCGCTCCCCCGGGGTGCGGGCCGCGGTCCAGGCGGCGCCGGCCACGGGGACGGCCGGGGCGTCGTCGTCGACCGCCGGGTCCGCCTCGCCCAGCCAGAGGCGGGCCGGGGCGGTCACCCGGCCGCCGCTGTCCCGGGTGGGCTTGATCTTCTCGACCTGCGGACCGGGCTCGATCGGCCCGGTGCGCAGCTTGGGCCCCGCGAGGTCCATGGCCACGCGGACCTCGCGGCCGAGCGCCTGCCCGGCCGCCCGGACGTGCCCGATCATGGCCGCCCACTGCTCGGGGCCGTCGTGCGCGCAGTTGATCCGGGCCACGTCCATGCCGGCGCGGACCATGTCCTGGACGAGCCGGGGGTCCGCGGCGGCCTCCGAGGGGAAGGTGACCATGATCCGGGTGCTGCGCCCCTCCCGGCCCGGGCCGAGCAGGGCCGCGGTGTTGCGGCGCAGCACCTCCGCACCGGGCTCGCCGGGCTCGTCGGGGCCGGGCGCCCCGACGTCCTCCTCCGGTCGGCCGGCGAGCACGCGGAGGGTCTCCAGGACGGCGCCGAGGTGGCTCATGACCCCGGCCTCCATCCGCCCCAGGGAGGACACGCCCAGGCCGCTGAGGTCCCGCTGCAGGTCCCGCACGTCCTGGCTGCGCACGGCCACGTAGTCCACGAGGTTGAGCGCGGACCCGCGGTGGCGGGGGTTCACGCGCTCGAGCTGCGGCACGGCCGCCCGGCGGGCCCGGAGCACCACGTCGACGAGCGCCGCGACCCGGTCGTGCAGCCGCGCGGCGCACTCCTGCCGGGCGGTCGCCGCCATGCCGTGCTCCCTCCCGCGGTCCCGGCCGGGAGCTGCCCCGCCGCGACCGCCGTCGACCTGCTGACTCCCCATGATCCTCCTCGTCCGCCCGGCTGTCAGCGCCGACCGTACCCGCCTCGGGCGAACAGCGGCTGAACACGAGGCGACGGGGCCTCAGGCGGGGCGGGCGAACGGGGAGCGGCGCAGGCGGTAGCCGTGGACGGGGATCAGCCGGCGGGAGCCGGTGCCGGCCTCCAGGATCCAGAGCAGCCGCAGGTGGGGCGCGCACTGGCCCACCGTGCCGACGTGGCGGAGATGGTCCTGCTCCCACACCTCGATCCGGTCGCCGGGGCGGATCCGCGCGGGGTCCTGGACCCAGGTGTCATCGGTGGTCGCGTCGACGGTCGTCGCTCGGAGGGTCGTCATGGCGGCACGTCCTCTCGGGGGTCGGGGTCCGGGGAGGGGGCCCTCGGACACCTCCAGGATCGTCCGCCGATGTGGCCGGCACGTTTCCGTGCGATGGACGGGCCGTGCACTCGTCCCGCGGTGGCTGTGAGACTCACCACGGGGACCGGCGGAGGGCTAGGCTCGTGCGGACGCCACCGCCTGCGCGCGCCCCGCGGCGGGCGGCAGGTCCCGCCACCGGAAGGAGCCGCTGTGATCAGCTCGGAGAACGTCAGGGCCTACGTGGAGCGCATGGCCTCGGACGAGCCCGCCCCCGGCGGCGGCGCCGCGGGCGCCCTGCAGGCGGCGCTGGGCGCGGCCCTGATCGCGATGTCCGCACGCTACTCCACGGCGTCCGAGCACACGGACCGTGCCCGGCGCGCGGCCGACCGGGCCGAGGAGCTGATCCCGCGCGCGCTGGGCCTGGCGGACGCCGACGCCGAGGCCTTCGGCGCGCTCTCGGCCGCCTACACCCTGCCGAAGGACACCGCCGAGGAGAAGGCGGAGCGCTCGCGGGCGGTCCAGGAGGCCACGGCCGGCGCCGCGCGTCCCCCGCGGGAGCTGATCGGCGTGGGCACCGAGGTGGTCGGGCTCGCGCGCGAGCTGACCGGCTGGTGCAACCCCAACGTCCTCAGCGACGTGGCGGCGGCCTCCGAGGCGGCCCGGGCCGCGGTGGCCACGGCCATGGTCACGCTCGAGATCAACGTCCGCGCCCTCAAGGACGCCGCGACCCGGGAGGAGCTGCGTGCGGGGCTGGCCGAGGGCGAGCGGGCCGTCGAGGACGCCGCGGAGCTCACGCGGCTGATCCGCGAGCGCGTCCGGGGCTGAGGACCGGGCCCGCGGGGCCTCAGTCCTCCGCGCCGGCGGCGCTCTCCGTGCCCGCGGGGCGGCGCACCCCGAAGGAGCCGACGACGGCGAGCAGCGAGATGATCCCGCCGCACAGGAAAGCGCTCCGCACGCCCGCCTCGGTGGCCTCCGGAGCCGAGGCCCCGGCGGCCGCCGCGCCGGCGGCGGAGAGGGTCAGCACGGTGACGAACAGGGCCGTGCCCGCCGCGCCCGCCACCTGCTGCAGGGTGCCCACCATGGCGGAGCCGTGCGAGTACAGCCGTGTCGGCAGGGCGCCCAGGCCCGCGGTGAACAGCGGGGTGAACATCAGGGCCAGACCCGTGCTGAGCACCACGTGGGCGAGCAGCACCATCGGGACGGGCGTGGCCCCCGTGGTGGAGGCGAGGTACCACAGGGACGCGCTCAGCAGGATCGAGCCCGGCACGAGCAGCACGGTGGGGCCCGAGCGGTCGTAGACCCGCCCCACGAAGGGCGCCAGCAGTCCCATGACGAGCCC
Source organism: Kocuria rosea (assembly GCF_006094695.1). Taxonomy (NCBI): domain Bacteria; kingdom Bacillati; phylum Actinomycetota; class Actinomycetes; order Micrococcales; family Micrococcaceae; genus Kocuria; species Kocuria rosea. Next base: position 906,479 of record NZ_CP035103.1, on the reverse strand, counting down.
GCCGGGCAGCAGCAGCAGGCCCGTGCCCAGGGGGTCGAGGCCGTGCACGGTCTGCAGGTAGATGGGCAGGACGATCAGCGTGCCGAAGAGGGCCATCATGCTGACGGTGAGCACCGCCGTGGACATCGTGAACACCCGGGACCGGAAGGTCCGCAGGTCCAGCAGGGCGCGGTCCGCGCGCTGCAGCCGCGTCTGGCGGCGCACGAACACGGCCAGCGCTGCCACGCCCAGCACGAGCGGCACCCACGCCGGGAGCGCGGCGTCCCCGCCCTCGCCGAGGGTGCTCAGGCCGTAGACGAGGCCGCCGAAGCCCAGGGCCGAGAGCACCACCGAGACCACGTCCAGCGGCGCCGGGCGGGGCTCGGTGACGTTCTGCATCCGCCACGCGCCGAGCAGCAGGGAGCCCACCGCGATCGGCAGCACCAGGATGAACATCCACCGCCACTCGAGCACGCTGAGGATGACGCCCGAGATGGTGGGCCCCACGGCAGGGGCCACCGAGATGACGATCGAGATGTTGCCCATGACCCGCCCGCGCCCGGCCGGCGGCACCAGGGTCAGCACCGTGGTCATCAGCAGCGGCATCATGATGGCCGTGCCGCCGGCCTGCACCACCCGCCCCGCGAGCAGCGTCCCGAACCCGGGCGCGGCCGCGCAGACGAGGGTGCCGAGGCTGAACAGGGTCATGGCGGTCAGGAACACGGGCCGGGTGTGCAGGCGCTGGAGCAGGAACCCCGTCACCGGGATGACCACGGCCATGGTCAGCATGTAGGCGGTGGTGAGCCACTGGCCGGCGACCGCCGTGACCGAGAGATCGGCCATGAGGCGGGGCAGCGCCACGCCCATGATCGTCTCGTTGAGGATCACCACGAACGTGGAGACCAGCAGCAGCCCGATGACCAGGCGGTTGCGGGCGGAGTGGTCGGTGTCCGCGACGACGGCCGGGGGGCCGGTGTCCGGGAGCCCGGTGGCGGGCGCGGGGGCGGGGACGGGAGGGGTCTCGGACACGGGGACGTCGGGTGCCATGGGCGGGGGATCCTTCGGGACGCAGCAGTGGTTCACCGGTAGAGCCGTCCCGGCCCCCGCTTCATTCCCGTCCGGGAAGTGACAATGGGCTCATGCGCAGATACCTCAAGGACGCCGGCGTGCACGCCGAGATCACCCCGGACGGCTTCACCGAGGGCGGGTTCGTGCTCTCCATCGGCGGGGCCGAGCAGTCCCACGTGGACCTCGCCCGCCCCGGGGAGATCTTCTACGAGTACCTGCGGCGGATCGGCGGCGTCGTCGACGTGGTGGCGGCGCCGGGTGCGCCGGTCACCGCGGTCCACCTGGGCGCCGGGGCCCTGACGCTCGCCCGGTACGTGGCCGCGACCCGGCCCGGCTCCGCGCAGGTGGCCGTGGAGCTGGAGCGGGAGCTGCCCGCGTTCGTGCTCGAGGCGCTGCCCCTGCCCGCGGGGGCGGACGTGCGCGTCGTGATCGACGACGCCCGGGCGGCCCTGCCGGACGTCGTCGCCCCCGGGACCGCGGACCTCGTGGTCCTCGACGTCTTCTCGGGCCGGGACGCCCCCGCCCACCTCACGGAGCCGTCCTTCTACGCCGAGGCCGCCGGGCTGCTGGCGCCCGGCGGGGTGCTGGTCGTCAACGTGGGCGACGACCCCGGGCTGGCGTTCTTCGCCGGGCAGGCGCGGGCGATGCGGGAGGCGCTGGCCGACGTGTGGTGCCTGGCCGAGGAGCGGCTGCTCACGGGGCGCTACCCGGGCAACCTGGTCCTCGTGGGCGGGCGCCGGGCCCTGCCCCGGGAGTGGGCGGACGCCTTCGCCGCCGCCGGACCGCACCCGGCGGGCGTGCTGGACGGCCTCGGCCTGGAGGAACTGCTCCACCGCCTGTAGCGTGGCTCACACCGCCGAGCCGAGGAGCGTGCTGTGAGCACCGCCGAGAACACCGCAGAGAGCACCGCCACGAACACCACCGCGAACATCCCCGGGAACACCGCCGGGAGCGCCGCCGGGGACACCGCCGGGGACACCGCCGTCCTGGAGTCCGTCCCCGCCGTCGAGGGCGAGACGTTCTCCCGGGTGGCCCTGACGCCGGCCGCCGTGGAGCTGCTCGGGACGCTGCGGGGGATCCACGGGCGGCTGATGTTCCACCAGTCCGGCGGGTGCTGCGACGGCTCCGCGCCCATGTGCTACCCGGCCGGGGACTTCCTCACCGGCCCGGCGGACGTGCTGCTGGGCGTGTTCACGCTGCCCGGTGACCCGGCCACGGCCGAACTCGAGTTCTGGATGTCCCGCGAGCAGTTCGAGTACTGGAAGCACACCCTCCTCACGGTGGACGTGGTGGAGGGCCGCGGCTCCGGGTTCTCGGTGGAGGCGCCGGAGGGCAAGCGCTTCCTGATCCGCTCGGTGCTCATGCAGGATCCGGCCGGCTCCTGAGCCGGCCCTGCTCGTCGAAGGACGGGCCCCGGTCGTGGACCGGGAAGGTGGTGAAGGCCGGGACCTCGTAGGGGTGGGCCCCGGCCATCGCCCGCAGCACGCGCTCGCGCTCGGCGGCCGGATACAGCGTCTCGATGCGGACCTCGTCGACCTCCTGGGGCCGGCCGACCTCCCCGATCACGGGGTGCGCCCCCGGCAGCGGCGTGAACCGCCCGGTGCCGCGGCTCACGAACGCGGTGTGGGAGTAGTTCCCGGCCCGTCCCGCCCCGGCCTCGCCCAGGGCCTGCAGGACCTGCTCGGCGTGGGTGGCGGGGACGAAGACGACCAGGCAGTGCTGCTCGCCGCTCGGGGGCTCAGTGCTCATGGGGGGCGCAGACCTCCGGTTCGTCGTGGTCGGCGGGCTCCAGCTGGATCGTGGAGTGCTGGACGGACACGGGGAAGTGCTCGGCCACGCACTGCTGGATCCGGCCCAGCGCCTCCGCGGAGCCGCCGGAGTAGAAGTACTCCTCCTCGAGCACCACGTGGGCGGTGAGCACGGGCAGGTCCGAGGAGATCCGGGTCGCGTGCAGGTCGTGGACCTCCACCACGTGCGGGAGCTCGAGGATGTGCCCGCGGACCTCGTCCATGTCGAGCCCGGGGGGCACGCTCTCCATGAGCACGGACAGGGACTCCACGAGCAGCCGGACGGTGCGGGGCACGATGAGCGCCCCGATGAGCAGCGCCACCACGGCGTCCGCCTGCACCCAGCCGGTGAGGGTGATGACCACTGCCGCGACGATCACGGCGACCGAGCCCAGTGCGTCGTTGAGCACCTCGAGCATCGCCGCGCGCAGGTTCAGGTTCGAGCGCCGGCCCCCGAAGAGCACGGCCATCGCCACGAGGTTGCCGGCCAGGCCCAGGGCGCCGAAGACCAGCATCTCGGCCGAGGCCACCGGGTGCGGCTCGAGGAACCGGCGCACGCCCTCCACGAGCACGAACAGCCCCACGGCCAGCAGCACCCCGGCCTGCAGGGCCGCGGCCACGATCTCCGCGCGCCGCCAGCCCCACGTGCGCCGGGCGCTGGGCGGGCGCAGGGTCAGCTGCGCGGCGATCAGCGCGAGCAGCAGCCCGCCCGCGTCCGTGAGCACGTGGGCGGTGTCGATGAGGAGCGCCAGGGAGCCCGTCCACAGGGCGCCGACCAGCTGGACGACGAACAGCGCCGCGGTGATCCCGAGGGCGGTGGCGATCCGCCACCGGTCGGTCCCGGGGCCGGCGTGCGAGTGCCCGGGCCCGTGGTCGTGCTCCGCGCGTCCGCGGTCCCCGGCGTGGTCGTGAGCCATGCCCCCATCGTAGAACGCGGGCGGGGGCGCGGCGTCGCGGCTCAGCCGGTGACGAACCCGCGGAACTCCCCGGTGGCGGGGCCGTAGTGGGAGTCCACCTTCATCACGGCGCCGGGGGTGCCGCCGCCGTTGAGGGCCTTGAGCAGGTCCCGCACGGCGTGCCGGGGGCCCTCGGCGATCACCCCCACGGTGCCGTCCGCGTTGTTCACCGCCGAGCCGTGCAGGCCCAGCCGCTCCGCGTGGCGCGCGGTCCACCAGCGGAACCCGACGCCCTGCACGGAGCCGTGCACCACGGCGGTCAGGCGCAGGACCTCCTCGAGGTCCAGCCGTTCGGGGTCCCGCCCGGCGGTGGCTCCCTGGTGGATCGGGGGCAGGCTCACAGGTCCACCACCGTGGACTGGCCGGGGTCGATCTGCTCCCCGGTGGCGCGGGCCCTGGCCCAGCGCAGCGCGGTGGCGACCGTCCCGGGGCTGCGCCAGTGCTCGGCGGTCTCCGTGCGCACGCGCAGCACCACGAGCCCGGGTGTGGCGGGCCCGTCCGGGTAGTACGCCTTCAGCGCGTCGGACCACAGCCCCTCGAGCACCTGCCGGTCCTCGACCACCTCGGCGGCGCCGGAGATCGAGACCCATTCGTGGTCCCCCACGAACGCGACGTTGACGGCGTCGTTGGCCGCCACGTCCCGGACCGAGGAGGTGTCCCGGCTGGTGAAGAAGTTGAGGTCCTCCCCCGGGGCCACGTCGACCACGGTCATCGGGCGGCTGACGAGCTTGCCGGTGGCCTCGCGGGTGCTGAGCATGCCGACGCGGGTGCGGTTCACGAACTCGACGATGTGCTGGATGTCATCCTGGTGGGTGCTCATGTGGTCAGATTAGGGAACGACCGGGCCTCGTGGCACGGCCGGGCCCGGGAATTCATCATGGGCGGAACCGCTTGTCGTGCGCCGGCGCGCCGGAACGGCCCGGCCGGCCCGCGAGAAGGACGAGAGGACGAGAGCAGGACCATGGACGACACACAGGTCTCGGAGCAGACCGCGGAGAGCACGACGGAGAGCACCACCGGGGCGCTCAGCGCCCAGGACCGGATCGAGATCGCCGAGATCCTGAGCTTCTCCTCGCACCTGCTGGACAACCGCCAGTGGGACATGTTCGGGGAGGTGTTCGTGCCGGGAGTCCGCCTCAGCGCACCGCAGGGGGAGTTCGACGGCCCGGCGGGCGTGCGGCGCTTCGTCGAGTCCGTCGATCTCGCCCGCTTCCCCGCCACGCACACGCTGAACTCGATCGTGGAGGCCGTGGACGAGGACACCGCCGTGTGCTGGTCCAGGATGCTGCTGCTGACGTGGGACCGGAGGGTGGCCTGCGGCGACTACATCGACACGTTCCGCCGCACCGCCGACGGGTGGCGGATCGAGCGGCGCACCGTGGCGCCCCGCAACGACTCCGCCTCCGCGGCGCTCGCCGAGGGCGGCTACGCGCCGGCCCCGTACGCCTACGCGATGTTCGACGACGCCGTGCTCGCGGCCGCCGACCGGGCCCGCCGGTGAGCCCCGCACCGGGCGCGGGGTGGGACCGGGTGCCCGCCGCCGACGCGCTCGAGATCGGCACCGTCCTGAGCCGGTGCGCCCGGGTGGTGGACGCCCGCGCCTGGCCGGACCTGGACCGGGTGTTCACCGGGGACGCCGTCGTCGTCTCCCCGGGCGGGACCGCGCGCGGGCCCGCGGAGATCGTCGAGCGGACCCTGGCCGAGACCCGGGACCCCCACCTGGTCACCGACACGGTGCTGCGCCGGTTCACCCCGGACCGGGTGCGGGCCTGGAGCAAGTGGCTGGTGGTGTGCGCCGACGGGACCGCGCTGGGCGGGGACCAGCTGGACCTGTTCGTGCGCACCCCGGACGGCTGGCGGATCGCCGAGCGCCGCATCGCCGCCCTGGACGCGCCCGGACCCGGCACGACCGGGCCCGGCGCGACCGCACGCGTCCTGGGGACGGCCGACTTCCTGGCCTAGGAACCCTGCGCCGTTCCTGGTCAGGGGCCCTGCGGCGAGGGCGGCCGCCCGGGGTCCCGGTGCGCGGCGGCCGCCCCTCGTGCGGTGCGCTCAGGCGGTCACGGCTGCACCTCGAGCGCCTCGGTGATGAGCGTGTGGCCGTCGGAGAACTCGATGGTCTTCCCGATGGTCGAGGGGTCGTCCAGCACGGCCGCGACCACGAGCGCCACGTTGGCCCGCGAGGTCCGGTGCTCGCCGTCCCGCTCGCCCGCGGACACGTCGATCCTGCCGGTCGCCTCGTCCTCGGTGAGGGCGCCGGGGCCCACGATCGTCCAGTCGAGCGAGGAGGCGCGCAGGTGGTCGTCGGCGTCGGCCTTGGCCTGGGCGTAGGCGTGGAAGGGGTCGTCCTCGGGGACGCCGTGGTCCTGGCCGGCGCCGAAGTAGGAGACCATGACGAAGCGCTTGGCGCCGGCCATCACGGCCGCGTCCATCGCGCGGATCGCCGCGTCCCGGTCCACGGCGTAGGTGCGCTCGGGGCTGCCGCCGCCGGCGCCGGCGCTCCACACGACGGCGTCCTGGCCCTCGAGCAGGTCCGCGAGCTGGGCGACCGACAGCTGCTCCACGTCGGCCACCACGGGGGACGCGCCGGTGTTCTCGACGTCGTCCGTGTGGTCGGGGTTGCGGAAGATGCTCGTGACGTCGTTGCCGCCGGTCTTGAGCAGCTGGGCGAGAACGAGGGCGACCTTGCCGTGGCCGCCGATGATGGCTGTGCGGGACATGGATGTGCTCCTTGGGGTGGTGAGGGGACGTGGTGTTCTCCCCCGACGCTAGCCCCCTCCCGGCCGCAGGTACACGGCTCACGCGGAGGGCGAAACCGGGAATGCGCCCGGCCCCGGCGTCCGGCGCCGGCGTCCGGCGCCGCGGACGCCTCGGGTAGCCTCGACGGGACCCCTGTTCCCGACCGGAGGCTGCCCCGTGCTGATCTTCCAGCTCCTGCTGACCGCGATCGCCCTCGTCCTGCTGGTCGTCGCCCTGATCGACGGCGCATGGACGCTCGCGCTCATCGCCGCCATGATGCTGATGATCGCGGTGTCCGGCGTGTTCATCGCCTACCGCCGGGAGAAGCACCTGGGCCGGCGCTGAGCGCCCCCGCTCCTCCCCCGGGCCGCTGCGGGGCTACTCGGCGGCGTCCTCGATGCCGGTCACGGCGGTGAGGATGAACACCGAGTCCTCCAGGGCCACCACGGAGTGCCGCTCCGCGGGGATCACGTGCAGGTGTCCGGCCCCGAGCACCAGGTCCTCGCTCGAGGAGACCCGGATCCGCCCGTGCAGCACCTGCAGGCTCCCGGCGTAGGGGGCGTTGTGCTCCGCGAGCACCGCCCCCTCCTTGAGGGCCAGGAGGGTCTGGCGCAGCACCTTCTGGTGCAGGAGCTGCTCGGCGCTGCGCCCGTGCGGGGCGTGGCGTGCCTCGTTCAGGTGCTGCAGGGCGATCTCGTTCAGGTGCTGCATGGTTCTCCTCCTGGGTAGGTGATCCGGTCTCCGTCGACCACGGCGAAGTCCCGCAGCGTCGCGGGGGTCAGCTTGCCGGGGCCCATGATGTGCTGCACGTCGTGCCCGCGCACCAGCAGGGCCTCGGCCACGAGCGAGCGGTGGCAGCGCCACCAGACGGCCTCCGCGCACATGATCGCGACCACGCGGTCCTCGGCCAGGCGCTCGAGCCCGGCCAGCGCGGCCCGGAACTCGTCGGTCAGCATGTGGTCGGCGTAGCCGCGGAAGGACTCGTTGCGCCAGGCGGTGTTGACCGAGTCCTTCGAGGTGGGGCGCAGCCCGCCAAGGCCCTTGCAGTAGCTGTGCCCGATGCCGGCCTCCGCGAGCGTGCCCGGCAGCGCGTCGAGGTCGAACTGCGGGTTCTTCCGCGAGCGCGGCACCGTGCGGATGTCGACGAGCTGCTGCACCCCGGACTCCCGCAGCAGCGCCACGAACTCCTCGGCGGAGCGGGTGGAGTGGCCCACGGTGTAGACGGTGTGCGCGGTCATGTCCCCACCCTACTGACCGGGCACGGAGGCCTCCCCGTCCCGACACGGCCCGCTCCGCGGGAGCCGGCCCGGGCCGTCACGACCCGCCGGAGCCGGCCTCGGTCCAGCGGGCGGACCCGCCCGGGGTCCGGCGGCCGACGGCCGCCCGGGAGTTCCACGCCTCGTGGTCGGCCATGGTGAAGCGCCGGCCTGTCACGGCGGTCGGGACGATGCGGACGAACTGGTCCTTCATCCCCTCCTGCCACGGGAACAGGGGCAGCTGCAGGGCCTCCATCAGGGCGTGGCCCGGCCGGACGCTCTCGGCGCCGCCCTTGACGATCACGCTCCACGCCGTGGCGGTCGCCGGGTCGTGCCCGTCGATCTCGAGGGCCACCGCCAGGCCCCCGAGCGCGCCGCTCACCTTCGTGCCCAGGCCCGAGCGGAACACGATCGTCCCGCGGTCGACCACGTAGTTGATCGGGAAGATCTCCGGCGCCCCGTCCACCACGACGGCCAGCCGGGCGACGCCGTCCGCCCGCAGCCGGTCCCAGCAGTCCTCGGGGGCGAGCTCCTCCACGTCCTTGCGGTACCACTCCACCGTCGGCCCCTTCCGTGCTCCTCGGCCGCCCGGGGGTGCCCGGCCGCCACCTCCAACCTACGGTGCCGCCGCCGCCGGGGGAACAGGACCGGCCCGCGCTGCGGCGCCCGGTCCGGGACGTGGGAGAATCGGGGCCATGAGCGTGGTGATCGCGGGATGCGGAGACCTGGGCACGGAGATCGGGCTGCGGCTGGCCGGGCAGGGGCACGAGGTGCTGGGCCTGCGCCGCCGTGCGGAGCTGCTGCCGCCGCCCCTGACCGGGATCGCGGTGGACCTGAGCACCGAGGTGCCCGAGCTGCCGGGCGACGTCGAGCTGCTGGTCGTGGCCACCGCCGCGGACGGGCGGACGCCGGAGGCCTACCGGGCGGCCTACGTCGACGGCCTGCGCCACCTGTTCGACGGGCTGCGCGCCGCCGGGGCCCTGCCCCGGCGCGCCCTGCTGGTCTCCTCGACCGCCGTGTGCGGGGACGCCGACGGCGGGGAGGTCACCGAGGACACCCCGCCGGACCCCTCGACCCCGACCGCGCGGATCCTGCTGGAGGCCGAGGAGCTGTTCCACGAGCAGTTCCCGCACGGCACGGTCCTGCGGCTGTCCGGGATCTACGGGCCGGGCCGGACGCGGCTGATCGACAAGGTGCGCTCCGGGGACGGTGCCGCCGGGGCGGCCTGGACCAACCGCATCCACCGCGACGACGCGGCGGCGGCGGCCGTGCACCTGCTGACCATGGATGCGCAGCCGCTCACGCTGTACCTGGGCACGGACGACGAGCCCGTGCCCGAGCTCGAGGTCCTCGAGTTCCTGGCGCAGGAGCTCGGCGTCCCCCGGCCCGAGGACGTCCCGGAGGCGGACGCGCCGCACCGGGGCTCGAAGCGGCTGTCCAACCGGCGGCTGCGGGAGTCCGGCGTCGAGCTGCGCCACCCCACGTACCGGGAGGGCTACCGGGCGGTGCTCGCCGGGGAGGGCGTGCGCCACCCCTGACCGGCGCCGACCCGCAGGACGACGTCGCGCACCTCGTAGGCGGCGATCAGCTCGACCCACGAGACCCGCGGCGGGTGCGCGAACTCCAGGGGCAGCCGCAGCAGGCGCTGCAGGAAGACGTCGGTCTCCTGGATCGCGAGGAACCCGCCCGGGCACCGGTGGGCGCCGTCCCCGAAGGACATCGCCTCGGGCCGGATCCCGCGCGGCCGGGACCGTTCCGGGCACAGCTGCCGGGCGTCCTCCCCCAGGGCCTGCTCGTCGGTGTTCGCCTGGCGGACGTAGAGGTCGAGCAGCGCCCCGACGGGCACCTCGTGGCGCTCGTCCCCGTCCTCCAGGACCAGCTCCCGCGTGGTCCGGCGGTAGAGGTGGCCCACCACCGGTTCCAGGCGCAGGATCTCGTGCAGGATCCCGTGCCGGGCCGGCTCGTCGGCCGCGAGGTACTCCTCCCGCAGCCGGTCGTCCTCCAGCAGGTGCCAGGCGGCCACCGCGATGAACTCGCGGGTGGTGGCCATGCCGGCGGCCGCGTAGGTGAGGCACTCCACGAGGATCTCCCGGTCCGTGTAGTCCTCCGCGAGCAGGTGGGACACGACGTCCTCCTGCGGCTGCCGGCGCCGGGCCCGGATGGCCGGGCGCACGTCCCGGAGCTGGAAGGCGGTCATCGCCCACATCGGCCGCAGGGCCCCAGCGACGGCGCTCAGCCGAGCGGGGAGCCGGCGCCGTCGGGAACCGGCGGAGCCGGTCACGGGGCCGCTGAAGAAGCGCTCCAGGCGCCGGGACATCCCGTCGATGTCCGAGTTCGTCAGCCCCACCACCTGGGCGGCGACCTCCACGGAGTAGCGCAGCGTGATCGCGGACAGCTCGGCCCCGCCGTCCTGCCGGATCCGCTCGACCAGCTCGTCGGCGCGCTCCTCCATCAGGGCCCGGTAGCGGCGGCTCACCGCGGCCGGGGTGAAGAACCTCGCGGTGGCGGTGCGCTGGCGCCGGTGCTCCGGACCGTCCGCGTAGAGCACGGGCGGGTGGTCGCCGGTCAGGCCCTGCCGGGCGGTCTCCGCGCTGAAGCCGGCCTGGACCGTGCCGTCGGCCTCCCGCAGCACCTGGCGGACCATCGGCAGGGAGCGGACGTGCCAGACGCCGTCGAGCACCTCCACCCGCGGCACGCTGCGCTCGCCGGGCGGGGCGGTCCGGCGCCGGTCGCCGTGCGGGACGGGGCAGCGGGTCTCGGGGCGGGCGTCGTCGCTCATGGGCTCATGCTAGTCCCGCCTCCTGACGCCGGGGGGTCGCGTTCTACCGGGATCAGCCACTCGGTCCGACCGGACGCGACCCCCGGCGAGGCCCAGCGCAGAACGAGCCCCGTCGCGGCAGCCGGACCCGCGGCGCAGATCCTCGCCCAGGGGAGCGGTCCGCCCGTCAGCGCACCGGCTCCGCCACGAGGTCCGAGACCTCGAGCCGGTCCCCGGTGATGCCGTGCCGCTGCATCAGGTCTGCGGTCCGCTGCAGCCGCTCGGGGTCCAGCGCGCCCTGGAACACGGGCATCTCCACCTGCTCGGTGAGCTCGGCGCTCACCTGGGTGTAGCTCGGCACCAGCTCCACCAGCCGTTCCCGGTCGTCCTGCAGCTCCTCCCCGGAGGCGGTGATGGCGCGCTCGAAGGCGGCCACCGTCTCGGGGTTCTGCTCGGCGAACTCCTGCGTGGTGACCCAGCCGGCGACGGGCATCTCCTCCACCGGCCCGGAGAAGAGGTCGAAGATCTTCCGGTGCCCGGCCTGCTCGGCCATCGCCTGGAACGGCTCGACCTGCCAGACAGCGTCCACCTCGCCACGCTCCAGGGCGGCGCTCATGTCCGGGTACGGCATCTCGACCAGGTCGACCTCCCGGGGGTCGAGCCCGGCCTCCTCGAGGTGCTCGTAGAACGCGACGGTCCCGATGTTCTGCAGGTTGTTCACGGCCACGGTCTTCCCGGCGAGGTCGGCGGGTGCCTCCAGCCCGGAGTCCTCGGCGACGAACACGCCGTGGTCCGTGGCGCCGACGTCGTTGCCGGTCACCAGCCGGATGGGCAGCCCCTTCTCGGCGGCCAGGAGCGCGGAAGTGTAGTTGGTGTAGGTGATGTCGAAGTCCCCGGAGACCAGGGCAGGGATGCCCGCCGCGCCCCCCACGAGGAGTGGGCTCATAGGGGCACTTGGTCCGGGGACCATAGCCGGCACCGAGTGCCTGTCCCGACGGCTGGACTCAGCACCGGTTGTGGGCCGACTCGCCCACAGGTCTAACGACCCGGACCGGAGCTCGAGAAGTCGGTCCTCATACACTCTCAACTATCTGCTTTTGCACACACCTCGAGGAGCCGGACCGTGCCCGAAACCCTTCCGTCCGAAGCGATCCAGCGCGCCGCTCTGGCCATGGCTCGCACCCTCGGCCCCTGGGTCGCGGGCCACGCCCCTGAGCCGGGGGATCCGCAGTCGTGGGTTACTCAAATGCAGCGGGAGGACAAGCTCAACGGCCGTCCCTTCCGGAGGTACAGCCTCAGTGATCCGCGCTTCCTGCTGCGCCTCCTCATCCAGGAGTGGAAGCAGTTCGACCACCAGGTCACCCCCCTGCAGAGCAGCTACGCGCGCGAGCTGACACACTCCCTCAACGTCTGCGCCCACGAACCGCTGACGATCACGGCGGCGGACGCCGAGCGAGCCGTGGACACCATGCGTCTGCTGCTGGAGAGCCTCGGCCTCGCGGTACCCGCCGCGGCCGATGAGGTTGGTGGTTCCACCGCCGACAAGGCGCCCACGGATGCAGAAGAGCACGCGCCTGCCCGAGAGGCAGCGGATGAGGTCAGCGGTGCGGGCATCGAGGAGGAGTCCACGCAGGAGGCGCACAGGGGCGTCCCCGCGGACCGGGACGATCTGCCACCCGGCACGCGCGCGGCGTCCGTCGCAGCCGGGCCCCTGGCCGTCACAGTCCTGTTCCGCGAGGCCGTCAACTACGCCCTGGTCAACAATGGCGTCAGCCCATTGCTCGAGGTGCGTGTCCGCAACACCGATCCGGCCGCTCCGCACGTGCTGGAGCAGCTGGTCCTCGTCCTCGACGACTCTTCCGACGAGCTGATGGCCCCACGCCGCTTCGACCCCCTGACGGTCGGCCCGGGCGGCGAGGTCCTGCTCGACGGCACTGACGTCGCCTGGCCGCTGGATCACACCACCTTCGCCGCCCTCGACGAGGCGCGGTCCGTATCGCTGCGGATCAACGCCACGGTCGACGGCGCGGTGGCCACCGAAACCACGAACGTGCGACTGCTGGCCCGGGACGAGTGGTACGCCCGCTCGATCCCCGAACTGCTGGCGGCTTTCATCACCCCGAACGCGCCGGCGGTCCGGCAGATACTCGACCGCGCCGCCGATCTGCTGAAAGAGCGCACCGACGATCCCTCGCTGGACGGCTACCAGGGCGGGTCCGAACGAGCGGTGGAGATCGGCAGGGCGGTATACGACGCCCTCGCCTCCTTCGGAATCCGCTACACCGAACCCCCCGCGTCCTTCGAGTCCACGGGGCAGAAGATCCGCCCCGTGGATCGGATGCTCTCCGAGCGGTGGGGCACGTGTCTCGATCTGACCGTCGCCTACGCCGCGGCGCTGGAGCAAGCCGGTCTGAACCCTGTCGTCGTCCGGATCCCCGGCCACGCCTTCGCGGGGTTCCTCACGGCCGAAGCTCAGCTCCCGGAGCTGGCGCTCGCCGACCGCGGTCTTCTCCAGAACTTCGTCCGCGGCGGCCTCCTGCTGCCCGTCGAGACCACGGCCCTGGTCGAGGGCAAGGACATCGGCTTCGAGGACGCCAGTCAGGCCACCGCGCGGCACTGGGGTACCGACGGTGAAGTGCTGCACGTGCTCGACGTCGCCGCCGCGCACCGCCGCATCCGTCCGCTGCCGCGGGTGCGGGTGGAGGGCGGCACCATCGTCGTCGAGGTCGAGACGGCCCCCGCCGCACCCCTCCCGGGAACTGGCTCCGGACGCCGCTCGGCCGGCGGGACGGGCGCCGCCGTCGACCGCACCGTGTACCCCGCCCGAGTGGCTCGGTGGCGCTCCGCGCTGCTGGACCTGAGCATGCGCAACCCGCTGCTGAAGTTGAAGAAGACCGGCTCGGTGTCCCTCATCGTGCCCGAGCGGGCCCTCCCCGACTTCGAGGACACCCTCGCCAGCGGTGAACGGCTGCGGCTGCGCCCCGCCGACGACCTGTCCGAGATCGACAACGCCCAGGGCCGCCACTCCGCCGCACAGCTGCCGGAGGAGATGCTCGAGGCGGTGCTGCGCAACGAACTGGTCGTGCACACCGATCACATGGCCTCCCGGCACGAAGGGACGCTGGACGGACTGCGTCGCAAGGCCAAGGTCGCTCTGGAGGAGACCGGCGCCAACAACCTCTTCGTGACCATCGGCGCGCTGTCCTGGAAGGACCGGACGGGCAAAGAAGGCCTCGCCCCGCTCTTCCTCCTGCCCGTCACCCTCACCGGACGGAAGAACCAGCCGTTCCACGTCCAGGTCGAGGACGGCGCGGAGGCCCGACCCAACTACTGCCTCATCGAGAAGCTCAAGCAGGACTACGGCCTCGAAATCCCCGTGCTCGCCGAGCCTCCGGCCGACGACAGCGGCATGGACGTCGCCCACGTCTTCGAGGAGCTCCGTCGGACCCTGGCCCTGCGCAGCCTGCCGTTCACCGTGGAGCCGGACGTCCGGCTGGCAATGCTGCAGTTCTCGACGCTCGAGATGTGGCGGGACCTCTCGGAGAACTGGGAGTCCTTCCTCTCCAATTCCCTGGTCGGGCACCTCGTGAACACCCCCACGGAACCGTTCGACGACCCGGTCGAAGCTCCGGAGACCGGTGAGCCCGACGAGGCGCGCCGCTACCTGCCCGTCCCCACGGATGGCTCGCAGCTGAAGGCTGTCACGTGGGCCACGGCCGGCCGCACGTTCGTACTCGAGGGACCTCCGGGCACCGGCAAGTCGCAGACGATCACCAACATGATCGCGGACAGTCTCGCCGCAGGACGCAAGGTGCTGTTCGTCGCAGAGAAGCAGGCCGCGCTGCAGGTCGTGCGAGAGCGGCTCGAGAAGGTCGGCCTCGGGCCCCTGACCCTCGAGCTGCACGGGAGACAGCAGAGCATCAAAAGCGTCCGGAGCCAGCTCGTGGATTCGTGGGACGCCCGGGTCCGTACCCCGTCGTCGGCATTCGGCGTCCTCCGGGACCAGCACGCCGCCGCCGTTGCTGACCTCGCCCGTTATCCGCACGCTCTGCACCGGCCCACCCGCGGCCGCAGCGTCTGGGAGGCCCACCAGAACGTTCTCGCGCTCAGCGGAGCGTCAGTGGACACGGACGTGCCGGACGGCATCGTCGTCCCCGGCACGCTGGTGGCCGATCCCGAGCGGGCCGAGACAGTGTTCCGCACCGCGAGCGCCCTCGAGCAGCTGCTCCCCGACCTCGGGCACGCCCCCGACCTGGACGAGTGGTCGCTGGCCGGCCCGGAGGAGACATCGGACGACGAGCACGGCGGTCCGGTGCTGCAACCCGTCCAGCAGCTCCTGGGCGCGCTCCACGGCCTCGACGAGCGCGTTGCCGCGCTGCTCCGCACGACCGACGACGTCGACCACTGGCGGGCCCTTGCCACCTGGCTCCGGGACGTCGACGCCAACCGAGCGATGCCCCCGGCCCACTACCGTGAGGTGTTCACAGTGACGTGGCACCAGGAGCTGCGCCTGGCTCTCGACGACATCCGGAAAGTACTCGCCCAGCACGAGCCGCTCCTGCGCTCGCTGCACCCCGCCGCATTCACCGCCGACGTCGACACCCACCGGCAGGCTCTGGCCGAAGCGCAGAGCAAGCTCTTCGGGAAGCGGAAGGCCGTGCAGTCGGTCATCGATCGCCTGCGTCCCCTCGTCGTCTCGGCCGACACGAGCTGCCTCGACGACCCTTCCGCTTTCCTGGACGCCCTCCACGCCGTGCAGCACGCCGAGCAGGGCCTCCGATACCGCACCGGCGCCCTGCTGCCGGCGGGCCTCCAGTGGTCCCTGACCGCGCCCGACCCACTGGCGGTACCGGCCTCCGTCCTGGCCTTCGCCGAGGCGCTGGAGCCCGTCCTGGAGGCGTTCCCGGACCAGGACGATGCCCTCAGCGCGCTCCTCACCACGACGAGTGGGGCCACCACCGGCCGTGCCCCCGCTCGGATCGAGCTCGGCCCCACGACCGCCGCCTTCGTAGAGGCGTGGTCGTCGGCCGCTGGTTTCCTGGGCGCCACGGAAGCCTCCGTGACCCGGTGGCGAAAGGACTCCTCTGTCCTCGACCGACTCGCGGCGACGGCATCCGTGTGGCAGGACCAGGTCGACCGGCAGCGCGACCGACGGCTGCGGAGCTACCGCGCCGTGGAATCACTGCTCCAGGAGCTGGAGCACGCCGGCTTCGGCCGCCTGGCCCGTGACCTGCGGGCGGGAACGGCACCAGTCACCGGTCTCGCCGAGCGGCTCCAGCGCGCAGTGGCGCACGAAGTGCGGGCGGACACGCTCGAGGAGGCAAACTTGACCTCCTTCGACGCCGCCGCTCGCGACCGCCAAGTGGAGAGCTACCTCGACCTCTCCGGACAGGTGCGGCGCCGCCTGAGCTCGGACCTGCCGGCGCAGGTCCTCGCCGCCACCGGCATCAACCGCGAGAAGCTGACAAAGCAGCAGACGGAGTTCAACCGCCTCATCCATCAGAAGCGCGGCGGATCCATCCGGGAGATCATGGAGAAGACCGGGCCCGTCCTGCTGGACCTCACCCCCTGCCTGCTCATGAGCCCGCACTCGGTCTCCAAGTACCTGCCGGTCGGGTCCGTGGACTTCGACGTCGTCGTCTTCGACGAGGCCTCCCAGATTCGCGTGGCCGACGCCATCGGAGCCATGGGCCGCTCGAGGGCGGTCGTGGTGGTGGGCGACTCCCAGCAGATGCCGCCCAGCTCGATGTTCGCCGCCTCGACCGGCGACGACGACCTTGACGGCACCGAGGAGAACGGGCTCACCGTCGCGGACCAGGACTCCATCCTGACCGAGGCCGTCGACTCGAACGTCCAGAGCCTCGGCCTGACGTGGCACTACCGCAGCCAGGACGAGTCCCTCATCGCGTTCTCCAACCGTCGCTACTACCGCGGGGAGCTCTCCAGTTTCCCCGCTCCGCCCGAAGCCCGGCCCGGCCTGGGCGTCAGCTGGGAGCGCGTGGACGGCGAGTTCGACGGTGGAGCAGGCGGCACCCGCACCAATGAGGTCGAGGCACAGCGCATCGTCGAGGAGATCGTCCAGCTGCTACGCCAGGAGCCGGGCGCATCGATCGGGGTGGTCACGTTCAACACCCAGCAACGGGACCTGATCCTCGACAAGCTCGAGCAGTCCACGGTGCGCGTCGTGCAGAACGCGCTGGTGCGTGCCGAGGATCCGTTGTTCGTGAAGAACCTCGAGAACGTTCAGGGCGACGAGCGCGACGTCATCCTCTTCTCGCTCGCCTTCTCGCGGAACAAGGAGACCGGCACACTCCGGCTGAACTTCGGTCCGCTCACGGCCGCAGGCGGACAGCGGCGACTCAACGTGGCGATCACCCGCGCCCGCCGCGCCATCAGGATTTTCAGCTCCTTCGGCCCGGAGGACCTCGATCTCGCGCGCACCTCGTCCGAGGGCCTGCGGCACCTGCGGGAGTACCTGGTCTTCGCGCGTGAGCACGGGCACGACGACGTCCACCGCCCGACCGGCGAGTCCTGGGACCTGCACCGGCAGGACGTCGCGGCGGCCCTCCGTGCGACTGGCCTGGAGGTCGCCGAGGACATCGGCATGTCAAACTTCCGGGTGGACCTCGCCGCACGCGTGTCTCCCGGCCACGAGTGGGTCGGTCTCCTCCTCGACGGTCCGGCCTGGGCGCGGCGCACGATCGTCTCCGACCGGGACGCCCTCCCGACCCAGGTGCTGACCGGAGTCATGGGGTGGCGGCATCTGGAGAGGGTGTGGTTGCCTGCATGGATCCGCTCGCGCAGCACCGTGGTCCAGGAGATCGCGGACGCCGCGCAGCGAGCGGTCAGGCAGCCCCAAGATCCGACCGTGCAGGATGCTGCCGACGACGGACAGGAGATCGATGCCCCGCAGAACCCTGCGGAATCCGCCGCCGGGCATGGCGTCGGTCCGGATCGCGAGCTCGTCCCTGTCGGCGCACCGCACACCTCACCGCGTCCGGACGAGGACCACGTCCTGGTTGCCGGCAGCGTCGGGACAGCCGCGAGGCAGTCGCCGGCATCGGTTGATCCCCCCGAGATCGAAGAGGTAGTCCATGTCGATCCGAGCCCTTCCACGGGCACGGGCTCGGCGGAGAACATTTACCAACCCGCTCCTCACCGGATCGCCGGGGAGAGAGCCGTGCTCGACACCATCACGGCCTCTGCGAACAAGCAGCTGGTGCGGGAGCACCTCGAGGAGATCGTTGCGGCGGAGGGCCCGATCGAGGCACAGCGCCTGGCGCGTCTGCTCGCCAACCGCTTCGGACTGCAGCGGGTACAGGCCCAGCGGCAAGAGACCATCCTGGGATGCCTGCCGAAAAAGCGGCGCAACAAGACGATGCTCGGCACCTTCTACTGGCCGGAGGGCATGACACCGGACGACTACACCGGCTACCGCAGGACCCCTGCCGACGGCGAGAAGCGGCGCGTCACCGAGATCGCCCCACAGGAGATCGGCAACGCGCTGCTCGACGTGTTGCACTCCGACGGTCCGTCCGCGGCCGGCGACGTCATGCAGGCGCTCAACGACGTCTTCGGCTTCAACCGGACCGGCCGCGAGATCCGGGAGCGCTATCAGCAGGTGCTCGACCTGATGGAGCGCGACGGTCGGCTCGTGCGCCAGGACGAGGTCCTGTCGCTCCCCGGGGCGTAACCGGCCCCGGCGGGAAGCTCAGCTCCGCTCCGCCTGGTCGTTCTCGATCTGCGCGGTGGCGGGCAGCACCTGGGAGGACGAGGGCCCGTCCAGCACGACCAGCAGCACGCGCAGGTCGGCCCCGGAGAGGTAGGCGCCCACCAGGCGGTGGTTGGAGTCGAGGACCACGAGGAAGCCCTCGGTCCGGTAGGCCGGGACGGTGAGCTGGACCGGCCCCGACTCCTCCGCGAACTCCTGGCGCATGTGGTCGATCTTGCCCTGCCGGTCCTCCGGCCACTGCTTCGCGGCCGCCTCGGCGAGGGTCAGCGGCCGGTGCTGCGGGTGCGACCACTCGCCCGGGTTGCCCTCGGGGTCCACGTGCCACACCGTGTAGAGGTCGGCGAGCTCCTCCCGGGACGAGATCACGAGGTCCTCGATCCGGGAGTTCTCGTCGTCCACCGCACCCCAGTCGAGCCAGGCCCGGATGTCGTCGCCGAACAGGGTCTTGAAGTCCGAAACGTCCATGCCGTCATCTCAGCAGACTTGTGCGCTCACCGCCACAGTGACGCCGGTGCGGGCGCTCAGGAGCCCTCGGAGCTCCCCCGGGCCGGGCGCGCCGCCGCCTCGGGCCGGACGTTGAACGCCGAGGCGGAGCGGTCGGCGGGCTCGGTCGGGAACACCGTGTGCCCCTCCGCCCACTTGTGCCGCGCGTAGGAGTGCAGCCGGTCCGCGAACGGCCCGTCCCGCCACTCCAGGTAGGGCATGTCCTGGCTCGCGTCGAGCAGGAAGTAGCTGCTGAACGCCCGGATCACCTGCGGCGCGCCCGGGCCCGCCGCCGGCTCCTCCGCCGCGGCAGGATCCCCGAGCACCAGGAAGATCGGGGCTCCGGGCAGGCCGTCGTAGACCCGCACCTCCAGGCGTTCGGCCACCACGGGGTCGAGCTCGCCGAGGGCCCGGAGCTGGTGGACCAGCGTGTCGAAGCTGCGCCGCAGGTCCATGGGCGAGAGACCGTAGTGGTGGCGGATCTCGCGGAGCCGGGACGCGAGCGCGGGCGACTTCGGGTCGAGGACCAGCAGCCGGACGCGGACCCCGGCGTCGAGCGCCTTGTGGATCGCGTCCAGGTCGCCGGCCAGGGTCAGCGGGAAGGTGTCCATCCACCACAGCTCCTGGCCGGGGCGCACGCCCCGGAGCACGTCGACCGCGTCGAGCTCCTCGCGGACCCCCACGAGGCCGAGCCCGTCGTCGCGGGCCGCCGTCGGCGCGGGGACCGGGGGACGCTGCGCCTCGACGGGCCCCGAGCCGTGCCAGCGCGCCAGCCCGGCGTTCAGGAGCAGCCCCACACCGCCCACGGTGAGCAGGACGGCCCCGGCGTCGAGGAGCACCTCCGACCACGCCCGTCCGGCCACCAGGGCGACGACGACGAGCGCCGCGCCGAGGCCGGCCAGCACGACCGGCGCCGTGACCGGGCGCCGCTCCGGCACGGTGCGCGCGGCGGCGCGCCACCCGTCGCCCCCGGCCCGGTCCTGGGTGGCACTGCGGATCTCCAGCACGGGACTCCCCCTCCTCGAGCGGCTCTGCTCCCACCCTGGCACGGCTCCTGACCTGGGCGTTAGCACCCCGGGCACCGGGGCTTTTTGTGACAGCCGGTGCGCCGCGCCCGTCCGGCGCTCCGTCCCCACTTCTGCGGCACCGCACCCCACCATGCGTTTGCATACCTAAACTCGGAGTAGGGCGGGTGGGGGCCCGGCGTCACGACCGCTTCCCCGCCCCGGGGACCGCCCCCACGCCCAGCAGCTGACCGCACCGGCCGCGCTGCCCCCTCCTGCGGAAGGCACCTCTCTTGGCCACGACACTCCGGGACCGCCTCGGCGACCGTCACAACCGCCTCAACGCCCTCCGCCTGGGTCTGGCGTCCCTGGTGATCGTCGGGCACACCTGGCCGCTGACCGGCGCGGACGGCCCGAGCCTCGAGGTCCTGTCCGACGTGGCCGTCAACGGCTTCTTCGTGCTCAGCGGCTACCTCATCGCGGAGAGCAGGGTGCGGACCACACTGGTGCCCTACCTCTGGCGGCGGTTCCTGCGCATCTACCCGGCCTTCCTGGTGAGCCTGCTCGTGGTGGCCGCCGTCTTCGCGCCGCTCGCGGCCGCGCTCGAGGGCACGTCGCTCGACGTGGCCTCCGCCGCCGGCTTCGTGCTGAACAACGCCGACCTGAGGATCTCGCAGTGGGGCATCGACGGGACCCTGGTCCGGGTCCCGGCCCCGGACTCCTGGAACGGCTCGCTCTGGACGCTGTTCCACGAGGCCCTCGCCTACCTGCTGATCGGGCTCGTCCTCAGCCTCGCCGTCGCGGCGCGGCATGCCCGGTGGGTGCTGCCGGGGCTGTTCCTCGTCGTGCTCGTCCTGCGCCCCCTGGTCGAGGGCCCGCTGGAGGTCACGAGCCACCTCTGGCTCAACGGCGCCCGGCTGGTGGGCTACTTCCTGGCGGGCGCGGCGGTCTGGGCCTGGGCGGGGACGTGGCGGCCCACCTGGGTGCACGTCGCGGGGGCGGGCGTCGTCTACGCCGTGCTCACGGACCAGGGCTGGGCGGACCTGTACGGGCAGCTGCCGCTCGCCGTGCTGCTCCTCGGCCTCGGCGCCGCCCCGTCCCGGAACTGGACCACCCGCACCGACCTCTCCTACGGCGTCTACATCTACGCGTACCCGGTGCAGCAGCTCCTCGTGCTGCTCGGCACGGCGTCGTGGGGCGTCGCCGTCAACTCCCTGCTCGTCGTCCTGCTGACGCTGCCCCTGGCGCTGCTGTCGTGGACGCTTGTCGAGAAGCCCGCCCTGCGGGCCAAGGCGTGGCTCGACCCCCGCGACCGGCCCGACCGGCGGGTCCCCTCCGCCGGCGCGCAGAACCCCTCGCCCGCGGCCGTGGAGGGACGCCGTCCGGAGTGACCGCGCCGGCTCCCGCCGCCCCGCCGCCCGGCCGGCGCGCCCGGGACCCCCGGGCCGCCTTGTCCGGCACCGGGGCGGTGCCTACCGTGAGGAGCAGGCGGGCGCGACGCCGCCGGCCCCGACCCGTCAGGAGCACCCATGGACACCCCGGTGATCGAGGCCCGCGGGCTCGTCAAGACCTTCGGCCCCACCGCGGCCCTGGACGGCTTCGACCTCACCGTGGCGCCGGGGCAGGTCGCGGGCTTCCTCGGTCCCAACGGCTCGGGGAAGTCCACGGCGATCCGGGTGCTGCTGGGCCTGCTCCGGGCGGACGCGGGCACGGCCACCGTCCTCGGCCTGGACGCCTGGCGGGACGCCGTGCAGATCCACCGCCGCACCGCCTACGTCCCCGGGGACACGAACCTGTGGCCCAACCTGACCGGGGGCGAGATCGTGGACCTGCTCACCGGCATCCGCGGCGGACGGCGGCGGCGCCGGCGCCGCGACGAGCTCGTCGAGCGCTTCGAGCTCGACCCCACGAAGAAGGCCCGCAGCTACTCCAAGGGCAACCGGCAGAAAGTGGCCCTGGTCGCCGCCCTGAGCGCCGAGGCGGAGCTGTACGTCCTGGACGAGCCGACCTCCGGGCTGGACCCCCTCATGGAGGCCGTGTTCACGGACGAGGTGCGCCGGCTGAGCGGGCAGGGCAGCACGGTCCTGCTCTCGAGCCACATCCTGGCGGAGGTCGAGAAGCTCTGCGACACCGTGACCATCATCCGCGCCGGACGGGACGTGGAGAGCGGCACCCTCGCCCAGCTGCGCCACCTGACCCGCTCCGCCGTCACGGCCACGACCTCCGCCGGCCCCGGACGCCTCGGCGGGCTGCCGGGCGTGCACCACCTCGTGCACGAGGACGGGAGGCTGAGCTTCGACGTCGACGACGCCCGGGTCCCCGAGGTGCTCCGGGCGCTCGCGGACCTGGGCGTGCAGAACCTGACCGTCACCCCGCCCTCGCTCGAGGAGCTCTTCCTGCGCCACTACGGCGACCGCCCGGTCGAGCCCGCCGCCCCGGACGGGACCGGGCGCGGCGCCGGCCGGGACGTGCGGGCGCCCCGATGAGGACCGCCGAGCCGTGGGCCGCGACCGGCCGGCTGTTCCGGCTCAACCTGCGCCTGGACCGGGTCCGGATCCTCGTGTGGGTGCTCGCGCTCACCGGCACCGTGTCCGCGACGGTGCTCGCCCTCGAGGAGACGTTCCCGGACGGCGAGGCCCGCCGGGCCCGGGCGGCCCTGCTGGACAACCCGTCCGCCGTGATGATGACCGGCCCGGCCTTCGGCGCGGACGACTACACGCTGGGCGCCATGACGGTCAACGAGCTGAGCCTGTCGGTGCTCGTGGCGACGGCGATCATGAGCATCCTGCTCGCGAGCCGGCACGTGCGCGCCGAGGAGGAGTCCGGGCGGCTCGAGGTCGTCCGCGCGCTGCCGGTGGGCCGCTTCGCCCCGGCGGCGGCCGCCCTGGGTGCGGTCGCCGTGGCGGACGCGGCGGTCGGCGCCGGGATCACCGCCGGGCTCTTCGCGGCGGGCCTGGGCGGGGTCGACGCCGTGGCGTGGGGCGTGGCCACGGCGCTCACCGGCCTGGTCTTCGGAGCCGTGGCGGCCCTGACCGCCCAGCTCACCGAGCACGCACGGGCCGCCTCCGGCACGGCGATGGCCGTGCTCGGCGCGGCCTTCCTGGTGCGCGGGATCGGGGACGTCGTCGAGCCCACCGGCTCGTGGCTGTCCTGGTTCTCGCCGATCGCCTGGGCCCAGCAGACCCGGCTCTACGTGGACCTGCGCTGGTGGCCGCTGGCGCTCTCGGCGGCACTCACGGCGGCGCTGCTGGTGGCGGCCGTGCTGCTGGCCCAGCGGCGGGACCTGGGCGCCGGGCTGCGGCAGGCACGCCCCGGACCCGCGGCGGCCGGGGCGGGCCTGCTCTCCGCGACCGGGCTGGCGCGGCGGCTGCTGCGCGGCACGTTCCTGGGGTGGACCGCCGGGCTCGTCCTCTTCGGCCTGGCCTTCGGCTCGCTGGCCGACTCGCTGGAGGACAGCATCGCGGACATCCCGTCGATCACCGACTGGCTCGTGATGGACCTCGACGCCCTCACCGAGTCCTTCGCCGCCGCGACGCTGTCCTACCTCGCGCTCGGGGTGGTCGCGTTCGCCGTCTCGGGCGTGCTGCGCCTGCGCTCCGAGGAGGAGTCCGGCCGCACGGCCCTGCTCCTCTCGACGGGCCTCGACCGGGTGCGCTGGGTGCTCGGCTGGCTCGCCGTGGTCGTGGTGGAGGCCCTCCTGGCCCTGCTGCTGGCCGGGGCCGCGCTGGGCGCCGGGGTCACCGCCACCACCGGGGACCTGCGCTGGACCGGCGAGCTCGCCCTGGCGGCCCTGGCCTACGCCCCGGCCGTGCTCGTGGTGGCGGGGGTCGCCGCCGCCCTGGTGGGACTCGTCCCGCGGTTCGCCGCGCTGAGCTGGGCCGTGGTCGCGTACGTGGTCTTCGTCTCGTGGTTCGGCCTGCTGCTCGACCTGCCGGAGGCGGCGATGAACCTCTCCCCCGTGCAGCTGACGCCGCTCGTGCCCTCCGAGGACTGGGAGGCCGCTCCGCTGCTGGGTCTCGCCGCGCTGGCGCTCGCCCTCCTGGCCGCGGCCGCCGCCGGGTTCCGCCGCCGGGACCTCGTGGCCTGAGCCGCGGGGCCGGCACCGACGCGGGGGCGCTCCCGGACGGCCGTCGCCTCCGACGGCCGTCCGGGAGCGCCCCCGCGGTACCCGCGGAACCGGGCGGTTCCGCGGCGGACCGGTCGCCCGGCGGCGCTGATCAACCGGCGAAGAGCGTGAGAGCCTCCCGGTTGAAGGCCTCGAGGTCACCGGGGTTGCGGGAGGTGACGAGGCGTCCGTCGACGACGACCTCCTCGTCCACCCAGTCCGCCCCGGCGTTCTTCAGGTCCGTGGCCAGGGAGGTGTAGGACGTGAGCCGCTTGCCCTGCGCGAGCCCGGCCTCGATGAGGATCCACGGGGCGTGGCAGATGGCCGCGATCGGCTTGCCCGCGGCGTCGAACTCCTTGACCAGGCGCAGGGCGTCCTGGTCCGTGCGCACGGTGTCGGCGTTGAGGGTGCCCCCGGGCAGGACCAGCGCGTCGAAGTCCTCGGCCTTCGCCGCGGCGAGGGTACCGTCGACGTCGTAGCTGCCGGCGCGGTCCCAGTCCCCCTGCATCGCCGTGATGGTGCCCTGCTCCGGGGACAGGAGCACGGGGGTGCCGCCGGCCTCCTGGACGGCCTTCCACGGCTCGGTGAGCTCGGGCTCCTCGACGCCGTTCGTGGCGATGAACGCGATCTTCTTGCCGGTGATGTCGGTGGTCATGGACTGCCTCCTGGGTGCGGTGGATCTGTGGATGGGGTGGATCTGTCCGTTCGGTGGACCTGCGGCTCCGGTGGAGCCGCCGGTCCGGCGGAACCGTGCCGGGTCGCCGCGGCCGCTACTGCGACCGGAGACCGCCGAGGACGTCGAGCGCCGCCCGCAGCCGGACGCCGGCGTCGTCGGCGACCTCCTGCACGGCGGGGCTGCCGCTGAGCTGGACCATGGTCTGCGGGTCGATGGCCTCGACCGTGGAGGAGCCGGCGTCCGCGCCGCGGCGCACCACCACGTTGCAGGGCAGGAGCGCGCCGAGCTGGGGCTCCGCGGCCAGGGCCTTGCTGGCGAGCCCGGGGTTGCAGGCGCCGAGGATGACGTAGTCGCCCACGCCCTCGGCGGCCTCGGCGCCGAGCTTCTTCTCGAAGGTGGCGCGCACGTCGATCTCGGTGAGGATGCCGAAGCCCTGCTCGGCCAGGGCGGCCCGCGTCCGCTCGACCGCCTCCGCGTAGGGCAGCGGGACGACGACGGCGTTGGTGCAGCTCATGCTTGCGCTCCTTCTCGGTCCGGGCTCCTGCTCAGGACTCCACTGTTGGCACGCGGGGCCCGGAAAGGGAAGTGCGGGACGGCCGGGTTCTCGCTGGGCGATACCGGCGCCCGGACTCGATACCCCCGGGGGTAGTTGAATACCCCCTGGGGTATCTGCCATACTCGGAACGAACGCCGGGCGGAGCGCCCGGCACCCCTCCACGGCCTGACCACCCGCCCCGGCCGGCGGGAAGCAAAGGACACGCACCATGACCGTCACCCTCGTACTGACCCTCCTGCTGTCGGTGCTGATCGGGCTCTCGCTCGGTCTGCTCGGCGGCGGCGGATCCATCCTCACCGTCCCGATCCTCACCTACGTCGCCGGGCTGGACCCCAAGGAGGCCATCGCGGCCTCCCTGTTCGTCGTCGGGGTGACGTCGGCCGTCAGCGCCGTCAACCACGCCCGCAACCGGCGCGTGAAGTGGCGCACCGGGCTCGTCTTCGGCGCGGCCGGCATGGCCGGGGCCTTCCTGGGCGGCCTGGCCGGCGGCTACATCCCCGGCACCGTGCTGATGGTCGCCTTCGCCCTGATGATGGTCGCGACCTCCCTGGCCATGATCCGCGGCCGCAAGAACAGCACCGCGACACCCCACGACGGTGAGCTGCCGGTCGGCAAGGTCGTCGCCGAGGGCCTGGTCGTGGGCCTGGTCACCGGCCTGGTGGGGGCCGGCGGCGGGTTCCTCGTCGTCCCGGCCCTGGCCCTGCTGGGCGGGCTGTCCATGCCCGTGGCCGTGGGCACCTCCCTGGTGGTCATCGCGATGAAGTCCTTCGCCGGGCTCGCCGGCTACCTCACCACGGTCTCCCTGGACTGGGCCCTGGTGGGTGCGGTGACCGTCGCCGCGGTCGCCGGCTCGTTCGCCGGGGCGCGGCTGGCCGGGCGCATCCCCGAGGCCGCACTGCGCAAGGGCTTCGGCATCTTCGTCCTGGTCATGGGCGTCTTCGTCCTGGTCCAGGAGCTGCCCGGCGCGGCCGGGATCGCCGTCGGGATCACTGCCGCTGTCGCGGCCCTGGCCGCCACGGTCTGCTGGTTCGCGGTCCCGAGGTGCCCGCTGCGCACGCCCCTCACGGCCTGACCCTCGCCCTCTTCTTCCCACCGTTTCCGCACACCGTCCGCTACGACCGATTCCGAGATCACCGACCGAGAACCCCGACCAAGGAGGTCCCCATGGCCACCATCGACATCACCGAAGCCGACTTCGCCCCCACCATCGAGTCCAACGACATCGTCCTCGTGGACTTCTGGGCGAGCTGGTGCGGCCCCTGCCGCATGTTCGCCCCGACCTACGAGGCCGCCTCCGCCAAGCACCCGGACGTCGTCTTCGCCAAGGTCGACACCGAGGCCGAGCAGCGGCTCTCCGCCGCCGCCGGCATCAGCTCCATCCCCACCCTGATGGCCTTCCGCGAGGGCGTGCTCGTGTTCTCCCAGCCCGGCGCCCTGCCCGCGACCGGGCTCGAGCAGGTCATCACCGCGGTCAAGGGCCTCGACATGGCCGAGGTCCACGCCGAGCTCGCCCGGCAGCGGGCCGGGCAGGAGGCCGGGCAGCAGGCCTGAGCCGCGGCGCGGGTCCCCGGCACGTCGCTTCCGCCGTGGCCCCGCCCCTGGAACACTCCCGTAACAACCCGCCGATACCGTCACCACGCCCCACGGCGCGCCGCGGGGCACCACCAAGGAGGAACGCACCATGGACGTCACCCTCATCGACACCCCCCAGCTCGGGGACCGCAGCTACCTCGTGCACGACGGGCAGGTGGCGCTGGTCATCGACGCCCAGCGCGACATCGACCGCCTCGAGGCCGCCGTGGAGCAGGCCGGGGTGAAGGTCACCCACGTGGCCGAGACGCACATCCACAACGACTACCTGACCGGCGGCTGCCTCTACGCCCGGAAGCACGGCGCGGCCTACCTCGTCAACGCCGCCGACGACGTCTCCTTCGAGCGCACCCCGATCGCCGACGGGGAGACCGTCCGGGTCGGCGAGCTCACCGTCAAGGCCGTGGCCACCCCCGGCCACACCCACCACCACCTGTCCTTCGTGGTGGAGCACGGCGAGGAGCAGGCCGTGTTCTCCGGCGGCAGCGTCCTCTACGGCTCCGTGGGCCGCACCGACCTGCTGGGCCGCGAGCACATGGTGGGCCTGACCCACGACCAGTACGCCTCCGCCCGCCGCCTCGCGGCCGAGGCGCAGGAGAAGGCCGCCCTGTACCCGACCCACGGGTTCGGCTCCTTCTGCTCCTCCGGCCCCGCCACCGGCGCGGACGAGTCCACCCTCGGCGAGCAGATCAGGACGAACCACGTCTACACCGATCCGGACGAGGAGCACTTCGTCGCCGAGCTCATCAGCAACCTCACGGCGTACCCGAACTACTACGTGCACATGGGCCCGGCCAACGCCGCCGGCCCCACCGAGCCGGACCTGTCCGTGCCCGACTCCCTGGACCCCGAGGAGCTGCGGTCCCGCCTGGAGGCCGGCGAGTGGGTGGTGGACCTGCGCCACCGGGTGGCCTACTCCGCCGAGCACCTGAAGGGCACGATCAGCTTCGAGTACGGCGACGGCTCCAGCTTCACCGCGTTCCTGGGCTGGATCTTCCCCTACGACCGGCAGCTGACCCTCGTGGGGTCGCGTGCGGACGTCGAGAACGCGATCCGGGACCTGTCGCGGATCGGCATCGACTCCCCCGACGCGGCGCTGGGCGAGGACCCGGAGAAGCTCGCCCCCGGGGCGGCCCGCTCCTCCTACCCGCGCGTCGACTGGAAGGGCATGCTCGAGGGGCGACCCGAGGACGAGACCGTCCTGGACGTCCGCCGGGTGGACGAGTACGAGCAGTCGCACCTCCCGGGCGCGGTCAACATCCCGCTGCACGAGCTGCTGCCCCGGATGGACGAGGTGCCCGCGGGCCGGCTGTGGGTGCACTGCGGCTCCGGCTACCGCTCGGGCGTGGCTGCGTCACTGCTCGAGCGCGCGGGCAAGGACCCGGTGCACATCGACGCCCTGTTCGCCGAGGCCGAGGAGGCCGGCGTGCCGCTCGAGAACTGACGCCGCCGCGGGGGCCGGTGCGCGCCCCCGGCCCCCGCGGCCCCTCCCCGAAGCCCGCCCCAGCCCAGCGAAAGGCCCGCCGTGAGCACCTCCCGCACCGTCCCCCCGTCCGCCGCCGGACGGCGCAGCGTCACCGTCATCGGCGCCGCGGTCGTCCTCCTGCACGTCGCGGGCTGGGGCGCGCTGCTCGCCCTCGCCCTGGGCACCGACACCCCCCAGGGGGGAACGGGACTGTTCGTGGGACTCGCCCTCAGCGCCTACGCCCTGGGCGTCCGGCACGCCTTCGACGCCGACCACATCGCCGCGATCGACAACGCGACGCGCTCGCTGATGGCGCGGGGCCGGGCGTCCGCGGCCACCGGCTTCTGGTTCGCCCTGGGCCACTCCTCGGTGGTCCTCGTCTCCGTGCTGCTGCTGGCCCTCGGCCTGGAGGCCTTCGCCGGCGGCCTCGCGGACGAGGGCTCCGGGCTGCGGCAGGCCGCGGGGATCTGGGGCGGCACCGTCTCCGGGCTGTTCCTCGTCACCGCCGGGGTGCTCAACCTCGCCGTGCTGCTCCGGCTGCGCCGGGCCCGTCGCGCGGCGCGCACCGGCGCCCTGGACGCCGCCGACCTGGACGCCCACCTCGCCGACCGGGGCGTGCTGCACCGCGTGCTGCACCCCGTGACCCGCATGGTGGACCGCCCGGCCAGGATGTACCCCGTCGGCTTCCTCTTCGGCCTCGGCCTCGACACGGCGGCCTCCATCGGGCTGTTCGTCATGGCCGGCGGGCTCGCCCCCGAGCTGCCCTGGTACGCGGTGCTCGTGCTGCCCGTGCTCTTCACCGCGGGCATGACGATGTTCGACAGCGCCGACGGCATCCTGATGAACCGGGTCTACGGCTGGGCCTCGGTGGACGCCCGCCGCCGGCTGAACTACAACGTCACGGTGACCACCGTCTCCGTCGTCATCGCCTTCGTGATCGGCGGGACGAGTCTGCTGTCCGTGCTCGCCGAGCTCCTGCAGCCGACCGGCGGCGCGCTCGCCCTCGTCGCGGCGATCGACCTCAACTTCCTCGGCATGGCCGTGATCGTGTTCTTCGGCGTCGTCTGGCTGGGCTCGAAGGGCCTGGACCGGATCCGCCGCGACGGACGACCGGTCCCTGTGCG
This sequence comes from Kocuria rosea, assembly GCF_006094695.1. Lineage (NCBI taxonomy): Bacteria > Bacillati > Actinomycetota > Actinomycetes > Micrococcales > Micrococcaceae > Kocuria > Kocuria rosea. Next base: position 877,201 of record NZ_CP035103.1, on the reverse strand, counting down.
AGGCTGATCGTCATGGTCCGACTCCTCCTGCTCGCCGACACGCACGTCCCCAAGCGCGCCCGCGACCTGCCCGCCGCGGTGTGGCGGGCCGTCGACGACGCCGAGGTGGTGCTGCACGCGGGCGACTGGATCGACCTCGCGACCCTCGACCGGCTCGAGGAGCGGGCCGCGCGCCTCGTGGGGGTCTGGGGGAACAACGACGGCCCGGAGCTGCGCGAACGGCTGCCCGAGGTGGCCCGCGAGACGCTCGGGGGCGTGCGCTTCGGGATGGTCCACGAGACCGGTGCCGCCGCCGGGCGGGAGGCCCGGATGGACCGGGCGTTCCCCGGCCTCGACGTCCTGGTCTTCGGCCACAGCCACATCCCGTGGGACAGCACCACCCCGGCGGGCCTGCGGCTGCTCAACCCCGGCTCCCCCACGGACCGGCGGCGCCAGCCGCACTGCACCTATCTGACGGCGGTCGCCGACGGCGGGCGGCTCACCGACGTGGAGCTCGTCCGCCTCCCGCCGCGCTGACGCCCCGCGGCACCGGCGCCGCCGGGCCGAGCGCTCAGAGCAGGCCCCGCAGCTGGTAGTAGCGCCGGCCCACCACGGTCCCGTTGACCCGGACGGCGGCCCACACCAGCACGAGCAGCAGCGCCACCAGCACGGCCGGGACGGGCACGAAGAGCGCCCACACCACCAGCGCCATGCCCGGGACGGTCAGCAGGATCGGCCAGGCGTACTGCACCATCTCCACCGCCATGTAGTCCTGCATCTCCCGCAGGACCGGGTCCCGCGGGACGGCGCCGCGGCGCACCGAGGTCCGCAGCCCCTTGCTCGCCCGGGCGCGGGCGTCCATGAGGTCGTTGCGGGGCGCGTCGTCCGCCCGGGTGAGCGAGAGGATGATGCCGCTGACCAGCAGGGCCGCCCCGCCCACCACGAGTCCCCACTGCACCGGGCTGAGCAGCCCCCTCTCGCCCAGGAGGAGCGCGGCCGCGATGCCGCCCAGCAGCCCGACCACCAGGCTCGCCACGACGGCCAGCACGATCCGGCGGGCCCAGACCGCGTCGAGCTCCCCGAGCCGGGGGATCTGCACGTGCGGGTGGTCGGCCCCGCTGAGCCGGATCTCCTCGTCCATGGCGCACCGTCCTCTCGTCGCCCCGTGCTGCTGCGCGGGCCCCTCCATTGTCCCGCGGCCCGGGCGCGCTGGCACGTCCGCCCCCGGGACAGACAGAAACCCCGGCCCCGGTCAGGTGCCCGGGGCCGGGGCTGCCGACGGTCCTCAGGCGGCCTGGTAGGTCAGGCAGTCGGCCTCGTCGGCGCCGGCGCCGATCTTCACGTCGTGGGCCGTGCACATGAGGTGCTCGTTGTGCACGCACTCGCCGCGCTGGCAGGCACCGACCTCGGCGTGGACGGTGGGCAGGCCGCCGTCGGGGCCCAGCGAGATGAACGTGCCGCAGTGCGCGTGGCCGGAGGACCCGGTCACGGTGATCGCGTGGGCCGTGCACTCGTGGTCGTGGTTGAACGAGCACTGCCCCACGGTGCAGTCGGAGACGGGAACGAACTCGGTGGTGGCCATGACTTCTCCTCCGGGAGGATCTCCGGGCGGGAGCCTGCTGCCCCGGCCTGAACAAGCTCTTCCAGGATGCGCCTCACGAGGGGCGATGGATAGCGCATTTTTTCGTGCCCCAATGTCCGCGGGCCGGCCGACAGGGCCCCGCGGCGCCGCCCTTGACGGGGCACCGCCGGGGGGTATTCGCTGGACGCACGGCGGTGCCGCCCGGCGGCGCCGCGACGACCCCGAGGAGACCCCATGAGCGCCGGCGACCACTTCTACCTCGACAAGGCGGATCCCGGCAGCTGGCGGGCGCTCAACGGCCTGGCGCGCAAGGTCGCCGCCGCGGCCGAGGACGCCGGGCTGTCCCGGGCGCTCGTGGAGCTGCTCAACATCAGGGTCTCCCAGCTCAACGGGTGTGCCTACTGCCTCGACCTGCACACCGGCTACGCCGTGGAGGCCGGAGTGAGCGCGCAGAAGCTGGCGGTGCTCCCCGCCTGGCGCGAGACGGAGCTCTTCGACGACCTGGAGCGGGCCGCGCTGGCCATCGGGGAGTCCGTGGCCCTGCTGCCCGACGAGGAGACCCGGCTGGCGGAGCTGGCGGTGGCCCGGGCGGAGCTGACCGACGAGCAGTACTCGGCGCTGCAGTGGACGGCGGTGGCGATCAACGCCTTCAACCGGGTCTCCGTCCTCTCCCGCCACCGGGTCCGCCCCCGTGCGGCCGCGTCGGAGGGGCATCCCCCGGGAGAACGGGCCGCGGAGGAGCCGGCACCGGACGCCCCGCGCACCCCGTCGACCGTCGCGGGGGGCACGGCGTGACCAACCTGGACGTGGACCCGCAGGAGCTGCTGTGCTCCGAGGCCGTCGGGGCCGGCGCGCAGCTGCTGGCCCCGCGCGAGGTGCCCCTGGGCGGGCCCCGCGCGATGACCGTGCGCCGCACCCTGCCCCAGCGGCAGCGCAGTCTCATCGGGGCGTGGTGCTTCGTCGACCACTACGGCCCCGACCTGGTCTCGGAGTCCGGGGGCATGCGGGTGGCACGGCACCCGCACACCGGCCTGGCCACCGTGAGCCTGCTGTTCACCGGCGGGATCGCCCACCGGGACTCGGCCGGCTACGACGCGATCGTCCGGCCCGGTGAGGTCAACCTGATGGTCGCCGGACGGGGGATCTCCCACCAGGAGTTCTCCACCCCCGGCACCACGCTGCTGCACGGGGTCCAGCTCTGGTACGCCCTGCCGGAGGCGACCCGCCACATGGCACCCACCTTCGAGCACCACGCCCCCGAGCCGGTGGTCGGGGAGGGCACGGAGCTGCGCGTCTTCCTCGGCTCCCTGGCCGGCAGCACCTCCCCGGTGGACACCTTCACCCCGCCGCTGCTGGCCGCCGAGGCCACCCTGCGGCCCGGCGCCCGGCTGGAGCTGGAGCTGGACCCGGCCCTCGAGCACGGCGTGCTGCTCGACACCGGCGACCTGGCGCTCAACGGCGCCCCCGTGCCGGTGGACCACCTCGCCTACCTCCCGGTCGGGCAGGGTCCCGTGGTGCTGGAGGCCGGCCTGAGCCCGGTCCGGCTGCTGCTCATCGGCGGCGAGCCGCTGGGCGAGCAGATCGTGATGTGGTGGAACTTCGTCGGCCGCAGCCACGAGGAGGTCGTCGCCCACCGCGCCGCCTGGCAGTCGGAGATCGACGCCGAACCGGCCCCCGCGCCGGCCTCCGGCAGCTACGAGGACGGGGCGCCGTACCCGCGCTTCGGCCCCTACCCGGCGGAGCAGCCCGCCCCGCTGCCGGCGCCGCCGCTGCCCACCGTCCAGCTGCGGCCCCGCGGCTGAGCCCGTCCCCCAGGAGACCACCATGGACACCTCCGCCGTCACGGTGCGGAACAACCCCGGCCGGCAGCGCTACGAGCTCCTCGACGGGGAGACCGTCATCGGCTCGGCCCACTGGGTGCCCTTCGAGGGCCCCGGCGGGCCGCAGCGGATCTTCTACCACACCACCGTGGACGACGCCTACAGCGGGCAGGGCCTGGCCTCGAGACTGGCCCGGGAAGCCCTGGACGACACCGCCGGGGCCGGGCTGACGGTCGTCCCGGTGTGCCCCTACATCAAGAAGTGGCTGCACAGCCACCCCGACCACCAGCAGTACGCCGTGGCCGTGCGGCCCGAGCACCTCGCCGCCGTCCCGCGGCACGAGCAGCAGTGAGCCCGTCACCCGGGCCGGAGCCCGGGGGCGCCGGCCCGCGGCGGCCGGGACGGGAGCCCGGGCTCAGCCCCGCTGGGCCGCGATGAGATCGAGGAAGTGGGCGCGCATCCGGGCCCGGTCGGGCTCCACGCCGGTGATGAGCCGGAACGCGTCCACCGCCTGGCCGACCGCCATGTGGCCGCCGTCAAGCACCTGGCACCCCCGGGCCCGGGCCGCGGCGACGAGCTCGGTCTCCACCGGCAGGTAGACCACGTCGGCCACCCACTGCCGGGCCTCCAGCAGGCCGGGGTCCACGGGGGTGCCGGGGTGGTGGTGCATGCCCACCGGGGTGGCGTTGACCAGCCCGTCGGCCGCGCGCACCAGCTCCGGCAGCGTCTCGGCGGTGGCGGCCGCGACCTGCTGCCCGGGGAAGAGCTCGGCCATGGCGGCGGCCCGCTCGCCCGCCCGGGCGGGGTCCACGTCGAACAGGTGCAGGGTCTGCACGCCGGCGCTCAGCAGCGCGGAGGCCACGGCGGAGCCGGCGCCGCCGGTGCCGACCTGGACCACGCGGTCCTTGGCCGCGCCGGGGAGCACGGCCCGGAACCCCGCGGCGAAACCGGACACGTCGGTGTTGTGGCCGACGAACCGGCCGTCGCGGATCACCACCGTGTTGACGGCCCTCAGCGCGGCCGCCTCCGGGGCGACCTCGTCGAGGTGGTCCAGGACCAGCTGCTTGCACGGGTGCGTGATGTTGAAGGCGTTGAACCCGAGGTCCCGCCCGGCCCGCAGCAGCTCCCCCACGTCCTCGCCCGGGCGGCCGATCACCTCGAGGTCCACCGGACGGTACAGGTAGTGCAGCCCGTGGTTCCGCGCCTCGGTCTCGTGCATCGGCGGGGTGAGGCTGCGGGTGATCCCGTCGCCGATCAGGCCCACGAGGTAGGACTCGGAGGTGGTGCTCATGGTGGGCTCCTTGCGGGGTGCGGTCAGGACGCGGCCGCGCAGACCGCTCTCGGCGCGGCACCGGTGCCGGTGGCGCGGAGGGCATCGCGAGCCGTTGGGACGCCCATCACAGTACACCGGGAGGACGTGCAGGACCCGCTTTGCACTCACTGTGTGAACACGGATGCCACAGTGTGGAAGTGATTCCCACCGCGGGGACGCCGGGCCCGCGCCGGGGCACAATGGGCGGCGAGGCAAGTGCCACGGCCCCGCCGACGGGGCCCACGAACTGCGGAGGGTGACGTCATGAGCGTGCTGGGCGAACTGGGGGCGGCGCTGGCCGCCGGGACCGTGGAGATCGTGGACCTGACCACCCCCCTGGACCGGGACACCCCGATCCTGCGGCTGCCGGAACCGTTCGCCAACACGGTGGGCCTGTCCATGACCCCGGTGAGCGCCTACGACGAGGCCGGGCCCGGCTGGGCGTGGAACGACCTGACCCTGGGCGAGCACGCCGGCACGCACCTGGACGCGCCCGTGCACTGGATCACCGGCCGGGACGGGAGGTCGGTGGACCGGATCGAACCGGCGCGGCTCGTCGGGCCGGCCGCCGTCCTGGACCTCACCGCCGAGGCGGAGGCGGACGCGGACGCCCTGCTGGAGCCCGAGCACCTCGAGCGGTGGGAGGCCGAGCACGGGCGCTTCCCCGAGAACTGCTGGGTGCTCCTGCGCACCGGCTGGTCCGCCCGCGCGGACGACCCCGAGCGCTTCCTCAACGCCGACGCGGACGGCCTGCACGCCCCGGGGCCGTCGGTGGCCGCCGCCGAGTGGCTCGCCGCCCACCCGCACGTGAGCGGTTTCGGCGTGGAGACCGTCGGCATCGACGCGGGCATCGCCGGCGGCTTCGACCCGCCCTTCCCCGCCCACCACCACCTGCTGGGCCACGACAAGTACGGGCTGACCTCCCTGCGCCGCCTCGACCGGCTGCCGGTCCTCGGGGCGCAGCTCGTGGTCGCGCCCCTGCCGGTCGTGGGCGGCACGGGCAGCCCCGCCCGGGTGCTCGCCCTCGTCGAGCGGGCCGGGGCGTGACCGGCACGGTCGCCCAGCTCGTGGGCCGTGCGCTCGCGGAGCTGGGCGTGGGGCACGCGTTCGGCGTGGTGGGCAGCGGGAACTTCCACCTCACCAACGCGCTCATCGCGGCGGGCGTGCCCTTCACGGCCGCCCGGCACGAGAACGGCGCCGCGACCATGGCCGACGCCTGGGCCCGCACCAGCGGGCGCGTCGCCGTGGTCACCACGCACCAGGGCTGCGGGCTGACCAACGCGACCACCGGCATCGGCGAGGCCGCGAAGTCCCGCACCCCGCTGATCGTGCTCACCGCCGACACCCAGGCCGCGGCCGTGCACTCCAACTTCCGGATCGACCAGGACGCCCTCGCCCGGGCGGTGGGGGCGGTGGCCGAGCGGGTGCACTCCCCCGCGAGCGCCGCGGCCGACGTCGCCCGGGCCGTCCGGCGCGCCCGCAACGACCGCCGCACCGTGGTGCTCAGCGTCCCGCTCGACGTCCAGGCGTCCCCCGCCCCCGAGGGCGCCGTGGTGCCCGCGCTCCCGCCCGCGCCGCGCGTACGCCCGGACGAGGACACCGCCGAACGCCTGGCGGGGATGCTGGCCGCCGCGCGCCGGCCGGTGTTCGTGGCGGGACGCGGCGCCCGGGGGGCCCGCGCCGAGCTGACCGCCCTCGCCGAGCGCTCGGGGGCGCTGCTGGCGACGTCGGCGGTGGCCAAGGGCCTGTTCGCCGGCGAGGACTTCGACCTCGGCATCTCCGGGGGCTTCTCCTCCCCGGCGACCGCGGAGCTGATCGGGGCGGCCGACCTCGTGGTGGCGTGGGGCTGCGCCCTGACCATGTGGACCACCCGGCACGGGCGCCTCCTGGGCCCCGAGGCCGCGGTGGTGCAGGTGGACCTCGAGGAGTCCGCCCTGGGCGCGCACCGGCCGGTGGACCGGCCGCTGGACCTCGGGGTCGTGGGCGACTGCGCGCTCACCGCCCGGGACGTCCTCGCCGCGCTGGAGCACGACGTCCTGCGGACGGGCGGCACCGCAGGAGAGGGCGCCGCCGGGCCGGGAGCCGCCGCCCCGGCGTCGTCGTCCTGGCGCACGCCCGAGCTGGCCGCGCGGATCGCCCGGGAGGCCCGGTGGCGGGACGTCGCGTTCGAGGACCTTTCCACGGCGGAGCGGATCGACCCGCGGGTGCTGTCCCGCGAGCTGGACGCGATGCTGCCGGCCGAGCGGGTCGTGGCCGTCGACAGCGGCAACTTCATGGGCTACCCCAGCCAGTACCTCTCCGTGCCGGACGAGCGCGGGTTCTGCTTCACCCAGGCCTTCCAGTCCGTGGGCCTGGGCCTGGCCACGGCCATCGGCGCCGCGCTGGCGCAGCCGCACCGGCTGCCGGTGCTCGGCACGGGGGACGGCGGTTTCCTCATGGGGATCGCCGAGCTCGAGACCGCCGTCCGGCTGGGCCTGCCGCTGGTGTGCGTGGTCTACGACGACGCCGCGTACGGCGCGGAGGTGCACCACTTCGCCGGTGACGGGGACGCGCCCCTGGACACGGTGGTCTTCCCGGACGCCGACATCGCCGCGATCGGCCGGGGCTTCGGCGCCGACGGCGTGGTCGTGCGCTCCGCCGAGGACCTGGCCGCCGTGCGCACCTGGCTCGACGGGCCCCGGGACCGGCCCTTGGTGATCGACGCCAAGATCGCCTCCGACGGCGGGGCGTGGTGGCTGGCCGAGGCCTTCCGGGGCCACTGACCCGGCTCCCGCGCCACGAGGTCACCGCCGGCGGGACGGGCCCCGCCGGGACGGATCAGGCCCCGGACCGGCCGTCCTCCGCCGCGTCCCGCCGCAGCCGGGTGATCCGCACCCGCTCCACCCGGCTGCGGTCCACGGCCAGGACCTCGAGCCGGTAGCCGTCCACGTCGACGACGTCCGCCGGGCGCGCCACCCGCCCCAGCCGGTCCATCACGAACCCGCCGACCGTCTCGTAGTGGCCCTCGGGGATGACGAGCCCCGCCTCCACCGGGACCTCCTGGATGATCAGCCCGCCGTCCACGAGCACGGCCCCGCCCTCGCGCAGCACCGTGTCCTCGTGCTCCCGGACCCCGGCGTCGAACTCGTCGTAGATCTCGCCCACGAGCTCCTCCACGAGGTCCTCCAGGGTCACGATGCCCGCCGTCCCGCCGTACTCGTCGACCACCAGCGCGATGTGGTGCCCGTCCTTGCGCATGGCCTGCAGGGTGCGCAGCACGTGGTTGGTCTCCGGCAGGAAGGGGATGGGCCGCACCACGTCCCGCAGGGTCCGCGGAGGGGCCTCGATGACCCCGTCGCCGTCCTGGTCCGCGACCACGAGGTCGCGGATGTGCACGAAGCCCAGGACGTCGTCCACGCTCGTGCCGAGCACGGGGTAGCGGGAGTGCGGCAGGGCCAGGGCCGTGCGGTAGGCCTCCGTGACGGGCAGGGTGCCGTCCAGGAAGTGGACGTCGGGGCGCGGGCGCATGACCTCGGCGAGGCGGCGCTCGCCCGCCTCGAAGACGTCCGTGAGGATCGAGCGCGAGACGGCCCCGATGCCCCGGGTGTCCACGACCATCTCCCGGATCTCCTCCGCCGAGACCTCCTCGGTGACGGCGTGCGGGTCCCCGCCCACCAGCCGGACCACGAGGTTCGTGGACACGGACAGCAGCCAGATGACGGGGCGCATGAGCGTGGCGAAGACGCTCAGCGGAGGGGCCAGGATCTTCGTGAAGCCCACGGAGCGCTGCATGGCCAGGCGCTTGGGCACGAGCTCCCCGAGGACGAGGGAGAGGTACGCGATCACCAGGGTCATGCCGATCAGCGCGGAGGTCTCCGCGGCCGCGGTGGACAGACCGGCCCGCTCGAAGACGGGGGCCACGTCCGGGGCGAGCGTCGAGGCGCCGTAGGCCGAGGAGAAGAACCCCGCCACCGTCACGCCGATCTGCACCGCCGAGAGGAAGAGGTTGGGGTCCCGGACGAGGGCGGCGGTCCGGGCGCCCTTGCGGCCCGAGCGCTCGATCCGCTTGACCTGGCTCTCCCGCAGGCTCACGATCGCCATCTCGGTGCCCGCGAAGACGCCCCCGACGGCCACGAACAGCAGGACCAGGAGGATGTTCACGATCGTGCTGTTGTCCATGGCGACCACAGTACCGGCCGCCTCCGGGACGCCAGGAGATCACCTGCTCGTCACGTCGCGTTGACCGGTTCGTCTCCGCGCTCCGCTTCGGTGGAGGGGCACTGTCCCCCCAGGCACGAGGAGCACCGTCATGACCACCCGTTCCCCCCGCACCCTGCGCGGCGCCGCCGCGGCCCTGTCCGCCGTGGCCGTGCTCGGCTCGGCGCTGCCGGCCGCCGCCGCCCCCTCCGGCACCGAGGACCCGATCGTCGTCGGGCACCGCGGCGCCGCCGGCACCGCCCCCGAGAACACGGTCCCCGCGTTCAAGGACGCCCGCGCCGCCGACGTCGACTACCTGGAGATCGACGTCCAGCTCAGCGCCGACGGCGTGCCGTTCCTGTTCCACGACAGCACCCCCGCGCGCACCACGGACGTCGAGGAGGTCTTCCCCGGCCGCGAGGACGACCCGATCACGTCCTTCACGTGGGACGAGCTGCAGCAGCTCGACGCCGGCTCCTCCTTCGACGCGCAGTTCGCCGGGGAGCGGATCCCCCACCTCGACGACGCCGCGCGGATCGCCACCGTCAACACCGGCGTCTACATCGAGATCAAGTCCCCGCAGAACTCCCCCGGCATCGAGCAGGTCGTGGCCGACGCCCTGGCCGAGGACCGGGACTGGGCGAAGCTGCTCGCGGCGGACAAGGTCACCGTCATCGGCTTCGACGAGGCGTCCAACCGGACCTTCGCCGGGCTGGCCCCCGACGTGCCCCTGCAGCAGCTCACCGGCAGCGTCCCGGACGCCGCCACGATCGAGCGGTGGGCCGGTGTCGTGGACTCCGTGGGCACGAACTACCGCACCCTCGACGCCGGCGACGTCGCGCGCGTCGACGCCGCCGGCCTGGCCCTGGGCGTCTACACCGTCAACTCCCCGGAAGCGGTCCAGCACGTGGTGGACCTCGGCGTCGACATGATCACCGGCGACTTCCCCCTCCAGACGGCCCGCCACCTGGACGGGCGCGACCCCTTCCCCGCGAACAACGGGATCCGGATCGAGGACTCCGTCAACGACGTCCCCGGCGACGACCTCCAGCCCGGGACCGGCGAGCACGTGGTGCTCACCAACACGGGCCGGACCGCCGTGGACGTCAGCGGGTACGTGCTGCGCGACGCCGCGAACAACGTCCTCACCGTGGGCGAGGGCTACGAGCTGGCCCCGGGCGAGCGGCTGCGCGTGCACACCGGACCGGGCACCGGCACGGAGGACGCCCACTACAACGGCGGCACCTCCGCCGTGCTCAACAACGGCGGCGAGTCCGTCGCCCTGTGGACGGACAACGGCCGGCTGCTGGACGTCTTCGCCAACTGATCCGGGACGCCCCCGCGCCGAGCGGGCCCCGCCGGCGACCACCGGCGGGCCCGCCCGGGCTCACCAGAGGTGGCGGCACTGCCCGTTCTGGCAGGAGAACTCGGGGGCGCGCCCGTCGGGCAGCATCATCGACGGGGACGCCAGCTCGACGTCGCGCGCCAGGTCCCAGTCGTCGGGCATGATCTGCACGTAGACCAGCTCGAACCCGGTGGCGCCGCAGCGCGGGCACGGCGCGGTGGTGCCGCGCAGACCGTCGGACGGGGTGGTGCTCATGGCGGGCCTCCCGGGGAGAACGGCCCCGGGCGCTCCGGAGCCGGTGGGCCCAGTGTAGTGGGCGCACCGGCTCCGGACGCGGCCGCGGGCCGGCTCAGACCCTCGTGCCCGCCTCCCGCTTGGCGCGCTGGATCTCCTCGTAGACGTGCCCGCGCAGCTCGGTGAACCGCGGCAGGCCGCGGGTGGTGAGCTGGTCGCGGTCGTCGGGCAGGTCGATCGGGAGGTCCTCCTGGACCACGGTGGGCGAGCTCGAGAGGATGATGACGCGCTCGCCGAGGTAGACGGACTCGTCGATGTCGTGGGTCACGAACAGCACGGTCACGCCCATCCGGTGCCACACGTCCCGGATGAGGTCCTCGAGGTCGGCGCGGGTCTGGGCGTCCACCGCGGCGAAGGGCTCGTCCATCAGCAGGATCTTCGGCTGGTAGGCGACCGCCCGGGCGATGGCGACGCGCTGCTGCATGCCGCCGGAGAGCTGCCACGGGTACTTCTTGTCCGCGCCGCGCAGGTCCACGGCGGCGATCGCCTCCTCCACGAGCCGGTTCCGCTCGTCCCGGGCCAGCCTGGCGTTCTTCAGCGGCAGCTCCACGTTCTCGCGGACCGTCATCCAGGGGAACAGGCTGCGCCCGTACTCCTGGAAGACCACGGCCATGTCCTTGGGCGGACCGGTCACCTTCTCGCCGCCCAGGAGCACCTCGCCGGAGGTCGGCGCCATGAGCCCCGAGATGCACTTGAGCAGCGTGGTCTTGCCGGAGCCGGAGGGCCCCACGAGGCACGCCAGCTCGCCGCGGCCGAGGTCGAACGTGAGGTTGCGGACCGCCTCCACGTCGCCGTGGTCGCTCTGGTAGATCTTCTGCAGCCCGCGCACGGACAGCAGCACGTCCTTCCCGCCGGTGCGTCCCGCGCCGGCGTCCGAGACCCCGGTGGCGGTCGCGTCCGTGCCGGTCCGGGGTGCGGTCGCGCCGCCGTCCACTGCCGAGCTTCCTGATTCAGCCTGCATTCTCCACCTCTTTCAGGCCCCGGTACCAGGCGAGGACCTTGCGTTCAACACGTTGGAAGACGAACGCCAGCACCACCCCGATGAGACCCAGGACGGCGATGCCGCTCCACATCTCGGGGATGGCGAACGATCGCTGGAACTGCACGATGGTGAAGCCGAGCCCCGAGGACGAGGCGAACATCTCCGAGATCACCATCAGGATCAGCCCGATCGACAGGGCCTGCCGGATGCCGGCCATCATCTGGGGGCTGGCGGCGGGGATCACCAGGTGGACGATCCGCGACCACCCGTGGATCCCGTACGAGCGCGCCGTCTCGTTCATGACGGAGTCGACCGAGCGCACGCCCTCGATGGTGTTCAGCAGGACGGGCCACACGGACCCGAGCACGATCACCACCACCTTCATCTGGTCGTTGACGCCGATGAGCAGCATCAGCACGGGCACCAGCACCGGCGGCGGGATCGCCCGGAAGAACTCGAGCACGGGTTCCAGCAGGTTCCGCAGCCAGCGCACCGACCCGATGACGAGCCCGGCGACGACGCCGAGCAGGATGGACAGCGCCAGCCCGACCAGGAGCCGGCCGATGCTCGGCAGCACGTCGTCGAAGAACCGGTCGCCGAACCAGACGTCCACGAACGTCGTGGCGAACTCGCCCGGCTCCGGGACGTAGAAGTTGGTCGTCGTCAGGGTGTAGGCCCACCACAGCAGGACCAGCAGGACGGGCAGCGCGAGCGCGTAGCCCAGGGTCTTGACGAGTCTCACACCGCCACCTCTCCGCGGACGGACGAGTGCCAGGCCAGCGCCCGGCGCTCGAGCGCCCGCATCCCCAGGTTGATGAGCACGCCCAGCAGCCCGGCCGTGACGATGAACGCGTACATGGCCGTGACGGCGCCGCCGGACTGGGCCAGGGAGATCTCCCGGCCCAGCCCCGGCGTGCCGATCACGAGCTGGGCGGTGACCGCCAGGATCAGCGCCACGGCCGCCCCGAGCCGCAGCCCGGTGATCACGTAGGGCAGGGACGTGGGCCACGTGACGTACCGGACGCGGGCCAGCGTCCCGAGCCCGTAGCTCTTGGCCGTGTCCTGCGCCACGGTGTCCACGTCCCCGACCCCGTAGAGGACCTGGATGAGGATCTGCCAGAAGGACGCGTACACGACCAGCAGCAGAGTGGACTCGAGCTGCACGCCGAACAGCAGGACGGCCAGCGGGATGAGCGCGACCGACGGGATGGGCCGGAGGAACTCGATCGTGCTGTGGGTGGCCCGGCGCAGGAACGTGCTGCTGCCGATGACCAGCCCCAGGACGATCGCGGCGACCGCGGCGATCAGCAGCCCGAGGAACCAGGCCCGGACGGTCTGCCAGACCGCCAGCCAGAAGCCCGCCGAGCCGAGCTGCTCCCCGAGCTCCAGCAGGACCGCGCTGGCCGGGGGCAGGTACCGGGGGTCGACGATCCCCGTCAGGGGCAGCAGCTCCCAGGTGAGCAGGAACCCGAGGATCCCCAGCACCCCGAGAACCCCGGGCCCCCAGGCCCGTCCCGTGCGCTTTCGTGCCATGTCGTGCTCCCTCCCTCGGGTGCCGGGTCCGCGGACGGCTACGGCAGCAGCGCGTCGAGGTCGGGGGCCTGCTCGAGGGTCCCGTACTCCACGGCGGCGTCGCCCAGCTTCTGCAGCGCCTCGCGGTCGAACTCGGTGCGGAAGCGCGGCAGGGCCATCTCGGCGCGCAGCTCGTCGCTGATCTCCGTGTAGGTCCCGACGATCTCCCGGACCGCGTCCGGGTTCTCGTTCGCGTACTCGAGCGAGCGGTTCATGGCGTTCTGGAACTTCTCCACCAGCTCGGGGTCCTCCTCGAGCTTCTGGGCGGTCGTGAAGTAGCCGGCGATGTCGAGCTCCGGGTCGAACTCCACGAAGTTGTAGGACACCGCGCGGGCGCCCTCGTCGAGGACCTGGGTGAGGAACGGGTCGAGGATCCAGGCCGCGTCCACCTGGCCGCGGTCGAGCGCGGCCGGGGCGTCCGGGAAGCCGACCTCCACGAAGTCGATGCTCTGCGGGTCCCCGCCGGCCTGCTCGACGACGTGGCGGATCGTCGTGTCGCCGATGTTGTTGAGGTTGTTCACCGACACCGTCTTGCCGGCCAGGTCCTCGGGGCCCTGGATGTCCGAGTCGGCGGGCACCACCACGGCGCCGAAGTCCCGCTCGGTGTCGCCCGAGGTCGTGGTGCCGTTGGCGACGTACTCGAGGTCCAGCCCCTCGCCCTGGGCGACCATGACGGACAGGGTGTTGCCGAAGGCGAAGTCGAAGTCCCCGCTGACCACGCCCGGCACGGCGGCGGCGCCGCCGCTGGTGGTCTGGATGTCGAGGTCGATCCCCTCCTCCTCGAAGAAGCCCTGCTCCTCGCCCAGCCAGATGGCGGCGGTGTCGACGATGGGGATGACGCCGACGGTGACGGCCTGCATCTCCCCCTCGGCCTCCGTGCCGCCTCCGCCGTCGCCGCCGCCGCACGCGGCCAGCGCCAGTACGGATCCTGCTGCTCCCAAGCCGATGAGCGGTCGCCGCATCGTGCCTCCCCTGTGTCGTCCGGTGCCCGTTGTGATGGGGATCACTCTAGTGACGTAGCATTCACAAACCAGTGCATGTTGTCGATGGACCGATGTATGACATCTATGAGTCGCTGACCGAGGAGGGGTGCCGTGGAGCTGGACCTGAACCTGATGCGCGTGTTCTGCACGGTCTACGAGCAGGGCAGCGTCACGGGGGCCGCCGCCGAGCTGCACCTCACCCAGCCCACGGTGAGCCACGCTCTGAAGAACCTGCGCCGGCAGTGCAACGACCAGCTGTTCGTCCGGGAGGGCCGGGGCCTGAGCCCCACGCCGTTCGCGCGGAGCATCTTCCCGCAGGTCAAGGCGGGGATCGCCCAGGTGACCGCGGCCGTCTCCTCGGGCGGGCTGTTCGACCCGGAGACCGCCCGCGAGCGCTTCACCCTGGCGCTGACCGACCTCGGGGAGCTGGCGTTCCTGCCGTCCGTCATGGTGGCGCTGCGGGAGCAGGCACCCGGTGTGGAGCTGACCGTGCTGCCCCTGGACGTGGAGCGCGTCCCGGAGGACCTGCTCCGCAACCGGGTGGACGCCGCGATCTGCGCCCCGTACATCGGCGGGCCCGGCATCGTCCGCACCGTCGTCGGCACCGACGAGTACGTGGTGATCGCGGCCCGCGGCCACCCGCGGGTCCGGGAGCGGCTCACGCTCGAGCAGTTCGCGGAGGAGCCGCGGATCCGGCTCGCCCCGTCGATGGGCCACGACCTCGCCGAGGTCGCGGCGGAGCGGGCGGGCGCCCCGGGCAGCACGGCCCTGCGGCTGTCCCACTTCACGGGCCTGGTCTCCGTGGTGGAGCGCACCGACTGCCTCGCGGTGCTGCCGCGGTTCCTCGCCGAGACGCTCCAGGAGGCGGCCGGGATCCGGGTCTTCCCGCACCCGGTCGAGATGCCGGTCCTGCAGCTGGCCGCCTACACCCGCGAGACCGCCCACCAGCGCCCGGCGCAGCAGTGGTTCGCGCGGCTGGTCGTGGACACGCTGCGGGAGTCCGTCTCGCCGGACCCGTCGGCGCCGCTGCGGCCCGGGCCCTGGCATCGTCGCCGTCTATGAGGGGATAGAAAACATCGACTGGCCGTGCCCCCGGCCCCCTTCTACTCTCGCGGTGAGGCGGCACGCCGGTGCCGCGTCCCGATTGGAGCGCAGCGTGACCACCATCCGTGCCAGGACCCACCGCTGGATGCAGGCCCGGGGCCTCGACACCGTGTTCGGCAACCCGGGCTCCAACGAGCTGCCCTTCCTGCGGGACCTGCCCCCCGGCATCCGGTACGTCCTGGGGCTGCACGAGGGAGTGGTCGTGGGCATGGCCGACGGCTACGCGCAGGCCACGGGTCGGCCGGCGCTCGTGAACCTGCACTCGGCCTCCGGCACGGGCAACGCCATGGGCGCGCTGACCAACGCCGCCAGCTCGCACACCCCGCTCGTGGTCACGGCCGGCCAGCAGGTGCGCGCCACGATCGGCGCGGAGCCCATGCTCGCCAACGTGGCGGCCCCGGACCTGACCTCCCCGCTGACGAAGTGGGCGGGCGAGCCGCTGTCCGCGCAGGACGTCCCCCGCATGCTGGACCAGGCCCTGTGGGAGGCGTGCACCGGGTCCCGCGGCCCCACCTACGTCTCGGTCCCCTACGACGACTGGGACCGGGAGTCCGCCGACAACGACGACTACCTGCTGCCCCGGCGGGTGGTCGAGGGCCTGCACCCGGCCCCCGAGCACGTGCGGGAGATCGCCGGTCTGCTGGCCGGAGCCCGCCGGCCCGCGCTGGTGCTGGGCTCCGAGGTGGACGCCGTGGCGGCGAACGGGGTCAGCCGCGAGCTCGCCGAGCTGCTCGGCGCCGACGTGTGGGTGGCGCCCTCCCCCTACCGGCTCCCCTTCCCCAACCGGCACCCGCAGTTCCGCGGGGTCCTCCCCGCCTCGGAGCGGGGCGTGCACGCCGCCCTCGAGGAGAACGACGTGGTCCTGGTGCTCGGCGCCCCCGTCTTCCGCTACCACCAGTACGAGCCCGCCCGGTACCTGGCCGAGGGCACGCAGCTGCTGCACGTCACGGAGGACCCGGGCGAGGCCGCCCGGGCGCCGTTCGGGACCTCGTTCGTGGCCGGGCTCGCCGCGACGGCCGCGGCCCTGGTGGCCGCCCTGCACGAGCGGGACGGCGGGGCGCGCCCGGCCGCCCCGGTCGGGTGGACGGTGCCGCCGCCCGCCCGCGAGCCCGTGGACGGCGTCTTCCACCCGGGCGCCGTGTTCGAGGTGCTGCGCGAGACGGCGCCGGCGGACACCGCCTACGTGGTGGAGTCGACCTCCACCAACGGGGACTTCTGGAGGCACATGGACCTGCGGGAGCCCGGCTCCTACTTCTGGCCGGCCTCCGGCGGCCTGGGCTTCGGGCTGCCCGCGGCGGTCGGCGTGAAGCTGGCCCGGCCGGACCGTCCGGTCATCGGGGTGGTCGGCGACGGGTCGGCCAACTACGGGATCACCGCCCTGTGGAGCGCGGCGCAGTACCGGGTCCCGGTCGTGTTCGTGATCCTCAACAACGGCACCTACGGCGCGCTGCGCTGGTTCGCGGGCATGCTGGGCACGGGGGACGTGCCGGGGCTGGACGTGCCGGGCATCGACTTCCTGAGCCTCGCGCGGGGCTACGGGGTGCCCGCGCAGGCCGCGGGCACGGCCGCGGAGCTCGCCGACCTGGTGCGGCAGGGTCTCGCGGCCGAGGGCCCCACGCTCATCGAGGTCCGCACGGAGCTGACCACCCCCTGAGCGGCGCCGCGCGCCGGGGGCGGCTCAGCGGCAGGAGACCGTGAACACCCTGGCGTCGCCGGACAGCTCGACGGTGCCGGGGCCGCCCCGGTGCAGCAGCGACTCCCCGCCGGCCAGCTCCCACTCCCGGCCGGCGGCCCGCACCAGCACCCGGTCCCCGGTGCTCAGCAGGACCGTGGTGCCCCGCAGCCCGACGGGCACGGCCCGTCCCGGCACGAGCTCGTGGGCGGTCAGCGACAGCCGCTCGTCCCACAGGGGGTAGACGCGGCGGCCGTGCTCGTCGGCGGCGGGCTCGACGACCTCCGGGGCCGCCTGCTCGTCGGCCAGCACGGCGAGCAGCTCGGCCACGTCCACGTGCTTGCCCGTCAGCCCGGCGCGCAGGACGTTGTCCGAGGAGCTCATCACCTCGATCGCCGTCCCGGACAGGTACGCGTGGAGCTGCCCGGCCGGGGTGTGCAGGGACTGCCCCGGGGCGAGGCGGACGTGGTGCATGCACACCGCGACCAGCAGCCCGCGGTCGCCCGGGTGCCGGTCGTGCACGTAGCGGACCAGCGAGGCCACCGGGTCCTGCGGGCCCGCGGCGCGGGCCGCGTCGACGGTCGCCGCCACGGCGGCCGCGGCGGCGTCGTCGTCGAGCGTCAGCACGGCCGGCAGCACGGGGCGCCCGCCGGCGGCGGCGTCGCGCAGCCAGTCCAGCCCCAGGCGCGCGGCGGTGGCGCGCAGCCGGTCCGCCGGCTGCACCCCCGTGAGCAGCTCCACGTCGGTGAGGGCCACGACGGTCTCGGGCTTGGCGGAGCGGTCCTTGTAGTTGCGCCGCGGGTCGTCGAGCGGGATCCCCGCCCGCTGCTCGCGCTCGAAGCCCGCCTCGGCCTGCTCCGGCGAGGGGTGCACCTGGATGGACAGGGGGGCGTCGATGGCCAGGATCTTGAGCAGGAACGGCAGGCCCTCCAGCGGCTCGTCCCGGCCGTCCCGGACGACGACGGAGGGCGCGGAGGGGTGCGCGCCGACCCACAGCTCGGCCTCGGGTTCGGGGCTCGGCACGGGTCTGCCCTGGAGGCGGGCCAGCACCTCGCGGGAGCCCCACGCATAGTGCTGGACGGGATTGCGCATGCGGAGGATCTCGACCATGCTCGTCATCCAATCACAGGACCGCCCGCGCCCCGCGGCACCCGGGAGCGCCCGTGGCCTAAGATCACCCCTTGTGACTATCGATCTCTCAGCTTCGTTCAAGGCCTACGACGTGCGCGGCATCGTGGGCGAGTCCATCACCGCGGAGACGGTCCGGGCCACCGGCGCCGCGTTCGTGGACGTCCTGGGCCTCGCCGGCCTGACGGTCCTGGTGGGCGGCGACATGCGCCCCTCCTCGCCGGAGTTCGTGGACGCCTTCGCCGAGGGCGCGGTCCGCCGCGGCGCGGACGTCGTGAAGATCGGGCTGATCTCCACCGACGAGCTGTACTACGCGTCCGGGACGTTCGGCGCCGCCGGGGTGACCTTCACGGCGAGCCACAACCCCGCCGAGTACAACGGCATGAAGATGTCGAAGGCCGGGGCCGTCCCGGTCTCCTCCGAGACGGGCCTCTACGACATCCGCGACCTCGCCCAGCGCTACCTCGACGACGGAGCGGTCCCGGAGGCCCCCGTCCCCGGCACGGTCACCGAGCGGGACGTGCTGACCGGCTACGCGGAGTACCTGCGCTCCCTGGTGGACCTGTCCGGGACCCGCCCGCTCAAGGTGGTGGTCGACGCCGGCAACGGGATGGCGGGGCTGACCACTCCCGCGGTGCTGGGCGACGCCGTGCTGGAGCCGCTGCCGCTGGAGGTCGTGCCCCTGTACTTCGAGCTGGACGGCACGTTCCCCAACCACCCCGCCAACCCGCTCGAGCCGGAGAACCTCGTGGACCTCCAGCGGGCCGTGCGCGAGCACGGCGCGGACCTGGGCATCGCGTTCGACGGCGACGCCGACCGCTGCTTCGTGGTCGACGAGCAGGGCGGGGCCGTCTCGCCCTCGGCCGTCACCGCGCTCGTGGCCGAGCGGGAGATCGAGCGCGCCCGGGCGGAGGGCGTGGAGAACCCGGTGATCATCCACAACCTCATCACGTCCCGCGCCGTGCCCGAGCTGGTCACCGCCCGCGGCGGCCGCCCCGTGCGGACCCGGGTGGGCCACTCGTTCATCAAGGCCGTCATGGCCGAGGAGGGCGCCGTGTTCGGGGGCGAGCACTCCGCGCACTACTACTTCAAGGACTTCTTCAACGCGGACACCGGGATGCTCGCCGCGATGCACCTCCTGGCCGCGCTGGGCGAGCAGGACGGGCCGCTGAGCGAGCTGATGCACCAGTACGACCCGTACGCGGCCTCCGGTGAGATCAACTCCACGGTGGAGGACAAGGCCGGTGCCGTCCGGCGGGTCGTCGACGCCCTGGCCGGCCGGGACGTGAGCGTGGAGGAGCTGGACGGCACCACGCTCAGCTGCCCGGACGAGGGCTGGTGGTTCAACCTGCGCCCCTCCAACACCGAGCCGTTCCTGCGCCTCAACGTCGAGGCGAAGGACCCGGCGACGATGGAGCGGGTCCGGGACCGGGTGCTGGACATCGTGCGCGTCTGAGACCCCGGCACGCAACGGGGCCCCGCCGGACGAGCCGTCCGGCGGGGCCCCGTGCGCTGCGGGCGCTCAGACCGCGGCGGTCTCGCGCGCCTCGTCGTGGAGCATCCACTGGTCCGGGCCCAGGATCTCGTAGGCCACGCTGCGCCCCGGGACGCCCTGGGCGATCACGGCGGAGCGGACGGCCTGCATGAAGGGCAGCGGGCCGCACAGCACCACCTGGGCGTCGGCCGGGATCCGCACGGCGCCGAGGTCCATGAACCCGTCGTGGTCGCCGTCCCCCGGGGTCTCCATCCAGGTCTCCAGGCGGGCGTGGGGCAGCTCGGCGACCAGCATCTCGTGCAGCTCCCGCAGCGCCCAGTCCTCCGCCGAGCGGTCGGCGTGCAGGACGAGGACCTGCCGCTGCGACTCCTGGCGGACGAGCCGGTCCAGGAACGCCAGCATGGGGGTCACGCCGATGCCGGCGGAGGCCAGCACGAGCGGCCCCTCCCCCTCCGGGAGCACCACGTCCCCGTAGGGGTTGGAGACCCGCAGGACGTCGCCCACCTGCACGTCGTGGCAGAGCACCGGGGTGACCTCGCCGCGCTCGTCGAGTCGCACGGCGATCCGGCGGGTCCCCTCGGGCCCGGGCACCAGCGTGAACTGCCGCGGCTGGTCCACGCCGTCGGGCATCCGCACCTCGACGGTCACGTACTGGCCGGCCACCGCGGGGGTCATCGGGGTGCCGTCGGCGGGCTCGAGGGTGATCGCCGTGGTGGTGGTCCCGGTCTGCTCCTTGGCCGCGACCCGGAACGGGGCGAAGACCACGCTGTTCGCCTGGCCCGCGTAGAGGCCCTCCTCGATCTTGATCAGGGCGTCGGCCATCAGCCAGTACACCTCGTCCCAGGCGGCCACGACCTCGGGCGTCGCGGCGTCGCCGAGGTCCCGGGCGATCGCGCCGAAGAGGTGCTCGTGGACGATCGGGTAGTGCTGGGGCAGCACGCCCAGGGACGCGTGCTTGTGCGCCACGCGGGAGAGCAGCTCGTCCGGGTAGCCCTCGGGGTGGGTCAGCAGCCAGGAGGCGAACATCGCGATGGAGCCGGCGAGGGCCTGCGCCTGGGTCCCGTTCTTCTGGTTGGAGCGGCTGAACATGCCGTCCAGCAGATCGGGGCGCGCCTCGAACATGGACCGGTAGAACTCGGGGGTGATGAACGGGATGCGCTCGGCGACGACGCCGATGGTCTGCTCGATGACGGGACGGGACTGGTCGGACAGCACGGTTGCCTCCTGGGGAGCCGGTGGATGACTCCTCAAAAGTAGCATCTCAAATGCTTGATTACGTCATCGGCGGCGGCGCGCCCCCCGCGGTGGCCGCCGGCGGCTCGGGCGGGCGCAGCCCGATGGACACCAGCACCGGGCCCACCTGCCGCTCGCTCACGAGGTCCCGCACCCGCACGTCGTCGAGCGCGCCGTAGAAGGCCTCCCGCGCGTCCGCGAGGGCGCGGCGCAGCCGGCACCCGCGGTCCAGCGGGCAGTCGCCGCCGGCCGACTCGCACTCGACCATCGCGGAGCCCGCCTCCAGCTCGCGCAGGAGCGAGCCAACGGTGGCGTCCAGGCCGGCGGGGGTGATCGACACCCCGCCGGTGCGGCCGCGGCTCGAGGCCAGCAGCCCGAGCCCGCTCAGCCGGCCCACGGTCTTGGTCACGTGGTGGTAGGGGGCGCCCACGCCCTCGGCGATGGCGCGCGTGGTGAGCTTCTCCCCCTCGGGGACGGCTCCTGTCAGCAGCAGGACGCGCAGGGCGATGTCCGAGAACGCGGTCAGCCGCACGGCGGGGTCCTCCGGTCGCTCATGGCGGCTCCTTCCGAGACCTCGCGCGTCCCGGCCGGCCGCGGGAGCGCCCCCATTGTCCCACGCGGGCGGCGGACACGGACGAGGGGCCTCCCGGCACGGGAGACCCCTCGTCCGACCGCCGGCCCCGGGGCGCCGCAGCACCCCGGGACGGGGATCACGCCTGGTTCAGGCGGTCCTCCAGCCCGGCACGCTGCTCGAGGATGGGCTCGGGCACGTGGCCGAGCCGGTGGAACCACTCGTCGATGCTGGGCAGCTCGGCCCGCCACTCCTCGACATCGACCTTGAGGGCGGCCTCGAGCTCCTCGTCCGAGACGTCCAGGCCGGTGAGGTCGAGGTCCTCCTTGGTGGGCACGATGCCGATCGGGGTCTCCCGGCCGCCGGCCGTGCCCTCGAGGCGGTCGAAGATCCACTTGACCACGCGGGAGTTCTCGCCGAAGCCCGGCCAGGCGAAGCCGCCGCTCGGGGTGCGGCGGAACCAGTTGACGTAGAAGACCTTCGGCATGTCGTCCTCGCCGATGCGCTCGCCGACCTCGACCCAGTGCTCGAGGTAGTCGTTGGCGTTGTAGCCGATGAACGGGAGCATGGCCATGGGGTCGCGCCGGACGACGCCCACGGCGCCCTTCGCGGCGGCGGTGGTCTCCGAGGACAGCGTGGCGCCCTGGAACACCCCGTGCTCCCAGCCGAAGGACTGGGACACGAGCGGGATGGTGGTCTTGCGGCGGCCGCCGAAGACGATCGCGGACAGCGGCACGCCCTCCGGGTCGTCGTACTCGGGGGCGAGGATGTCGGCCTGCTTGATCGGGGTGCAGAAGCGCGAGTTCGGGTGCGCGGCGGGACGGCCGCTCTCCGGGGTCCAGTCACGGCCCTTCCAGTCGGTCAGGTGCTCGGGCGTCTCGTCCGTCATGCCCTCCCACCAGACGCCGCCGTCGTCGGTGAGCGCCACGTTGGTGAAGATCGTGTTGCCCCGGGCGATGGCGCGCATGGCGTTGGGGTTGGTGGGCCACCCCGTGCCCGGAGCCACGCCGAACAGACCGGCCTCCGGATTGGTCACCCGGGCCTGGCCGTCCTTGCCGAAGCGGATCCAGGAGATGTCGTCGCCGACCATCTCGGCCTTCCAGCCCTCGAGCGTGGGCTCGAGCATCGCGAAGTTGGTCTTGCCGCAGGCCGAGGGGAAGGCCGCGGAGATGAACCGGCTCCTGCCCTCGGGGTTCGTGACCTTGAGGATGAGCATGTGCTCGGCCAGCCAGCCCTCGTCGTGGGCGATGGCGGAGGCGATGCGCAGGGCGTAGCACTTCTTGCCGAGCAGGGCGTTGCCCCCGTACCCGGAGCCGAAGGACCAGACGGCCCGGTCCTCGGGGAAGTGCACGATGTACTTGGCGGGGTTGCAGGGCCAGGGCACGTCCTGCTCGCCCGGGGCCAGCGGGGCGCCCAGCGAGTGCAGGCACTCGACGAAGAAGCCGTTCTGCTCGGTCATCTTCTCCAGCACCGGGGTGCCGATGGTCGCCATGATGCGCATGGAGCACACCACGTAGGCGGAGTCGGTGATCTCCACGCCGTAGCTCGGCCGCGAGGCCTCCAGGTGGCCCATGACGAAGGGGATGACGTACATCGTGCGCCCGCGCATGGCGCCGCGGAACTTCTTGCGCAGGGAGCTGCGCATCACCTCCGGGTCCTCCCAGTTGTTGGTGGGGCCCGCCCCCTTCTCGGTCTTGGTGCAGATGAAGGTGCGCTCCTCGACCCGGGCGACGTCGTCCGGGTCCGAGAACGCGGCGAAGGAGTTGGGGAACTTCTCCTCGTCCAGGCGGACGAAGGTGCCGGCGTCCACGAGCTCGTCGGTGAGCTGCGTCCACTCGGCCTCCGAGCCGTCGACCCAGTGGATGCGGTCCGGCTGGGTCAGCTCCGCCATCTCCCGCACCCACGAGAGGAGGTGCGCATGGGTGGTGGGCGCGCTGTCCAGCGCGTCCTTCACAGCCTCGTTCAGCCCGGTGGTCTCCGTCGTTGCAGTGGGGTTGTCAGCCATTGACATGTCTCCTCGTTGAGGCCGTCCGCCGACCGCCCGGGGCTCTCGTGGTGGTGCTCGTCGTCGAACACTCGACCCGGTGTCACCGGGCCCACAGTGAGCGGCGTGGAGGTGGGCGGCCGGTCTCTACTGTGATGTGGGTCCATCGTATCGCCCCGGCCCCGGCCGCCCCAGCAGGGTTACGCGCGCCGCGGCCCGTCGCGCCGGGTGCCGGGCGGGGCGCCCCCGGATTTTGCGCAGCCGGGGGCCGCATGTAGAGTGATGTCCGGTTTGAACGGCGGTGACGCCGGGACGCCGATGCGCCTGTAGCTCAACGGATAGAGCATCTGACTACGGATCAGAAGGTTGGGGGTTCGAATCCCTTCGGGCGCACCATCCACGAAAGAGCCCCTCACCGGCGGAGACGCCGGTGAGGGGCTTCTTCGTACCCGGCCGCTGCGGCCCGGGCCGCGGACGGCTCAGGCCGGGGCCGCGGCGAGCGCCCGGACGTCTCCCCCGGCGCGCCCCACGAGGCCGCGGGTCACCACGGTGTCGAGCCCCGGGAGGGCGGCCAGACGCAGCGCCAGGCGCCGCGCCTGGCGGCGGGCGCGGGAGGACGGCAGGAACCACTGCGCCCCGCCGCGGGCGACGCGCTGCTTCTCCGCCACGACCGGCCGCCAGACCCGCTCCCAGCCCGTCAGCGCCTCCTCGACCGATCCGGCGCGGTCGAGCCGCTCGGCGAGCAGCCACGCCCCGGCGATCCCCAGCGAGGCGCCCTGGCCGCCCAGCAGGGACACCGCCTGGCCCGAGTCCCCGAGCAGCACGACCCGGCCGCTGCTCCACCACGGCAGCTCGATCTGCACCACCTGGTCGTAGTAGAGCCGGTCCCCGCCGGGACAGGCCTCCAGGACGCGGGGCACGATCCAGCCCAGCGAGCCGTGGACGGCACGCAGGGTGCCCCGGGGGTCGGCCGGCAGGGACGGTGCGGCGGCCCGGTGCACGGCGAACACCGCCAGGCGCCCGTCGCGCAGCCCGTAGAATCCCATCGCCCGGTCGACGCTGTCCGTGAGGCAGAAGCGGTCGCCGACCTGCCGGCACGCCTCCGGGTCGTCGACCACGAACGCCGCCGTGTGCAGGCCCAGCCAGCGGCGGAAGCGCTCCTCGGGCCCGAACGCGGAGCGCCGCACCGCCGAGTGCACCCCGTCCGCGCCGACCACCAGGTCGGCGTCGAGCACCGTGCCGTCGTCGAGCACCGCGCCCGCCCCGCCGGGCCGCTGCCGGACCCCGACGACGCGCCGGCCGTAGCGGAGCTCCGCGACGCCCCGGGCGTGCTCGCGCAGGACCCGCTCGAGGTCGGGGCGCATCACGCTGACCAGGTGCCCGTCGAGGGCGTGGGCGAACCGGGCGAACGGCAGCCCGGCCCGGTCGCGGCCGCGGTCGTCCACGTAGCTGAGCCGCTCGACCCGGTAGCCGAGCTCCAGGACCGCCGGCAGCACGCCCATCTCCTCGGCGGCGTCCCAGCCGGGGCCGAAGAAGTCCATCATGTAGCCCTGCTCCCGCAGGCGCGGCGCCCGTTCCAGGACCACCACCTCCCAGCCCCGCCGGCCCAGGCACCCGGCCAGGGCCAGTCCCGCGATGCCCGCCCCGCAGACGACCGCGCGCACGGCCGGCGCCGCTCAGTACCGGTCGCCGACGGCTGCCACGCCGTCCAGCAGGGTCAGGTCCTCGGCCGTCAGGCGCAGGTCCGCGGCCGCGGCGTCCTCCCGCAGGTGGCCGGGGTCGGTGGTGCCGGGGATCGGCAGCACGTGCTCGCCGCGCACCGTGGTCCAGGCGATCGCGACCGCCGCGGGCGAGGTCCCGTGCCGGCCGGCGACCTCGCGGAGGGGCGCCAGCACGGCGTCCTCGTTGGCGGCCATGGCCTCCGGCGTGAACCGGGGGTTGCGCGAGCGGAAGTCGGAGCCGGAGAACTCCCGGCCCGCGAGGGCGCCGGAGAGGTAGCCGCGGCCCAGCGGGGAGAAGGGGACGAACACCGCCCCGTGCTCGGCGCACCACCCGATGACGTCCCCGGAGGGGTCCCCGTCGGCGGTGGGGCCAGACCCCTCGGGGTTGCGGGTCCACAGGGAGTACTCCGACTGGACGGCCGCGACCGGGTGGATGGCGTGCGCCCGCTCGGCCTGCTCCGTGCTGACCTCGGAGAGCCCCAGGTGGCGCACCTTGCCCGCGGTCACGAGCTCGCCCATCGCGCCCCAGGTGTCCTCGAGGGGCACGTCGGGGTCCACGCGGTGCAGGTAGTAGAGGTCCACCGCGTCGGTGCGCAGCCGGCGCAGGCTGTCCTCGATCGAGCGGCGCACCTCGTCCGGGTGCCCGCAGCGCTCCGTCCGGGGCGGCTCCAGGGAGGCCGCGCGCAGCCCGGTCTTGGAGCAGAGGAACACCTCGTCCCGGCGCGGGGCGAGGGCGGCGTCGACGAGCTCCTCGTTGGCTCCCCCGCCGTAGAGCACCGCCGTGTCCACCACGTTCATGCCGAGGTCCACCGCGAGCCCGAGCACCTCGTGCTTGCGCCGCTCGGTCAGCCCGTGCCGGTCGTAGACCCAGCTCAGGCCCATGGCCCCGAACCCGATCGCGCCCACGCGGTCCCCGGACGGGGTGAATTCGATCTGTCGCATCCAGTGCTCCTTCGTCGGTCCGGCCGCCGCGCCGGCGCCCGGAGGACCGCCGGTCAGCGGTCTCCCGCGGACGGTCGCGGCACCGTGAAGTCCACCAGGCGGGCGTCGGCGCCGTCCAGTCCGGCCCAGGTGCCGGGAACCTCCAGGACCGCCAGCCCGGAGGTGGGGCAGCCGTCGGCGAGGGCCATGACGGCGTCGTAGTCGGAGTCCGGTGTGGCCAGGCGGAGGGCGGCGTCGCGCAGACCGGGCAGGTGGCCGATGAGCAGCAGGGACTCCACGGTGTCCGGCACGTGGTTGAGTACCGCGATGATCCGGCTGTCCTGGGCCGCGTAGAGGGACTCGTCGAGCCGGGCGGTCGGGGCGAGGTCGCCGAGCTCGCTGCACACCCACGTGCAGGTCTGGCGTGCGCGCAGGGCGCTCGAGCACAGGATCATGTCCGGCACGTGCCCGTTCGCCAGCAGCCAGCGCCCCGCGGCGGCGGCGTCCGCGGCCCCGCCGCGGTCCAGGGGGCGGTCGTGGTCGGCCACGCCCCACGGGTGCTCGGCCTCCGCGTGGCGCATGAGGACGAGCTTCTTCCGGTCGTGGCGGGTCATCGATTCATGATGCCACGCGTCCGCCGGGCACGGAGCGACCCCGGCTCCTCCGCGTCGCGGGACGGAACCGGGGCCTGCACGGATCGGGGACGCGGATCAGATGGAGTACTCGGGGGCCGCCCACACGACGACCTCGGGGTGCTCGTAGAAGCGGTAGCCCTGCCCGCGGACGGTGCGCACGGTGTTCGCGAGCCGGCCGAGCTTGGAGCGCAGGCGCCGGATGTGCACGTCGATGGTCCGCTCGTTGGGCACCTCCTCGGAGTCGCGCCACAGGCTGTGCAGCAGCTCGTGGCGGCCCACGGTCCGGCTGCCGTTCTCCACGAGGTAGTTCAGCAGCTCGAACTCCTTGAACGTGAGGTTCAGGAGGCCGCCGTCGAGGAAGACCTCCCGGCGGGAGAGGTCGATGAGCACCCCGGTGGACTGGCTGGTCTTCGTCTCGGGCGCCGGCGCGGGCGCGGCGGGCGCCGTGGGCCGCACGGCCCCCGAGGTGGGGTCGCCCAGGGCGTTGCGCACGACCTCGAGGTCGGTGCCGGCGGTGTTGGCGGGAGCCAGCGCCACGGCGGCGTAGGAGTCGGCCTGCGGGACCAGCTGCTGGGCGTACGCCCGGATGCTCTGGACCATCTTGACCAGCGAGGTGCCGCTGGCCGCCGCGGTCTCCTCGTCGAGACCCACGTAGATCACGAACCCGCGCGCCTCGTTCTCCTGCACCTGCGGACGCGGCGCCGTGTCCCGCTGCAGGCGGGTGGGGAGCGGGGTCTCGCCCGGCGCGGCCGACATGGGGCCGATCGTGCTCCGGAGGCTGCGGTAGTCGGCGGGGGCGGTCTGCCCCCGCTCGGGGGCCGCGGCCGGACCGCGGACAGCACGGGCCTCGCTCGTGCGGTTGCGCTGGGAAATGTGCACGTATCCCGGTGTGCCTGGCATCTGGTGCCCCTCGTCTTTCCGTCGTGCGGCGGACGAGGTTCCGTCCGCCTGAGTCGATCCGCCCCTCGGAACGGCCCCGCCGCTCCCAGCTCCCGAACCGGCCCGCTCCGTGGTGGTCGGGGAGGGTCCCCGCGAAGCTGGCAAATTCCTGACAGTGGCGTTGCTCTCATGGTCCACCAGCCCCCTGGATCCCGCAAGTAATATTCGAGGCGTTATCTCACGATGCGAGATTCGAACGACGGCTGTCCAAGTGCTCCGCCAAAATGAACCTCCTTCACCTTGCGGCTGTGATGCCGTTTTCCGTCCGACCCCCGGGATATCAGACCTCTGGGACCATCCGGGGGCTTTTCCGCCCCTCAAGCAGGTCCCGATCCTGTTGTCAAGACGGCTTCGTCGGTGAACTCTTCGTCTCACGATGTGAACACGTGGCCGGAGGTCGAAAAAAGGCCCGCCGAGGACGTCGGCGGGCCTTTTCAGCGCGTGGTCTGCGGTGTCACGGGACGGCGGTCAGTCGACCACGCCGTAGAGCCGGTCCCCGGCGTCCCCGAGGCCCGGGACGATGTAGGCGTTCTCGTCGAGCCGTTCGTCCCTCGCAGCCAGGACGATGTTGACCTCGGAGTCCCCCAGCTCCTCCTCGAGGGCGGCCAGGCCCTCGGGGGCGGCCAGGAGGCAGACGCACGTGATCTGCTCGGCCCCGCGGCGGTAGAGGAACTTGATCGCCTCCCGCAGCGTCCCGCCCGTGGCCAGCATCGGGTCGAGGACGAAGACCTGGCGGCCGGTGAGGTCGTCGGGCAGCCGCTCGGCGTAGGTGATGATGTCGAGGGTGTCCTCGTTGCGGGCCATGCCGAGGAAGCCCACCTCGGCCGTGGGGATCAGCCGGGTCATGCCCTCGAGCATGCCCAGGCCCGCACGGAGGATCGGCACGACCAGCGGCCGTGGCTTCGACAGCCCCACGCCCGTGGTGCGCGTGACCGGCGTGTCGATCTCCACCGGTTCCACGCGGACGCCCCGGGTGGCCTCGTACGCGAGCAGCGTCACGAGCTCCTCGACGAGCAGGCGGAACACCGGGGACGTGGTGTTCTTGTCCCGGAGCACGGTCAGTTTGTGTGCCACCAATGGGTGGTCGAGAACGGTCACTCGCATGGACCAAAATTACCATCGGGCCACGGGGGCGCCCCGCCCCCTCGCCGGACCCCGCCCGGCCCGGCGACCCGCCCAGGAGGAGAACCGCATGGCACTGCCCCCGCGCACCCGCTCCGAGGCCCGGGCGGAGGAGTGGATGCGGCTGGCCCTCGCCGAGGCCCGGGCGGCGCTCAGGACGCAGGACGTGCCGATCGGCGCCGTCGTGGTCGGCCCGGACGGGACGGTGGTCGGCCGGGGCCGCAACCGCCGGGAGGCCAACGGCGACCCCACCGCCCACGCCGAGATCCTGGCGCTGCGCGACGCCGCCCGCGCCCTGGGCTCGTGGCGGCTGGACGGCTGCACGCTGGTGGTGACCCTCGAGCCCTGCGCGATGTGCGCGGGCGGGATCGTCCTGGCCCGCGTGCCCCGCGTGGTCCTGGGCGCGTGGGACGACAAGGCCGGGGCGGCCGGCTCCGTCCTCGACGTGCTCCGGGAGCGGCGGCTCAACCACTGGGTGGAGGTGACCGGCGGCGTGCTGGCCGAGGAGTGCTCCCGGCTGCTCCTCGACTTCTTCGCGGAGCACCGGCGCGGCGGGGACGACAGCGCCGGGCCCGCCGCTCCCGGTCCCGCCGGCCCCGCGGGTTTTGGCGGTTGAGCTCGCCAGCCGGTACAGTACTGCGAGCTGGTGACGTGTCCGAGCGGCCGAAGGTGCATCACTCGAAATGATGTTTGGTGTAAGAGCCAACGAGGGTTCAAATCCCTCCGTCACCGCCAGTCGGGAAGGCCCCGGGTCCTGAGGGATCCGGGGCCTTCCGCATGCCCGCCCGCCGGTCCCGCCCCGTCCGGCGCCCCCGGAGGACGTGGACGGCCCCGGCCCGGGGCGGCCGGCGGCGGGGAGCGCGGGCCGCCGTTGGATACCGTGGTGGCGATCACCACGCCCGCCGTGCGGCGGGCCCGGACGGAAACGGAAGAGGGGCAGCATGACGACGTCGGCGCAGGCAGTCGGACACCTGGGAGCGGACGGGGAGGAGTACCCGGACGCGTACTTCGTGCGGCTGTACCGCACCCAGTTCCGCTCGACGCTGCACTCGCAGGGCGCCTGGAGCGAGGCCGAGCAGCACATGGGCGCCGCCTCCGGGCTGCTCGCCCACGCCGTGGAGGCCGACCACCCCCGCGCGGACCTCCTGCCCGTGCGCTTCTCCTACGACATCCTCGGCTTCATCCCCGGCGGCGAGGTCGAGGTGACCACGCGCGTGGTCCGCCCGGGCCGCACCATCGAGCTGGTCGAGGCCACCATGAGCCACGCCGGGCGCTCCTGCATCCGGCTGAGCGTGTGGCGGCTGCTCCGGGGCGAGACCGCCGACACCGCCGGCACGCACCGGGAGGCCCTGCCGCCGGTGGGCGACGCCCTGCCCGCCACGATGACCGGGCGGTGGCCGGGCGGCTACATCGCCTCCCTCGAGGGCCGCACCGTGCGCGAGCACCGGCCCGGCCGGGCGGCCATGTGGCTGCGCGCGCCGCACGCCGTCGTCGCCGGGGAGGAGTCCTCCACCACGGCGCGGTTCCTGGCGGCCGTGGACGCCGCCAACGGCATCGCCGTGCGGGTGGGCCCCGACGAGATGGTCTTCCCCAACGTGGACCTGAGCGTGCACCTGGTCCGGGAGCCGGTCTCCCCGTGGGTGGGCCTCGACACGCACGTCACCTTCGGCGACACCGGCGTGGGCCTCACCGAGTCCGCGCTGCACGACGAGGCCGGCTACCTGGGCCAGGTCGCCCAGTCCCTGACGATCCGGCCGCTCCCGGTCTCCGGCTGAGCCGAGCCGGACGGGCCGGGCGCGGGCCCCGGCCCGTCGGTGGGCGCCGCCGCGCGACCGTACAATGGGGCGGGATTTCCGACGTCGAGACCAGGGGCGACCGCGCCCCGAGGAGGACACCCAGTGAGCAGCATCAACATCACCGTGATCGACCGCGAGGGCAACCGCACCGAGGGCGTCGAGTGGAAGGACTACGAGAGCCTCATGGAGGCCCTCACCCGCCACAAGTACCCGATCCTCGCGACCTGCGGCGGCAACGCGTCCTGCTCCACCTGCCACTCCTACCTCGACCAGACCTCCTTCTCGAAGGCCAACGAGATCAACGACGAGGAGGAGGACCTCCTCGACATGCTCGACGACACCCGCCACGACACCTCCCGGCTCAGCTGCCAGGTCGAGTGGGCGGAGGAGCTCGACGGCGCCGAGGTCACCATCGCCCCCGAGTGGTGAGCCCCCCGTCCCCGCGGGGACGCCCCCGCCAGCCCTGACCAGACCCCGGACGGACCGGCCTCGCCGGCGCGCAGGAAAGTGGACCATGACCGACATCCGCGAGGACCTCACCACCCGCGCCGCCTACGTCTCGGACGCGTCGATCTACCGGCGGCTGCCCGAGGCGGTGGCCGAGCCGCGCAGCGTCGAGGAGGTCCGCGAGCTGCTGGCGCTGGCGAAGGAGCGGGGCTGGTCGGTGGTCTCCCGCGGCGGCGGCACCTCCGTGGCGGGCAACGCGATCGGCGACGGGCTGGTCATCGACACCTCCCGGCACTTCAACAGGATCCTGTCGATCGACCCCGAGGCGATGACCGCCACGATCGAGCCCGGGGTGATCTGCGACCAGCTGCGCTCCGCGGCGTCCGAGTTCGGCCTCACCTACGGACCCGACCCCTCGACGCACTCGCGGTGCACGATCGGCGGGATGGTCGCCAACAACGCCTGCGGCTCCCACTCCGTGGCGTGGGGCACGTCCGCGGACAACCTGGTCTCGCTGAAGGTCATGCTCGCCGACGGCCGGGTGGTGGAGCTGCACGAGGGCGGCACCTCCGAGCCGGGGATCGACCGGGCGCTGACCGGGATCCGGGACCGGCACCTGGCCATGCTGCGCACCGAGCTCGGCCAGTTCCCGCGCCAGGTCTCCGGGTACGGGCTGCACTACCTGCTCGGCGAGAAGGGCTTCGACGCCGCCAAGGCCTTCGCCGGCACGGAGGGCACCTGTGGGGTCATCACCGAGCTCACGGTCCGTCTGGTCCGCAGGCCCGCCCACACGGCCCTGGCCGTGCTGGGCTTCGAGGACGCGTTCGAGGCCGCCACGGCGGCGCCGAAGCTGCGCGTGCCCGGGGTGTACACCATCGAGGGCATGGGCGCGGACCTGCTCGACGCCCTGCGCACCCGGCAGGGCCAGGAGCACGCCGGCGGCGAGCTGCCCCGCGGCGGCGGCTGGCTCTACTGCGAGGTCGGCGCGGACACCCTCGAGGAGGCCGAGGCGGCCGCCCGCACCCTGCCGGGGCTCGTCCCGGAGAACGTCGTGGACTCCGTGATCGTCTCCGACGCGGGGCAGGCCCGCGCCCTGTGGCGGATCCGCGAGGCCGGCGCCGGGATCGTCACCCGCCTGCCCGACGGCGGGGAGGCCTGGCCGGGGTGGGAGGACTCCGCGGTGCCCCGGCGCGCCTGGGCGAGTACCTGCGCGACCTCTACGACCTGCTGCACGAGCTGGGCCTCACCGGCATCCCCTTCGGGCACTTCGGGGAGGGCTGCGTGCACATCCGCATCTCCTTCGACCTCGGCACCGAGGAGGGGATGGCGACCTATCGCACGTTCATCGAGCGCGCCGCGCGGCTCGTGCACCGCTACGGCGGCTCGGTCTCCGGCGAGCACGGCGACGGCCGCGCCCGGTCCGAGCTGCTGGCCACGATCTACTCCCCCGAGGCCCTGGCCGCCTTCGCGGCGTTCAAGGCCGTCTTCGACCCGGACGGCGTCTTCAACCCCGGCGTGCTCGTGGACCCGGAGCCCATCGACCAGGGCGTGCGCCCCGGGCCCGGCGCCCGCACGTTCGAGCTGACGCCCGTGCATGCGTTCTCCCGCGACGGCGGCTCGTTCTCCAGCGCGGTCAACCGGTGCGTGGGCGTGGGCTCCTGCCGCTCCGACGTCGGCGCCATGTGCCCGTCCTTCCAGGCGACCCACGACGAGGTGCACTCGACCCGCGGCCGCGCCCGGTCCCTCGCCGAGATGCTGCGCGGGGAGTCCATCACGGACGGCTGGAAGTCGAAGGAGACCCTCGAGGCCCTCGACCTGTGCCTGTCCTGCAAGGCCTGCGCGTCCGAGTGCCCGGTCAACGTGGACATGGCGACGTACAAGGCCGAGTTCCTGCACCACCACTACCGGCACGGCCTGAGCTCCTTCCTGGGCCGGAACCGGCGGCCGATGGCCCACTTCACGATGGGCTGGATGCCGCTGCTGATGCGGATCGTGGAGAAGGTGCCCCTCTCCTTCCGGCTGATCAACCTCCTCGAGTCCCACCGCGGCGTCGAGGAGCTGACCAAGCGGCTCGGCGGGATCGAGCCGAGGCGGCGGATGATCACCTTCGCCGAGCAGCCGCTCACCCGGTGGTTCCGCGGCCGTCCCGCCGCGCGGTCCGGGGGCGGGCCCGCCGAGGCCCGACCGTCCGTGGTGCTGTGGCCGGACACGTTCACGAACTTCTCCGCCGACGCCCCCGGCCGGGCCGCCGTGGAGGTGCTCGAGGCCATGGGCTACCGGGTGCTGATGCCCATGGGCAACGTCTGCTGCGGGCTGACCTGGCACTCCACCGGGCAGCTGGAGATGACGCAGAAGGTGCTTCGCCAGACCCTGGACGTGATGGAGCCGCTGATCGAGGCCGGGTACCCGATCATCGGGCTCGAGCCCTCGTGCACGGTCATGCTCCAGGAGGAGATCACCGAGCTGCTCCCCGGCGACCCCCGGGCCCGGCGGGTCACCGAGCTGACGACGACGATCGGCGCGTTCGCGGCCCGCCACCTGGCCGAGGGCGGCGCGTGGCCGTTCCGGGAGCTGGCCACCGAGGCGGGCCCCGCCGGCGCCGTGTGCCAGGTCCACTGCCACCAGCAGTCCATGAGCGGCTACGGCCCGGAGCTGGAGGTCCTCGCGAAGCTGGGCGTGGACACTGCCGTGGTCGGCGGCGGGTGCTGCGGGCTCGCGGGCAACTGGGGCTTCGAGCCCGGCCACTACGAGGTCTCGCAGACCCTCGGCGAGCGGGAGCTGTTCCCCGCGATCCGCAGTGCGGCGGACGGGACGATCGTGCTCGCCGACGGCTTCTCGTGCCGCACCCAGATCGCCCAGGGCACGGGCGCGGACGGCGTCCACCTCGCCGAGGTGATGCGCGCGGCGCTGCCCCCGGCGGAGCCCGGCGAGCGGTAGCCCCGCTGGGAGCGGCCCCGGCCGGGGCGGGCGCCGCCTCCGGCAGCGGTGTCGGTGGCCCTGCCTAGAATGAAGCACCTGGGAGGGATCCCTTCCCGGGACGTGGTACGCCACGACGTCCGTCCGAGGAGGATATCCCCCCGTGTCTTCGCTCTCCCCCGCCCCCCGCCCCGTCCTGGGAGCCCTCGCCCTCGCCGCAGCCCTGCTCCTCACCGCCTGCGCGGGCGAGGAGCCGGAGCAGACCGGCACCGCCGACGCCCCCGCCGAGAGCGGGCCGGCCCCGACCTCGGCGGCGACCCCGGAGACCGCCCCGGCCACCGGGACGGAGGACACCACGGCCCCGGCCGAGGACCGGACCGGCGGGCAGGGCACCGCCGGTCCGGCGGAGGACCCGGCGGCGGAGGACCCGGCGGCGGAGGACCCGGCGGCGGAGCCCGCCGCGGACGGGCCGGACGAGGCTGCGGCGGAGCGGACGGACGGCGGCGCCCCCGACGCCGGCGCGGAGGGCGACGGCACGGCCGCCCGCGGCGGCACCGCGGGCACCCGCACCGGCGGCTCGCCCCTGTGCACCACCTCCCGGCTCGAGGTCGCGGCCGCCCCCGTGGGCGGCGCCGCCGGCTCCGTCCACGTGGACGTCGTCCTCACCAACGCGGGCGAGGACCCGTGCACGCTCGCCGGCTACGCCGGGGTGTCCTTCGTCGACGCCGACGGCACGATGATCGGCTCCCCGGCCCTGCGGGACGCCACCGTCCCCGGCACCGGGCAGGTCCTGGCACCCGGGGAGTCCGTCACCGCCGGCCTGCGCATCAGCCAGGCCGGCAACCACCCGACCTGCGACGCCCGGACCGCCACCGGTCTGCGCGTCTACCCGCCCGAGAACACGGAGTCCGTCGTGATCCCCTTCCCCGTGGAGGCCTGCGGCGATCCGCGGATCCACCAGCTCGAGATCCAGGGCTTTGGCGCCTGAACCAGCCCTGAGCCTGTTCACCGAGCACACCCGGGCCTGGTTCTCGGGTGCGTTCGCCGCGCCCACCGCCGCCCAGGAGGGCGCGTGGCGGGCCATCGCCGCGCGGCGCCACGCCCTGATCGTGGCGCCCACCGGCTCGGGCAAGACCCTGGCCGCGTTCCTGTGGGCCCTGGACCGGTTCGTGGCGGAGGCCGCGCCCGGCGCCGGGACGCCGGCCGCCGGGCCCGCCCCCGGCCCTGCGGGCGGCGCCCCGGCCCCCGGCGGGACCCTGCGGGCCAAGGCCCGCTCCGCGAGCGCCGCGGGCGAGCGGCGCGGGACCCGCGTCCTCTACATCTCCCCGCTCAAGGCCCTGGGCGTGGACGTGGAGCGCAACCTGCGGGCCCCCCTGATCGGCATCTCGCAGACTGCCCGGCACGCCGGGATCGAGCCGCCGGAGATCAGCGTGGGCGTCCGCTCCGGAGACACACCGCAGGCGATCCGGCGGGCCCTGCTCACGAACCCCCCGGACATCCTCATCACCACCCCCGAGTCGCTGTACCTGATGCTGACCTCCAAGGCGCGGGAGACCCTCACGGACGTGCAGACGGTCATCGTGGACGAGGTGCACGCCGTGGCCGGCACCAAGCGGGGCGCGCACCTGGCGCTCACACTCGAACGGCTGGACGCCCTGCTGGAGCAGCCGGTGCAGCGCATCGGGCTGTCCGCGACCGTCGAGCCGATCGAGACGGTCGCCCGGTTCCTGGGCGGCCGGGAGCCGGTCACCGTCGTCGCGCCGCGCACGGAGAAGACGTGGGACCTCACCGTCTCGGTGCCCATCCCGGACATGACCGTGCTGGGCGGGCCGAGCGCCTCGCCGTCCCTGGCCGGCTCGGCCTTCGGGGACGACGACCTCGACGCCCTCGCCCCCACGACCACGGCGTCGATCTGGCCGCACGTCGAGGAGCGGGTCGTGGACCTGGTGCTCGAGAACCGGTCGACCATCGTGTTCGCCAACTCCCGCGGCCTCGCCGAGAAGCTCACCGCGCGGCTCAACGAGATCTACGCGTTCCGCGTGGAGCACGCGGACCCGCACGACGGGCCCCGGGACGGCGCCCCCGCGGACGGCGCCGGTCCGGGCGACGACGGGGCGCCGGGGCCCCCTGCCGGCTCCGCGCCCCAGCAGGTCGGGGACGTGCTGCGCTCCGCCCTCGCCGGGCAGGAGCCGGCCGCGGCCCGCGGGCCCGCCGCCCCCGAGCCCGCGGACCTGCGCCGGCAGACCGGCCGCTACGAGGGCGCGGCGCCGGTGCTGGCCCGCGCCCACCACGGGTCGGTCTCGAAGGACCAGCGGGCGGTGATCGAGGACGACCTCAAGACCGGACGGCTGCGCTGCGTGGTGGCCACCTCCTCCCTGGAGCTGGGCATCGACATGGGCGCGGTGGACCTGGTGGTCCAGATCGAGGCCCCGCCCTCGGCGGCCTCGGGCCTCCAGCGCGTGGGCCGCGCCGGCCACCAGGTGGGCGAGGTCTCGCGCGGCTGGTTCTACCCGAAGCACCGCGGGGACCTGCTGGACGCCGCGGTCACGGTGGAGCGGATGCTGCAGGGACGGATCGAGCCGCTCGCGGTCCCGCTCAACCCCCTGGACGTCCTGGCCCAGCAGACGGTCGCGGCGACCGCGCTGGGGCCGATCGACGTCGAGGAGTGGTTCGACACCGTCCGCCGGTCCTGCCCGTTCCTGACCCTGCCCCGCTCCGCCTACGACGCGACCCTGGACCTGCTCGCGGGCCGCTACCCGTCCGACGAGTTCGCCGAGCTGCGCCCGCGGATCGTGTGGGACCGGGATACCGGCACCATCGAGGGCCGGCCCGGGGCGCAGCGCCTGGCCGTGACCTCCGGCGGCACGATCCCGGACCGCGGCCTGTTCGCGGTCTACCTCGTGGGCGAGCAGGACGGGAAGAACTCCCGGCGGGTGGGCGAGCTCGACGAGGAGATGGTCTACGAGTCCCGCGTGGGGGACGTGATCGCCCTAGGCGCCTCGAGCTGGCGGATCGAGGAGATCACCCACGACCGCGTCATCGTCTCCCCCGCCCCCGGCGTGCCGGGCAAGCTCCCGTTCTGGCACGGCGACGGCCCCGGCCGGCCCGTGGAGCTGGGCCGCGCGGTGGGCCGGTTCAACCGCGAGATCGCCGGGGCCTCCGCGGAGGACGCCCGCGCCCGGCTGCGCGCGGCCGGTCTCGACGAGTGGGCCGCCGACAACCTGCTGGCCTACGTGGGCGAGCAGAAGGAGGCCGTGGGGCAGGTCCCGTCGGACCGGCTGTTCGTCGTCGAACGCTTCCACGACGAGCTCGGGGACTGGCGCGTGGTGCTGCACTCCCCGTTCGGGATGCCCGTGCACGCCCCGTGGGCGCTGGCCGTGGGGGCCCGGCTGCACGAGCGGTACGGCCTCGACGGCTCCGCGCAGGCCGCCGACGACGGGATCGTGCTGCGCGTGCCGGCCATGGAGGACGAGCCCCCGGGCGCGGAGCTGTTCCTCTTCGACGCCGACGAGCTCGACCAGATCGTCACCGAGGAGGTGGGCGGCTCCGCGCTGTTCGCCTCCCGGTTCCGGGAGTGCGCCGCCCGGGCCCTGCTGCTGCCCCGGCGCGACCCCGGCCGGCGCTCCCCGCTGTGGCAGCAGCGCCAGCGCTCGGCGCAGCTGCTGGACGTCGCCCGGAAGTACCCGCAGTTCCCGATCATCCTCGAGACGATCCGCGAGTGCCTCCAGGACGTCTACGACCTGCCCGCGCTCAAGGAGCTGCACCGGGCGGTCGAGCGGCGCGCGATCCGGGTGGTCGAGACCACCACGGAGCAGCCCTCGCCCTTCGCCCGGACCCTGCTCTTCGGCTACGTGGCCCAGTTCCTCTACGAGGGCGACTCCCCGCTGGCGGAGCGCAAGGCGGCCGTCCTGTCCCTCGACGCCGCCCTGCTCAACGAGCTCCTGGGCCGCGCCGAGCTGCGGGAGCTGCTGGACCCCGACGTCATCGAGCGCACGGAGGCGGAGCTGCAGCGACTGGCCCCGGACCGGCGGCTGCGCGGGGTCGAGGGCGCGGCCGACCTGCTGCGCCTGCTCGGCCCGCTCACCACCGCCGAGGCCGTCCGCCGGCTCCAGGACCCCGGGGACCCGGAGTCCGCGTGCTCCGAGGACGTCGCCGCCGGGTGGCTCGAGCAGCTCGTGGCCGCCAACCGCGCCCTGCGCGTGCACCTGCGCGGCGTCGAGCACTGGGCCGCGATCGAGGACGCCTCCCGGCTGCGCGACGCGCTCGGCGTGCCCCTGCCCATGGGGGTGCCGCTGGCCTTCGTGGAACCGGTCGAGGACCCGCTGGCCGACCTCGTCTCCCGCTACG
This sequence comes from Kocuria rosea, assembly GCF_006094695.1. Classification (NCBI taxonomy): domain Bacteria; kingdom Bacillati; phylum Actinomycetota; class Actinomycetes; order Micrococcales; family Micrococcaceae; genus Kocuria; species Kocuria rosea. Next base: position 839,125 of record NZ_CP035103.1, on the reverse strand, counting down.
CCCGCACCCACGGGCCGTTCACCGTGGACGAGGCCGCGGCGCGGCTCGGGCTGGGCACGGCCGTGGTGCGCACCACGCTGGAGCGGCTGGCCGCGGACCGGCGCGTGGTCGAGGGCGAGTTCCGGCCGGTGCGCCCCGACGGCGGCGGGGCCGGCCCGGCGGCCTCCGAGTGGTGCGAGTCCGAGGTGCTGCGCCGGATCCGGCGCCGCTCGCTGGCCGCGCTGCGCCGGGACGTTGAGCCCGTCTCCGGGCAGGTCTACGCCCGGTTCCTGCCGGCCTGGCAGCACGTGGGCCGGGGCCACCAGCTGCGCGGCGAGGACGGGGTGCTGACGGTGGTGGACCAGCTCGCGGGCGTCGCCGTCCCCGCCTCGGCCTGGGAGCCGCTGGTGCTCGCCGCCCGGGTGGCGGACTACCGGCCCGAGCTGCTGGACGAGCTGACCGCCACCGGGGAGATCCTGTGGTCCGGGGCCGGGTCCCTGGCGGGCGACGACGGATGGGTGTCGCTGCACCTGAGCGAGGCGGCCCAGCTCACCCTGCCCCCGGCCGAGACCCTCGAGGTCGCGGCGGCGGCCCTGGACTCCACGCTGGAGCGGCGGGTCCTCGACGTCCTGGCCCCCGGCGGCGCGTGGTTCTTCCCGCAGCTGCTGGGCCTGCTCGACGCCGCCGGGGACCCGGTTCCCGCCCCGGCGCTGACCACCGCGCTGTGGAACCTCGTCTGGTCCGGGCTGATCACCAACGACACCTTCCTGCCCGTGCGCACCCTGCTCTCCGGCGGGCAGGCCGCCCACCGGCACCGGGCCCAGGCCCCGCGGGGACGCACCACGTCCCGCCGGGGCGCCGCCCGGCTGCGGCCCGGCGCGGCCTCCCGCCCGGGGATCGGCGGGGCGCTGCGTGCCCCGGCGCGGGCGGCCACCCTGGAGCGCCACGACTCCCCGCTCGTGGCCGGGCGCTGGTCGATGCTGCGCCCCGAGCCCCTCGACCCCACGCTGCGGGCGTCGGCCACCGCGGAGCTGCTCATGGACCGCTACGGCGTGGTGACCAAGGGCCCCGTGGCGGTCGAGGAGCTCCCCGGCGGCTTCGCCACCGTCTACAAGGTGCTCTCCACGCTCGAGGACACGGGCCGGGCCCGCCGCGGCTACTTCATCGAGGGCCTGGGCGCCGCCCAGTTCGCGCAGGCCGCCACGGTGGACCACCTGCGCACGTTCAGCACCGACGACCAGGTCCGCGCCGAGGAGCCCGTGGCGCTGGCGCTCGCCGCGACCGACCCCGCCAACCCCTACGGGGCGGCCCTCGAGTGGCCGGAGCCCGTGTCCGTGCCCGCCCCGGACGGCCGGGACGCGCCCGCGGGGCGGCACCGGCCCGGGCGCAAGGCGGGCGCCGTCGTCGTGCTCGTGGACGGCGCCCTGGCCCTGTACGTGGAGCGCGGCGGGCGGACCGTGCTCGCGTTCACCGACGACGCGGCCGCCCTGGCCGCCGCCGGACCCGCCGTGGCCGAGATCGTCCGCCGGGGCGCGGTGGACAAGCTGACCGTCGAGAAGGTCAACGGCGCCGGGGTCCTGGGGCACGGCCCCGTCGAGACCGCGGTGCGGGAGTCCCTGCTGGCCGGCGGGTTCTACTCGACGCCGCGCGGCCTGAGGATGCGCCGATGAGCGCGGACCCGAGCACCGGGGGCGGCCGTGCCCGAGGGTGACACCGTCTACCGCCAGGCCGTCCTGCTGCGCCGCGCCCTGGCCGGGAGGATCCTGACCCGCAGCGACCTCCGGTTCCCGTCGATCGCCACCGCGGACCTCTCGGGGCGCACCGTGACCGAGGTGGTGCCGCGGGGCAAGCACCTGCTGGTCCGCACCGACGGCGGGCCCGACGGCCTGCCCCCGCTCACCCTGCACTCCCACCTGCTCATGGAGGGCATGTGGCACGTCTACCCGCGGGGCGCCCGGTGGCGGCGCCCCGGCCACCAGGCGCGGGCGGTGCTCGAGAACGCGGCCGCGCAGGCCGTCGGCTTCGACCTCGGCATGCTGGACCTCGTGGCCACCGCCGACGAGGACGAGCTCGTGGGCCACCTCGGCCCGGACCTGCTGGGCCCCGACTGGGACCGGGCGGAGGCCCTGGCCCGGCTCGCCCGCCACCCGCTCCGGCGCGTGGGGGCCGCGCTGATGGACCAGCGCAACCTCGCCGGCATCGGCAACGTCTACCGCAACGAGATCCTGTTCCTCCAGCGGCTGCACCCCTTCACCCCGGTGGCCGAGGTCCCGGTCCTCGGCGCGGTCGTGGACCTCTCCCACCGGCTGCTGCACGTCAACCGGGACCGCTCGCAGCGCTCCACGGTGGGGGGCCCGGCCCGTCGCGGCGAGCAGTTCTGGGTCTACGGCCGCGGCCGGCAGCCGTGCCGCCGGTGCGGGGCCCCGGTCCGGGAGGCGCGGATCGACGACGCCGAGCTCGTGCCCGGCGAGCCGTACCCCGGGCCGCCGCGGGACCGGGCGGTGTGGTTCTGCGAGCGCTGCCAGCCCCTCCCCTCCTGAGTCCGGCCGCCGCGGCTTATCATGAGATCGCCGCCCCAGCGGCCCGACACCATGAGGAGGCACCATCAACACGACCCTGCTCGGCGCAGAGTACTTCGCGGCACCCGAGGACGGCACGGACGGCGAGGTGTTCCGCTCCGCTTCCCGTGCCTCTGCCGCGGCCCTGGACCAGCGCGAGGACGTGGTCCGCTACAAGGACCGCTTCGCGCTGCGGATCACGGACCAGACCCCGCACGACGTCATGGTCCAGAACCTGCTCTTCCTGCGCGGGGTCCTGGACTCGGCGGGCGTCGACTACCTGCTGGTGCGGGGCAACGACGAGCGCCCCGTCATCGCCGTGGACCTCAAGGACCGGCCCCGGCTCCGGCAGGCCCTGGTGGACGCGGCCGTGGGCGAGCCGTACTACGTCAAGCCGATGGACACCAAGAAGAAGACCGTGCAGCTGCTGGCCGACGGCGAGCTGTCCTCGCGCCGCAACGCGCGGGTCCTGCGGCTGTTCCGGCCCCACTACTCCGCGGAGGCCAGGCTCTACTACGGCGCCGGCACCGGGGTGCAGGTGGAGCTGTGGGAGTTCGGCGAGGACGAGATCCGGCTGCCCATCGAGAACTCGCTGACCCGGCGCACCGTCCCGGTGGCCGAGGCCGTGCGCGGCACCGTGGAGCGCTTCGGCCTCACCTGGCCCACGATCGAGAACATGTTCGCCGACCACGCCATCGACATCGACTTCGCGGTCGACATGATCTTCTCGTGGGTGGACGGCTCCGACGAGGAGTACCGCAGGGTCCGGGCCTCGTACATGGCCGACGCCGTGGTGGGCGAGGGCGACGCGCACGAGGCCCGCTTCCGGCAGGTCGACGAGCTGAAGTACGCCCTGCGCTCGGTGCACATGTTCGCCCCCTGGGTGCGCAACATCTACATCGCCACCGACTCCCGGCCGCCGGCGTGGCTGGCCGAGCACCCGCGCGTGCGGGTCGTGCGCAGCGAGGAGTTCTTCGCGGACACCTCGGCCCTGCCGATCTACAACTCCCAGGCGGTGGAGGCGCAGCTGCACCACATCGAGGGGCTCTCGGAGCACTACCTGTACTCCAACGACGACATGTTCTTCGGCCGCCCGATCGGCCCGGCGCTGTTCTTCTCCCCGGGCGGGATCACGAAGTTCGTGGAGAACGAGACCCGCATCGGCCTGGGCGAGAACTCCGCCGAGCGCTCCGGCTTCGAGAACGCCGCCCGCGTCAACCGCCGGCTCCTGTGGGAGCGCTTCGGCCGGATCACCACCCGCCACCTGCAGCACTGCGCCGCGCCCCTGCGGCGCAGCGTGGTGGCCGAGATGGAGCGGGAGTTCCCGGCGGAGTTCGCCCGCACCGCGTCCAGCCGCTTCCGCGCGGCGGACAACATCTCGGTGACGAACTCGCTCTACCACTACTACGCGCTGCTGACCGGCCGGGCCGTGACCCAGGAGACGGCCCGCACGGAGTACGTGGACACCACCACGCGCGCCGGGCTGCAGCAGATGGAGAAGCTGCTCGGCCGCCGCAACCTCGACATGTTCTGCCTCAACGACGGCAGCTTCCCGGAGGTGCCCGGTCCCGAGCGCGCGGAGCGGATGACGGAGTTCCTGGAGCGCTACTACCCCATCAAGGCTCCCTGGGAGAAGTGACCGCGGAGAATGAGCGGGGCCGGTGCGGGATCCCGCACCGGCCCCGCTCGCTCTCCGCGGCTCGACGACCGCCGCGTCCGAGCCGGGGCTCAGGTGCGCGGCCGGTCCCCGGGGCCGGGGTCGCCGGCGGGGCGGGCGCTGCCGTCGTGCAGGGTGTCCCCGTGCAGGGTGTCGCCGTCGTGCCGGGTCCGGGTGTCCGGTCCGGCGTCGCCGTCCTGCCAGGGGGCCTCGTCGGAGCGCGTCCCGGAGGCGCGATCGGTGACGTCCTCGCGGCGTCCGCGGGAGGCATCAGCAGGGGTGGAGTCGTCCCCGTCCGGGACGAGCGAGGCGGCGTCCCGGCGATGGGTCTCCGCCTCCTGGCGGACCTTCTCGGCGTCCTCGGTGCGCCGCTGGGCGTCCTGCTCGAGGCGGTCGGCCTCGATCCGGGCCTTCTCGGCCTCGGCGCGGGCCGCGTCCGCGTCCGCCTTCCGCTCGCGGGCCGAGAGGTCCTCCTCCTCGCTGCGGGCGCGCAGCTCGGCGGCGCGCTGCTGGTTCTCCCGCCGCTCCACGGCCTCGCGCTCCTTCTTCTTGCGGCTCCCGGCCAGCACGGCCAGGACGACCACGGCCAGCACGGCCAGGGCCAGCACGATCCAGATCCAGGTTTCCATCGGATGTTCCTCCTCGGTAGGTCCCCACGTTCCTCAATAGAAGCAGAGCCGGACGGGTCCGGCTACAGGCCCCGGCGCCCCGGCGGGCGGCTCCGTGCCGGAGCACCCCGGGGTCGTGCCACCGGCACGGGGCGCACCGGCCGCCGGGCGGCGTGCGCGGGAGACCCGCGCCGCCCGGGTGCGTGCTCCGCCGGCGCAGTGGCCGGGGGATCGTGCCTTGCCAGCGGCGGTTTCGGCAGCACGCTTCCCGCTCCGCCCCGCCGCGCCCCCGGGCCGCCCGAGCAGCGCGGCGCCGGGCCGGGGAGCACGGGTCGCCCCGCGGGACACGGGGCGCCCGCGCCGTCGTGACCGAACATGACCCTCCGCGTCGGGCCGGGTCGCCGCCGGGCGTGCGCCGGGGCCTCCTCGGCGCGTCCCGCATGATCGGACATGGATTTGCTTTACTTAATGAACTCGTGCTCCGCCCGCCCTCTCGAGAGGACCCCGCCATGCGCCTCAACCCCGCCGGACCCCTGATCACCATCGCCGTCGGCCTGATCCTCTGGCTGGCGCTGCCGTCGGTCGTGGGACCGCTGAACCTCGCGCTCGCCGGCCAGATCATCTTCTGGGTGGGCGTGGCCTACCTCGCGCTGGTCCTGATCGCCGCCGCCGTGCCGTCCCGGCGCCGCTCCACCCGCCGCACGGTGGCGGACCCCGGCACCGGGGAGCGCATCGAGCGCTCCGAGACCGACCTCATCTGAGCGGACGCGGAGCGGCTCACACCAGGGCGGGGACCTTCCGCAGCGCCTCCTGGAGGGCGCCCAGGACGAGGGTCACCGACCCGGCGTCGGCGTTGGGGCCCATCAGGCCGATCCGCCACACGGTGTTCGCGTACTCCTTCACGCCCGCCCCGATCTCCACGGAGAAGTGCTCCAGCAGATAGGCCCGCACCCAGGCGGAGTCGACGCCCTCGGGCACCTTGACCGTGGTCAGCTCCGGGAGGCGGTGCCCCTCGGCGGCGAACAGCTCCAGCCCCATGTCCTGCAGCCCGGCCTGGAGCGCGTCGCCCGCGGCCTGGTGACGGGCCCAGACGTTCTCCAGGCCCTCCTCGGCGATCCTGCGCAGCGCGGCGTCCAGGGACGCGATCATCGCCGTGGGCGCGGTGTGGTGGTAGGTCCGGGCCCGGCCCTGGGCCTCGCCCACGTAGCCGCCGAGCATGCCCAGGTCCAGGTACCAGGAGCGGGGGTGCTGCACCCGGCGCTCGAACGCGGCGTCCGAGATCGTGAACGGCGCCAGTCCCGGGGCGACCCCCAGGCACTTCTGGGTGCCCGCGTAGCCGAGGTCCACCCCCCAGTCGTCCGCGCGCAGCTCGATGCCGCCGATGGACGTGACCGCGTCCACGAGCAGCAGGGCGTCGCCCTTGAGCTCCCCCAGCGCGGCGATGTCGGAGCGCACGCCCGTGGAGGTCTCCGCGTGCACCGCCGCGATGATCTTGGGGGACGGGTGCGCCTCCGCGACGCGCTGCGGGTCGATCGGCTCCCCGTAGGGGAAGTCCACGCGCACCACCTCGGCACCGCACCGGGCCGCGACGTCGCACATCCGCTCGCCGAACAGGCCGTTGACGGCGACGACGACGACGTCGCCCTCCTCCACCGTGTTGACGAACGCCGCCTCCATGCCGGCGGAGCCCGTGGCGCTCAGCGGCAGGGTGCGCCGGTTGTCCGTGCCCCAGACGGTGCGCAGGCCGTCGCAGGCGCTGTCCATGACGTCGAGGAAGGCGGGATCGAGGTGGCCGAGCAGCGGGTGGCCCAGCGCCGCCGTGGCCTCCGGGTAGGGGTTGGACGGGCCGGGGCCGAACAGGTGTCGCTGGATCAGGGGCACGGTGCACTCCTCAAGGGAACGGGTGGACGGGTCCGCCGACCAGCCTATGGCCTGCCCGTGCCGGCGGCCCTCAGCGTGCGGCCCCGCAGGTCGCCGGAGACCTCACCGGCGTCCGAGCCGGCGGAGCAGCGGGCCGAGGCGTCGCGCCGGGGCCCGCCGCGGGGCGGAGCCCTCCGTGCGTCCGTCCGGGCGGCGGGGCTGCCGGGCGATCTCCGACCAGGAGGCGAACATCGCGCTGCCCTCGGTGGCCGTCACGCGGTTCTGCAGCGTGGGGCGCCCCGCGGGGCCCTGGACCACACCGGTGCGCTTGTCGTAGGTGAAGCCGTCGTCGAGGACGATGTGCCGGTCCGTCTCGGTGACCACGGTGTACAGCACCACGTGCTCGCCGGAGTCCGCCCCGGGGTGGACGGCGGCGCGAGAGCCGGGGTGCGTGGCGCCGCCGTGGTTGAAGTCGAACAGGTCGGCCATGGGAGGGGCGTCCTCCTGAGAGCTCGGGGACTCCGGTCGCCGGCACGGCGCCGGCGACGGTCCGGCCCGGGCCCGGTGGCGTGCGGACCCGGTGCGGCGGGTGGGCGCTCCCCACTCTAGCGACCGGTCGCGGGGCCCTCGAGGCGCCGGGTCGCTCTCCCGGCCGGAGCCCCGGGCCGGGGGAGCGCCCGAGGGCTTCCCGCCCCGCGGGCTCGGTCCCGCGGACTCAGTCCCGGGGGCCGGCCGGGACCGGCTGGTGGGTCTCGTACATCCGCGCCGCCACGACCAGGGCCGAGACGGCGCTGATGCCGGCGGCGGCCCAGACCGCGGCGTGCAGGCCCAGCAGGTCGGCCACGATCCCCCCGAGCACGGCCCCGACCGCGTAGCCCAGGTCGCGCCAGACCCGGTAGACGCCCACGGCCCGGCCGCGCCACACGGGGTGGGCAACGTCGCCCACCACCGCCAGCAGCGTCGGGTAGACCATCGCGGTGCCCGCCCCGAGCAGGACCGTCCCGGCGGCCCAGCCGCCGAACCCGTCGCCGGCGGCGATGACGGCCAGGGCCGCGGCCTGGGTGGCCATCCCGGCGGTGATCAGGTGCTTGCGCCCGACCCGGTCCGACAGGGCGCCGGTGACCAGCTGCCCGACGCCCCACACCCCGGGGTAGAGGGCGAAGAGCAGCCCGATCTGGGACACGGTGAGCTCCGCGGTGGCGAACAGCAGGGGGAACAGGCCCCAGGAGAGCCCGAAGTTGAGGTTGTTGACCAGCCCCGCCTGGCTGGCCGAGGACAGCGCGGGCTCCCTCAGGCTGGTCTGGGCGATGATCTGGCGGTCGGTGAGACCGGCGTGCAGGTGGTCGTGCATCCCGTCGGCGCGCGGGGTGTGCCGGCCGGCGTCGAGCAGCGCGTGGCCGCGGGTCTCCTTGACGAAGGCCCCCGACAGCAGCAGCGCCAGGGCGGTGTAGGCCAGGCCCAGCAGGAACGGGGCCGGGCGCAGCCCGTACTGCTCGGCCAGGTACCCGGCCAGCAGGGAGGTCACGGCCACCGCACCGTAGCCGGCGGCCTCGTTGAGCCCCATGGCCAGTCCGCGCTGGGCCGGGCCCACCAGGTCGATCTTCATCACCACGGTCGTGGACCAGGTCAGGCCCTGGTTGACGCCGAGCAGCACGTTGGCGGCCACCACCCACCCCCAGTCCGGGGCGAAGATCAGCATCAGCGGCACCGGCACGGCGAACAGCCAGCCCACCAGCAGCACCGGCTTGCGCCCGTACCGGTCGGAGAAGGTGCCGGCGAACCAGTTGGCGATCGCCTTGGTGATCCCGAACGCGGCCACGTAGGTGAAGATGAAGGTGTAGCCGGTCAGCCCGAACTCGTCGGCGGCCAGCAGCGGCAGCACGGTCTGCTGCTGGCCGACCATGCCGCCGACCAGGGCGTTGACCGCCACCAGGAGCGTGAACTGGGCGGCGTTGGCGCGCAGCCCCAGACGGAGGGGCTCGGGCATGCCGGAGGGTCTCGTCTGCCGACCCATGGCCGCTCCTTCCGGTGTCGTGGGCCCGCCGGACGGCGTGCCCGCTGATGCTCCGAGGAACCGGGAGCAGTGCTGTCAGCAGTGTTCCACGGTTCGCCGGAGGATCGGCCGAGGGAGGGGCGGCGTGACACAGCGCGGGCGGCGCGGCACGCGGAGCCCGGCCCTCCTCCCCCGCCGGCACGCCGGGGCACCTGTTGTGGTCCGGCACACTCCTCGGTAACCTCTGGACAGGCCCACGGCGGGCCCGGATCCCCGGGCCATCTACCAGGCAGAACCGCACCATCGACCACGCAGCGGCCGCCGTCGGCGCACGTCCCCCCGCCCCGGCCCGGGACGCTCCCCGGCGACATCTGCCCCCACCCCGGGAGTTCCGCATGGACACTGACCGCACCCCGCCCGCCGACGCCCGGCAGCTGCTGCTGGAGGCCATCGACCTGGCCGTGGGCAACGCCGCCGTCGACGGCGGCCCCTTCGGCGCCGTCGTCGTCACCGCCGACGGCCGCCGCTTCAGCGGCGTCAACCGCGTCACGGCCGACAACGACCCCACCGCGCACGCGGAGGTCATGGCGATCCGCGCCGCCTGCCGCGAGCTGGGCACCTTCGACCTCTCGGGCGCGACCCTCTACACCAGCTGCGAGCCGTGCCCCATGTGCCTGTCCGCCTCGCTGTGGGCCCGGCTGGACGCCGTCTGGTTCGCCGCGGACCGGCACGACGCGGCCGCCGGCGGCTTCGACGACGCCGAGTTCTACGAGTACTTCGCCACGCCCGAGCACGAACGGTCGCTGCCCGTGCGTCCGGTGGCCCTTGCCGAGCGCACCGCGCCGTTCGAGGCCTGGGCCAGGAACGTCGCGCGCACGGCCTACTGAGCCTCCGTGCGGTCGCGCTCCCGGGCCGCCGCGGCGACCTGCCGGAGGACGTCACCGCACGTCGGAGCCGATCCGTACCGGAATTGTGAGCCGCCTTACGAAATGGTGAACATTTATTTACATGTCAGTACCCTTGCATCGGCGAGCAGCGGCCGGCTCACGGGTCCGATGTGCGATGCACGTGGGGGGACACCGGAGCACAGCCGGTCGAGCTCCACGGGCGCCGCCCTCGTCCTGATGCATCGAGGACGGCGCCCCTCCTGTCCAGCGCCGGAACCGTTTCCCGAACTGGATTCACGGCCCCGGACCGAGGTCCGGGGCCGTGGCCGGAAGAGCCGCTAGACCAGCTCGTCCGTGAGGTGGTTCGGCGTGCCGAACCGGTGGGCGGTGATGCTGATCGCCTGCTCGTGCAGGAACGGCAGCAGCTCGACCCGGCCGGCCCCGGTGACGGGGTGGGCGTAGACGGCCAGGTCCGGGCGCGAGCCCGTCGCGGCGATGAGGGCCGCGCGGTCCCCGCCGATGAGGCGGACGCGCCCGCCCCCGAGGGCGGGGGCGCCGGCCAGCCACGCGGCGTCGTCCTCCACCCGCACGGGCACGCCGCGGTCGGTGAGCACGGCGCGCACCGGGGCGGGCAGCTCGTGCGCCGTGGAGACGGTCAGCGCGGAGCCCGCCCGCAGCCCGGCGGCGACGACGCGCAGCAGGTCGGCGAGCGGCTCGCCCTCGGACAGGCGCACCGTGACGGGCAGGGGCAGGTAGCGGAAGACGTTGCGCTCGGCGTAGAGCCCGGTGACGTCCTCGGCGACGCCGAACTCCTCGGCCCAGGCGGCCTCGTCGCTGCGCAGCGCCTGCTCGAGGCCCTGCGCCTCGGCCGGCCCGAGGTCCGCCGTGCCCGAGTGCGCGGCCTGCAGCAGCTCGACGGCGGCCGCGTCGGCCACGGGGAGCCCGGCCCCGCGCAGCGGCGCCGGCTCCCACTCGCCCAGGCCCATGAGGTAGCTGGGCCCGCCGGCCTTGGTGCCGGGGCCGACGGCCGACTTCTTCCACCCGCCGAAGGGCTGGCGCTGGACGATGGCCCCGGTGATGTGGCGGTTGACGTACAGGTTGCCGGCCTGGACGTGCTCGAGCCAGTAGCCGATGTCCTCCGGGTCCAGGGAGTGCAGGCCGGCGGTGAGGCCGTACTCCACCTCGTTCTGGAGGGCCACGGCCTCCTCCAGGGTCTCGGCGGTCATCACGCCGAGCACCGGGCCGAAGTACTCCACCAGGTGGAACTCGGAGCCGCGCTGCACGCCGGTGCGCACGCCCGGGGACCACAACCGGCCGGTCCCGTCGAGCTGCTGCGGCTCGATCAGCCAGGACTGCCCCTCCTCGAGGGTGGTCAGGGCCTGGAGCAGCTTGCCCTCGGCGGGCTCGGTGAGCGGGCCCATCTGCGCGGCAGGGTTGGTCGGGTGGTCGACGGTCAGGGAGGTCACGGCGTCCACGAGCTGGTTGCGGAAGCGGCGGGACTGCGCCACGGAGCCGACCAGGATCACCAGGGAGGCCGCCGAGCACTTCTGCCCGGCGTGGCCGAACGCCGAGTAGGCGACGTCCTTGGCGGCGAGGTCGAAGTCGGCGCTGGGCGTGACGATCAGCGCGTTCTTCCCCGAGGTCTCGGCCAGCAGCGGCAGATCGGAGCGGAAGGTGCGGAACAGCTCCGCCGTCTCGTAGGCGCCGGTGAGGATCAGCCGGTCCACCGCCGGGTGGGAGATCAGCTGGCGGCCGAGGGCGCGCTCCTCGAGGTCCACGAGGGCGAGCACGTCGCGGGGGATCCCGGAGGCGTCGAGGGCCTCCCAGAGTGCCTCGGCGACCACGGCGCCGCAGCGCTTGGTCGGGCCGGCCGGCTTGAACACCACCGGGGAGCCGGCGGCGAGGGCCGCCAGCGCGGACCCTGCCGGGATGGCCACCGGGAAGTTCCACGGCGGGGTCACCACGGTGAGCCGGGAGGGCACGAAGGACGCGCCGTCGACCTCGTCCAGCTCACGGGCGCGCTCGGCGTAGTAGTGGGCGAAGTCGATCGCCTCGCTGATCTCCGGGTCGGCCTGGTCGAGGGTCTTGCCGGCCTCGGCGGCGGCGACCTCGAGCAGCTCGGCCCGGCGGGCGGACAGGGCGTCGCCCGCGCGGTGGAGCACCTCGGCGCGCTGGGCGCCGCTCAGCGCGGCCCAGCCGCGCCCGGCCTCGAGGGCCGCCTCGATGACACGGTCGAGCTGCTCCTCCGTGCGCAGCGCCGCGGCCGTGACGGTCGCCACGCCGGCCCGGGAGCCGGGGACCCGGGCGAGGATCGCCCGCCCCCAGTCCCGGTTGGCGGCCACGGCCGGGTCGGTGTCCGGCGTGTTGGTGAACGCGTCGACCGGGGCGGGCGGCTCGGGCAGGCTGCGGTCCTGGACCCGGTGGGGGGCCGGCACGGTGTCGTCGAGGCCGGCCAGGGAGGCGAGGAAGCGCTGCTTCTCGCGCTCGAAGAGCTCCTCGTCGGTGGAGAGCTCGAAGACCGCGGACATGAAGTTCTCGCGGGACGCGCCCTCCTCGAGCCGGCGGATCAGGTAGGCGATGGCCACGTCGAACTCGGCCGGGTGCACCACGGGGGTGTAGAGCAGCAGGGACCCGACGTCGCGCTTGACGGCCTCGGCCTGGCCGGTGGCCATGCCGAGCAGCATCTCGAAGTCCACGGCCCCGGCCACGCCGCGCTCGGTGGCCAGCAGCCAGGCGAAGGCGATGTCGAAGAGGTTGTGCCCGGCGACGCCGATGCGCACGGCGTCCGTGTGCTCGGGCTGCAGCGCGTAGTTGAGGACCCGCTTGTAGTGGGTGTCCGAGTCCTGCTTGGTGCCCCAGGTCGCCAGCGGCCAGTCGTGCAGGGACGCCTCGACCTGCTCCATCGGCAGGTTCGCGCCCTTGACCACGCGCACCTTCACGGGGGCGCCGCCGGCGGCGCGGCGGGCGGCGGCCCACTCCTGCAGGCGGATCATCGCGGCCAGGGCGTCGGGCAGGTAGGTCTGCAGGACGATGCCGGCCTCCAGGTCCTTGAACCGGGGCTGGTCGAGGATCCGGGTGAAGACCTCGAGGGTCATGTCCAGGTCCTTGTACTCCTCCATGTCCAGGTTGATGAACTTGGGCGCGGTGAAGGAGGCGGCCCGCTCGTACAGCGGGGCGAGCTTCTCGACGACCTCGGTCACGGCCTCGTCGAAGGCCCAGGGCGAGTGCGGGGCGACGGTGGAGGAGACCTTGATGGAGACGTAGTCGACGTCGGGGCGGGCCAGCAGGTCGTGGGTGCCCTGCAGCCGCCGGGCGGCCTCGCGGTCCCCGAGCACGGCCTCGCCCAGGAGGTTGACGTTGAGCCGGACGTCGTCCTTGCGGATCTTCGCGATCGACCTCCCCAGCTTGGCCTCGCTGGCGTCCACGATGAGGTGGCCCACCATCTCGCGCAGCGCCTTGCGGGCCGCGGGGATGACGACCTGCGGGGCCACGGGGGCGAGGGCCCCGCCCGCGCGCACCGCGGAGCGCAGGTACCAGGGCAGGAAGCCGGGGACCTTCGGCGCCAGCCGGGCCAGGTTGCGGGCCGCCACCCGGAGGTCCTCGGGGCGGATGACGCCGTCGACGAAGCCCACCGTGAAGTCCAGGCCGGCGGGATCCTTCAGCACCCCCGCCAGCTGCTCCCCCGAGGCGTCCCTGGGGAACTGCTCCGCCTCGGTGAGCCAGCGGCGCACCGTGGCCACGGCCTGCTCGGGCAGCGACGCCGGGATGGCGGCGTGGGAAAGGGTGCGTCCCACCGCGGGGCGGCCGGGGGCCTGCGCTGCCGGGGGGACGGGGATCGTCGTCATGGGTGGTACTCCCTGGGTTGGGTCGAAAGCACTGCGGTACGTCCAGTGTGCGCCCCGGGACGATTCGGATAAAGTGAAGAATTCCACAGATGATTCATCAGCAGTACTAATCTTTGGGAGGCGGCGGAATGCTGGACGTGCGCAAGCTGCGGCTGCTGCGGGAACTCGCGCTGCGGGGCACCCTCGCGGAGGTCGCCGCCGCCCTGAACTTCAGCCCCTCGGCGGTCTCCCAGCAGCTCTCGGCGCTGGAGAAGGAGGCGGGGGTGGCCCTGCTCTCGAAGGCCGGCCGGCGGGTCCAGCTCACGCCGCAGGCGGAGATCCTGGTGGCGCGCACCACCGAGCTGCTGGACGTCCTGGAGCGCACCGAGTCGGACCTGGCGGCGTCGCTGAGCACGGTCACCGGCACCGTGCGGGTCGCCGTGTTCCAGTCCGCGGCCCTGGCGCTGCTGCCGGAGGTGCTGGGCGCCATGCGCCGCGAGCACCCGGACGTACGGGTCGAGATGGTGCAGGCCGAGCCGGAGCGGGCCCTCTACGAGACCTGGGCCCGGGAGTTCGACGTGGTCGTGGCGGAGCAGTACCCGAGCCACGCCGCCGCCCACCACCCGGACCTGGACCGGCGGCGGCTGATCACGGACGCCATCCGCCTGGCCGTCCCCCCGGGCCCCGAGCACGCGTCCGTCGCCTCCCTGCGGGACGCCCGCGAGCTCCCGTGGGTCATGGAACCGCGGGGAGCCGCCTCGCGGCACTGGGGCGAGCAGCTGTGCCGGCGGGCGGGCTTCGAGCCGGACGTCCGGTTCTCGACGGCGGACCTGCAGGCGCAGACCCGGCTCGTGGAGTCCGGCAACGCCGTGGCGCTCATGCCGGACCTGATGTGGGCGGGCGGGGACTCGCCCTGCCGGCTGGTCGACCTGCCGACCGGGCCCCGGCGGACGGTGTTCACCTCGATCCGCGGGGCGAGCGCCCACCGCCCGGCGATCCTCGCGCTGCGCGCCGCCCTCGAGACGGTGGCCGCCGGCCTGGCCGGACGGATGGAGTGAGCCGGAGGGAGCCGGCCGGGCGGAGCGCTACGGGCGGAGCGCTGCCCGGCTCGTGAGCGCCCCGCGCAGCCGGTCGTCCGCGATCTGCTCCAGCAGCCACGGGCTGAGCAGGAACGGCGCGGCCTCCGCCGCGGCGAACAGCTCCTCCGGGGCGATCCAGGCGACCTCCGCGACCTCGGCGGGCAGCGGCCGGGGCCGCCCGGTGGCCCGCGCCAGGTAGACGGGGCAGAACTCGTTCTCCACGATCCCGGAGGCGTCCACCGCCCGGTAGCGGAAGTCGGGCAGCACCTCCGTCATCGCCGTCACCTCGAAGCCCAGCTCCTGGCCGGCGCGGCGCGCGATGGCCTCCACGAACCCCTCGCCGGGGCCCGGGTGACCGCAGAAGCTGTTGGTCCACACCCCGGGCCAGGTCTTCTTCGCGAGCGCCCGGCGGGTCAGCAGCAGCCGCCCGTCGTCGTCGAGGACGTAGCACGAGACCGCCAGGTGCAGGGGGGTGTCCGTGGTGTGCACCCCGGCCTTGGGCGCGGTTCCGATGGGACGGTGCGCCTCGTCGAGGAGGACGACTTCTTCGGCTGACATGGGCCTCGTTCCGGTCGGCGGGCGGGTGCGGGTGCTCCCCCATTCTCGCAGGATCCGCGGGGCGGCGGTACGCGGGCCCGCCGAGTGGACAACGGGGCGCGGGCGGAGCACGATCGGGAACCATGCGACGACGTCGGCCCGCCACCGCCCCCCTGCCGCTGCGGGACGGGGTGGACCCGGTCCGGGTGCGGCTGCCGGCCGCCGGGGCCGACGCCCCCGGGACCGTCCGCGGCTATCTGCTGAGCAGGTTCCCCGCGTCCGCGCCCGAGCTCGAGGAGCTCTTCGCGGCCGGCGGGATCGTCGACGACGCCGGGCGGCCCCTCCCCCACGACGCTCCCCTCCGCCCCGGCGGCTCGGTCTGGTACCACCGCGCCCTGCCCGAGGAGCCGGAGCTGCCCGGGGACCTGCCGGTCCTGTTCGAGGACGAGTGGCTGCTGGCGGTCGACAAGCCGCACGGGCTGCCCACCACGCCGCGCGGCGGCTTCGTGGCGCAGAGCGCGCTCGTGAAGCTGCGCCGCTCCCGCCGCGAGGACCGGCTCTCCCCGCTGCACCGGCTCGACCGCGGCACCGCGGGGGTGCTGCTGCTCTCGCGGGACCCCGGCACCCGGGGCCGGTTCCAGACCCTCTTCCAGGAGCGTGCGGTGGCGAAGGAGTACGAGGCCGTGGCCGCGCACCGGCCCGGGCTGCGCCTCCCGCGGCTCGTCGAGTCCCGCATCGTCAAGGACCGCACGTCCCTGCAGGCGCGGGAGGTGCCGGGACCCGTCAACGCCCGCACCCAGGTGGAGAGCGCCGGGCCGCCGTTCGCGGACGAGGAGGGGACGTGGGCCCGCTACGTCCTCCGGCCCGAGACCGGGCGCACCCACCAGATCCGGGTGCACCTGGCCGGCCTGGGCGTCCCGGTGCGCCACGACCCCCTGTACCCGCAGGTGCGGCCGGCCGGCGCCGAGGACCCCGGCCGGCCGCTTCAGCTGCTGGCCCGCCGCATCGCCCTCGTCCACCCGGTGACCGGCGAGCCGCTCGTGCTCGAGAGCCGCCGCGCCCTGCCGTCCGGGGACGCCGCGTGAGGGCTCCGCACGCCCCCCGGGCGACGGGCCGCGTCCCGGCGCCGGACGTGGCCCGGGGGCTCATGCTCTGGGTCATCGCGGTCGCCAACGTCACCGTCTGGATCTGGGCTGCCGGGCCCACGGACGGTCCCCGGGACCGGACGCTGGGCACCGGTGCGGGCACCGCGGCGTGGACGGCGGACGACGTCGCCAACATGGCCATGTCGATGCTCGTGGACGGCCGCGGCTTCCCCCTGTTCTCGTTCCTGGTCGGCTACGGCGTGGGCCAGATCGCCGCGCGGGAGGCCGCCCGCGGCACGCCGCCGCCCCTGGCGCGCCGGCTGCTGCTGCGCCGCTACGGGTGGCTGCTCCTCATCGGGGCCCTGCACGCGTGCCTGCTCTTCCCCGGGGACATCATCACCGCCTACGCGTTCGGCGGGCTCTTCCTCGCCGTGCTGATCGCCGAGAGCACGCGCACCCTCGTGATCCTCTCCGCCCTCGGCTCGGTGCTCATGGTGCTCTACGGTGCGGCGAGCTGGTCCGTGCGGACACCCGGCACGCCGCCCTTCCCCAGCCTGGTGGCGGACTCGATCCCGGAGCGGCTGGTCCTCGGGCTCGTGGAGGGGCTCGGGGTGGTGTCCTTCGCCCCGCTCCAGCTGCTCGGCCTGCTGCCCATGCTGCTGCTCGGGCTGGCCCTGAGCCGGTACCGCGTGCTCGAGGACCCCGGGCCCCGCCGCGGCCGGCTGCTGGTCACGGCCCTGGTCTGCATCGGGCTCGGGCTGCTCACGGGCGTGGGCACCGGACTCCTGACCACGGACCGGCTCGAGCCCTCGCCGACCGCCGGGTCCGTGCTCACCGGCCTGGACGCGGTGACCGGCGCCGCGCAGGGCATCGGCTACGCGCTGCTCGTGGCGCTGGTCTGCGACCGCGTGCTGGGCCCCCGGGCCGCGGCCCTCCGGGCGCGCGAGCATCCCGCGCTGTGGTCGCTGCAGGCCCTCGGCCGCCGGTCGATGAGCGGCTATCTCGCCCAGTCCGTGCTGTTCACCGTGCTGCTGCCCCCGTTCGCACTGGGGCTCGGCCGCTCTCTGACGCCCACCGCCGCGCTGCTGCTCGGCTCCGCCGTGTGGCTGGTCACGCTGCTCGGCGCGGCCCTGCTGGAGCGGCGCGGCCTCCCCGGACCGGCCGAGACCCTGCACCGGCGGCTCTTCCTCGGCCCCGGCGGGAACCGCGCCGAGGACCGCGGCGGGCCGCCGGCCCCGGCGAGCGCCTAGGCTCGGCACCAGCACCCCTCCCCCGCCAGCACAGGAGTTCCCATGCCCCCGACGACCGGAGCGGGCGCCGCGCCCACCGCGGCGACCCCCGAGCCCACCGCACACCCCACGCCCACCGAGCACCCCGGCGCCGCCGCACCGGGCGCCGCGGCCGCGCTGCGTGCCGACAAGGCCGCCCACTCGGTCCGAGAGCTGTTCGCCGGACGGGCGCTGGGGGTGCCCGGCACGCTGCTCGGCGCCCCGGCGCACCCGCGTCCCACGTCCCCGAAGGCCCCGTGGCACTACTGGTGGCAGGCGCACCTGCTCGACGCCCTCGTGGACGCCGGGCTGCGGCACCTGGACGACCCGGCGCGGGCCCGGCGGTTCCGCCGGGAGGGGCACCGCCTGCTGCGGGGCATCACCCTGCGCAGCGGCGGCCGGGTGACCCACAACTCCTACTACGACGACATGGCGTGGCTGCTGCTGGCCGTGGGCCGTCTCGCCGAGCTGGACCGCGCCCTGACCGGCCGGCCGGACGTCGCGTGCCTGGACGCGGGCAGCGCCCTGCTCGCCCGGCTCGAACGGGGCCACACCGGGGACCTCGGGGGCGGGGTCTTCTGGAACACCCGCCACGACGTCAAGAACACGGCGTCCTCCGCGCCCACGGCCCTCGGCTTCGTGCGCACGCACCGCCGGGAACAGGCCGGCGCGGTGCTCGACTGGCTGCGGGCCACCCTCTGGGACCCGGAACGGAAGGTCTTCCACGACGGTCTGCAGCTGGTCGCCGCCGGGTCCGGCACCGAGGTGACGCGCCGGGACGAGAGGCTGTTCAGCTACAACTCCGGGCCGGTGCTCGGTCTGCTCCTCGAGCTCGCGGACGCCCCGGGCACGGGCGAGCAGGACCGGGCGGACCTGCTGCGCACGGCCGCCGACGTGGTGGCGGGCGCCGCGCAGGAGTACGGCCGCGACCTGGACGGACGCCCCGTCCTGCGCACCCACGGCGGCGGGGACGGCGGCCTGTTCAGCGGGATCCTGGCCCGCTACCTCTCCGATGCCGCCCTGCACCCGGGACTGCCCGCCGCGGCGCGCCGCACCGCGGCCGCGCTCGTGACCGGCACCGCCGACGCCCTGTGGGCGGGCCGGCGGGAGTTCGATCCCGCGGTGGACTTCAACGCGCCCCCCACCGCACCGGCGGCCGCCGGCGAGACGGTCGCGATCTTCTCCCCGGACCCGGCGCGGCACGCCGACGAGTCGCAGCGCCCCGGCGTGCCGGTCGAGCTGTCCACACAGGTGCAGGCGTGGACGGTCCTGGAGGCCGCCGCCCGGCTGGCCCGCCCGGGAGCGGTCCCCGGGGACACCGGCTCCGCTGAGCGCTGAACCGGCCGCCCCGGGCGGTGCGGGCCGTGGCCCCGCCCGGGGTCTTGGGATAGAACAGCAGTATGAACTTCCTCCGCACCCCCGATCCGAACCCCGGTTGGCTCAACGAGGACGACCTGCAGGAGGCCCGGCGCCGCCTGCCGATGGTCTACGTGCAGGCCCTGCCGGTCCGGCTCGATCCGCTGGGCTACCTCTCCGAGATCGGGCTGCTGCTGCAGGCGACCCCCGAGGGGAAGATGATGTACACCTTCGTCTCCGGCCGGGTGCTGTACCGGGAGACCATCCGGGCCGCGCTGCTGCGCCATCTGGAGAAGGACCTGGGGGCCATGGCGTTCCCGCAGCTGCCGGTCTCCACCACGCCCTTCGCCGTGGCCGAGTTCTTCCCCTCGCCGTCCGAGACGGGGCTCACCGACGACCGGCAGCACGCGGTGGCGCTGAGCTACATCGTGCCGGTGCGCGGGGAGTGCAGCCCCCGCCAGGACGCCCTGCAGCTGTCCTGGATGAGCCCCGAGGAGGCGCTCAGCCCCGAGGTGCAGGCGGAGTTCGCGGGCGGTCGCGGAGACCTGGTGCGCCAGGCCGTGGCCCACGCCGGCTGGGGCCGCTGAGCGGCGTCACCGGCGCACGGGCGCTCGCCGTCACCCGCCCCCGGGGCGGTGACGCACAATGGACGGGTGCCCGCTCCAGAAGAGACCCTGCTCCCCGCCGCCGCCCGTTCCGACTTCGGCTTCGCGGTGGAGCACCGGCTCGCCGAGACCGCCACGATCGCCGGCGGGCGCCTCGAGGCCAACGGCGGCCCGTTCCTGGGCCGCACCGGGACCATCACCACCCCGCACGGGACGATCCGCACCCCCGCGTTCGTCCCCGTCGGCACCGCCGCCACCGTCAAGGCGGTGCTGCCCGAGTCCATGGCGGAGCTCGGCGCGCAGGCCCTGCTCGCCAACGCCTACCACCTCTACCTCCAGCCCGGCGCGGACGTCCTGGACGCCGCGGGCGGGCTCGGAGCGTTCATGAACTGGTCCGGCCCCACCTTCACGGACTCCGGGGGCTTCCAGGTCATGTCCCTGGGCTCGGGGTTCCGGAAGGTCATCGACATGTCCACGGTCGCGGCCTCGGCGGCGGGGGACGACGACGTCGCGACCGGCAAGGAGCGCATGGCGCGGGTCGACGACGACGGGGTCACGTTCACGTCCCACATCAACGGGGACGTCCACCGCTTCACCCCGGAGATCTCCATGCAGGTGCAGCACCGGCTGGGCGCGGACATCATGTTCGCGTTCGACGAGCTGACCACGCTGCACAACTCCCGCGGCTACCAGGAGACGTCCCTCGAGCGGACCCGCCGGTGGGCGCTGCGGTGCGTCGCCGAGCACGCCCGGCTCACCGAGGAGCGCGCCGACCGGCCCTACCAGGCCCTGTTCGGCGTGATCCAGGGCGCCCAGTACGAGGACCTGCGCCGGAAGGCGTGCCGGGACCTGGGCGCGATGGACTTCGACGGGTTCGGCATCGGCGGGGCCCTCGAGAAGGAGAACCTCGGCACGATCGTGCGCTGGTGCAACGAGGAGCTGCCCGAGGACCGGCCACGGCACCTGCTGGGGATCTCGGAGCCGGACGACATCTTCACGGCTCTCGAGAACGGCGCGGACACCTTCGACTGCGTCTCCCCCACCCGGGTGGCCCGCACCGGGACCGTGTACGCCCCGGACGGCCGCTTCACCGTCAGCAACGCCCGCTTCCGCACGGACCTCGCCCCGATCGACAGCGGCTGCGACTGCTACACGTGCGCCCACTACACCCGGGCGTACCTGCACCACCTGTTCAAGGCCAAGGAGCGCCTGTCCGCGACGCTCACGTCGATCCACAACGAGCGGTTCGTCGTGCGCATGGTGGACGGCGCCCGCGAGGCCATGGCCGACGGGACGTACTTCGAGTACCGGGACGAGGTCCTGGGCCGCTACTACGCGGGACGTTCCTGAGCCGGCCCCTCCGCCTCGGGGTGCTCGTGGATCACGAGCACCGGGCACTTCGCGTGGGCGACGCACGCGGCGCTGACCGAGCCCAGCAGCAGCCCGCGGAACCCGCCGTGGCCCCGGCGCCCGACGACGAGCATCGTGGCGTCCTCGCTCTCGTGCACCAGGACCTTCGACGGGTGGCCGAACACCACGGAGGTGGTGAGCCCGGCCGGCACGTCGTCGCCGAAGGCCTCCCGCACCGCCTTGTCCACCTGCTTCTGGGTGACCTCGTCGAAGTTGTCGCTGCCCAGCGGGACGTACCCGGCGTACTCGGGCGGGTAGTCCCACGCCCCGACCGCCCTGATGCCCGCACCGAAGGACGGCGCGATCCGCGCCGCCCAGCGCAGCGCCTCGACGGACTGCTGGGAGCCGTCGACCCCGACGACGATCGCTGCTGCGGTTCCGTTGCTCATGCCGAATCCTTTGCTCACGTGATCACGCTGACGTGATCAGTATCACAGAGCCCGCGGCGCCGCGCGCACGATCGCGGGAGCATGTTGTGGGGACACGGCGGACGAGTCCCTCCGGTCCCGGGCGGGACGGGCGGCGCCTCAGCCGGCGGGCCCGGCCCCCTGCGCCTGCCCGGAGTCCTCCGCCCGCCCGGCATCGACCGTCTCGTCGGGGAGGACGAGCACCGGGCACGGGGCGTGGGCGACGCACGCGGAGCTCGTCGACCCCATCAGCAGCCCTTTGAAGCCGCCGTGGCCCCGGCGTCCCACGACCAGCAGCTCGGCCCCCTCGCAGTGGCGCATCAGCACCTTGGACGGGTGGCCGAACTCCACCACGGTGCTGAGCCCGGCCGGCACGTCCGCCCCGAACGCCTCCTGGACGGCCCGCTCCACCCGCTCCCGGGCGAGCTCGTCGAACCGGTCGTCCTTGAAGTGGACGAAGCCGACGTACTCGGGCGGGTTCTCCCACGCCCCCACCACCTTGACGGTCGCCCCGTACGCGGGCGCGAGACGCGCGCCCCAGCGCAGCGCCTCCACGGACTGGGGGGATCCGTCGACCCCGACGACGACGACTGCTTCCGCTGCGTTCTCCATGACCGGTCCTCCGATGCGGTGACGAGGGTGCTGTGCGGCCAGTATTCCAGAGCCCGGCGGGCCGCGCTCAGAGGTGCGAGAGGATGACCGAGCTCCTCGTGTGGTTGATGCCCTTCCACTCCCTGATCCGGACCATGACGTCCTCCAGGTGGGTGGTGTTCTCGGCCCGGATGAGGAAGATGCCGTCCGCCTCGCCGGTCACCGTGTAGGCCGCGGTCACCTCGGCGATCTCGGCGGCCATGGTGCGCATCATCGACGGCGAGAGCCCGCCGTCGCAGTGCAGCTCCACGAACGCCTGGATGTTCCACCCCATGACCGACGGATCGAGCTCCGCTGTGAAGCGCTTGATGGCCCCGGTCTGCTGCAGGACGTCGACCCGCCGCTTCACCGCGGGGGCCGACAGACCCACCTTCTGGCCGATGGCCGCGTAGCTCTCCCGGCTGTCCTGGACCAAGGACGCAACGATCTGCTGGTCAATCTCGTCAAGACGCAACAATTCACCTCTCTGGTGAGGGTTCTCACATTGATTGGTTCACTATCGGTCCGTTAGACTTCAGATGTCAACCGAGGCGCCGCTGCTCGCCGGACCACCCGGCCGCACGCCCTCGGACCCCAGGACCTCCCCGCACCACCCACAGAAAGTTGCCTGCTGCCATGGCTCTCCTCCTCGTCTTCGGCCTCCCCGCCCTCCTCTTCACCGCCATCGGCCGGGCTGCGGCACCGTCCCGCGCCACCTCGGTGGGCGGCGCCCTCCGCAGCGCCGGCAGCGACCTGGCCCGCGGCCTGCGCGTGTGCGCCATGACCGCCCCCCAGTTCCTGGCCGGCGGGACCCGCGCCGGCCGCTGACCCTGCGCCGGCGGCGTCAACGGTGACGCCGCCCCGGCACCGCCTGCGGCCCGGCCCCCTCGCGACGAGACGTCCTCGCGCGGAGGCCGGGCCGCTGCGTGTTAATTCTTTGTTGCCACGGCAAGATGGCTCTTTCGGCGACAAGCGTGTCTGTTGCCAACGGGCTGTCCACAGGGTGTAGTGGTGAGATGCAGATCACGCAGGCGTTACCCATGACTACCGTCACCGACGACGTCGGGTGGCTCGCAGCGATCGACAACGCCATCAACAGTGCGT
Organism: Kocuria rosea; assembly: GCF_006094695.1. Lineage (NCBI taxonomy): Bacteria > Bacillati > Actinomycetota > Actinomycetes > Micrococcales > Micrococcaceae > Kocuria > Kocuria rosea. The sequence continues at coordinate 816,278 of NZ_CP035103.1, read as the reverse complement.
TCGCTCCGATCACCGAGGTCTTCTCGACCATCGTCTTCTACCCCATCACCATCGCGGGGGTGAGCTTCCCGTTCGTCGTGGCCTGGCTCATCGCGGCCGGCGTGATCTTCACGATCTACTTCGGGTTCATCCAGTTCCGCGGTCTGAAGGTCGCCGCCGACGTGGTGCGGGGCAAGTTCTCGACCAAGGACGACCCCGGCGAGGTGCCGCACTTCCAGGCCCTGACCTCCGCCCTGTCGGGGACCGTGGGGCTGGGCAACATCGCCGGCGTCGGCGCGGCCATGGCCCTCGGCGGCCCCGGCGCGACGTTCTGGATGATCTGCGCCGGCCTGCTCGGCATGGCGACCAAGTTCGCCGAGTGCACCCTGGGCGTGAAGTACCGCGAGGTCCACGAGGACGGCACGGTCAGCGGCGGGCCCTTCCGCTACCTGCCCATCGCCTTCAGCAAGTTCGGCCGCATCCCCGCCAAGATCCTCACCGGCGTCTTCGCCGTGGCGATCCTGTTCTTCGGCGCGGCCGGCGGCAACATGTTCCAGGCCAACCAGACCTTCGCCCAGGTGCAGAACGTCACCGGCGGCGCCGACGGCTTCCTCGGCAGCGCCGGGGCGGCCCTGATCTTCGGCATCGTCCTCGCCCTGTTCGTGGGCCTGGTCATCATCGGCGGCATCAAGTCGATCGGCGCCACCACCAGCCGGCTCGTGCCGGCCATGGGCGCCGTCTACGTCACCGCCTGCCTGATCGTCATCCTCGCCAACCTCGACCACGTGCCGGGCGCGATCGCCGCGATCATCGACGGCGCGTTCTCCCCCGAGGGCATGGCCGGCGGCGTCCTGGGCGTCATGATCGTGGGCTTCCAGCGTGCCGCGTTCTCCAACGAGGCCGGCCTGGGCTCCGCCGCGATCGCCCACTCCGCCGTCAAGACCCGCCGCCCCGTGAGCGAGGGTTTCGTGGCCCTGTTCGAGCCGCTCGTCGACACCGTGCTGATCTGCACCATGACGGCCCTGGCCATCATCATCGCCGGCGCGCCGAGCCTGCAGGCCGGCATCGACCAGGTGCAGGCCGGTGGGGGCGCCCCGGACGGCGTCATCCTCACCTCGGACGCCTTCGCGACGGTCATCCCCTGGTTCCCGATCGTGCTGGCCGTCGCGGTGGTCCTGTTCGCCTTCTCCACCCTGATCACCTGGTTCTACTACGGGCTCAAGGCGTGGGAGTACCTGTTCGGGCGCAGCCGGCTCAGCGACAACATCTTCCGCGGCATCTACCTGTTCTTCACGATCGCGGGCTGCGTCCTGACCTTCAGCGAGGTCATCAGCTTCGCGGACGCGGCGCTGTTCGTCTGCGGGTTCGTGAACCTGCTGGGCGTCTACCTGCTGCTGCCCGTCATCAAGCGGGACATGAAGGAGTACCTCGCCGACCGCAGGAGCGGCAAGCTCCACCTCCTCGGCAACGAGCCGACCGACGGGTCCACCGCGGTCCGGCCCCAGGTCTAGGCCCCGGGGACCGCACGGCCGCACCGGCCGGTCACCCCGAACGGCGTCCGCCCGGTCCTCGCCCCGAGGACCGGGCGTCGCCGTGCCGTGGACCCGCGGCGCGGCCGAGCCTAGTCGGCGCTCCCCACGCCGTCGGCCTCGGGGGCGCGCTCGGACTCGCCGCGGGAGCGCCGCCAGGCGAGCACGCCCACGACCACCACGACCGCCCAGGAGGCGGCGACCGCCGCGAGGGCCGGCCACGACGGCCGGGACGTGAAGGCCCCCACGGCGGCGAAGCTCACCTGGCCCGGCATCCCGCCGAGCAGGGTGGCGCCGAGGTAGTCGCGCTGCGGGATGCGCACGAGGCCCGCACCGTAGCTGAGGGTCCAGTTGGGCAGGACGGGCCGGAGCACGAGCACCGTGAGGAAGCCCTTGCCGACGAGCTTGCGCTCCACCAGCTCGACCCGGTTGCCCGCGAGCCGGTACAGGGCGTCGCGGCCGAGGAACCGCGCGAGCCAGTACCCCAGCCAGGCTCCCGCCGTGGTGGCCAGGACGCCGACCACGCTGCCCTGGGCCATGCCGAAGAGGAATCCCCCGGACACGGCCATGATCGTCACCGGGACCGGCGTGGCCGCCACGAGGACGAAGACCGCGGCGAAGACGACGGGCCCCCACGCGCCGAAGCCCTCGACGAAGACCCGGACCTGCTCCACGGTGGGCAGCTCGTGGCCGATGAGGTACCAGACCGCCACGGCCAGCAGCAGCAGGAGCGCACCGCCCTTGAGCGCGGTGACCCAGGCCGGCCGCGTGCCGGGCTCGCGGGGCCCCGGCTCCGGCGCGGGTTCGGTGCTCACGTGCGCCACTGTACCGACCGCCGCGCCCGGGGGCCGAGAGCGACCGGGGACAATGGGGGGCATGGACGTCACCGATCTGGACCCCGCGGAGGTCTTCTCCGTCTCCCACGCCCTCGCGCACCCCCCGGCCGCGGTCTTCGCCGCCTTCACGGAGCCGGACCGGCTCGCCGCCTGGTTCGGTCCGCCGGGCTGGAGCGTGCCCCGGGAGTCGGTGCTGCTCGAGGTCAGGCCCGGGGGCCGGCAGCGCTTCCGCATGGTCCACGACACCGACCCCGCCCAGGTGGCACCGGTGCACGGCACCTATCTGCGGGTCGAGCGGGACGCCCTGCTCGAGGGCCGCGAGGCGCTGCCCGGACCGGACGGCCGGCCCACCGCCGGCCACGTGCTGACGCGCACCGAGTTCGTCCCCACCCAGGAGGGGGGCACCCTGCTGGTGCTCACGCAGGGGCCGCTGCCCCCCGCGGTGCACCCCGGGGCGGCCGCGGCGTGGCGCGGCTCCTTCGCCCGGCTCGAGACCCTGCTGGCCGCGGGGTGAGCCGGGGCGCCGGTCCCCCGCCGGGCTCGGATAGTCTGCCCGCATGACCCAGGACGCCGGCACCCGCACCACCGCTCTGACCCGGCGGCTGACCGCCCCCAACCCGGGCCCCATGACCCTGGACGGCACCAACTCGTGGCTGGTCGGGGCGCCGGGGCAGCAGGACGTCGTCGTCGTCGACCCGGGGCCGGCCGACCGCGGGCACCTCGCCGCCCTGGCCGCGGCGGGGCGGACCGTCCTGACGCTGATCACGCACCGCCACGCGGACCACACCGAGGCCGTCGACGACTTCCACGCGCTCACCGGCGCGCCCGTGCGCGCCGTCCTGCCGCAGTTCTGCCGCGACGCCGGACCGCTGCTCGACCGCGAGACGATCGAGGCCGCCGGGTGCCGCATCCGGGTGCTGCACACCCCCGGGCACACCTCCGACTCCGTGAGCTTCCACCTGCCCGACGACACCCCGGTCGCGGGCGCGGCCACCGCCGCCGCGGGGCGCACCTCGGGCTCGGTGCTCACGGGCGACACGGTCCTGGGGCGGGGGACCACGATGCTCGACCACCCGGACGGGAGCCTGGGCGACTACCTGCGCTCCCTGCAGCGCCTGGCGGTGCTGGGCGACGCCCTGGTCCTCCCGGCGCACGGGGACGTGCGGGAGGACGTGGAGGCGGTGTGCGAGGAGCTGCTCGAGCACCGGATGGAGCGTCTCGGCGAGGTCCGGGAGGCCCTGCGGGCCCTGGGCCGCGCCGCGACGCTCGAGGCCATCACGGCGCGGATCTACGCCGACGTCCCGGAGCACGTGCTGCCCGCCGCCCGGAGCTCGGTGGGCGCGCAGCTGGCCTATCTCGGCTTCTGAGCCGTGCCGGCGGCGCCCGGCCGGCCGGGGTCCGTCCCCGGCCGGCGGCGGCGCCGGAGCCCGCGGTAGAGGAAGAACAGCAGGACGGCGACGGCGGCCAGCAGCACGAGGACGAGCAGCGGCAGGAGGACGGCCACGAGGGACAGCGTGAGCGCGGAGACGTCCTCCACGGTCGAGACCACGGGCGCCGCGGCCCCGGCGCTCAGGGTGTTGACGGCCGGCCGCGAGACCGTCTTGGTCACGTGCACCACCAGGGCGATCACCGCCCCGGTGGCCACGGGGATCCAGGCGTGCGAGGAGAGGAACGCCTCCGGGTCCGTGACGGTCGCCGTCTGCCCGCCGAGGTCGATCCCGGCGATCTGGGCGGTGGCCGAGGAGCCGAAGACGATGCCCCCGGCGGTCGGGCGCACGAAGGTCTGCAGCAGGTCGTTGAAGGAGTCCACGACCGGGACCTTGTCCGCCACCACCTCCACGGCCAGCAGCACGGCCAGGACCGTCAGGACCCACCCGTTCGACAGCCAGGCGAAGCCCGGGCCGAGGTCGACGACCTCGGTCCAGCGGTCCAGCAGGCCCAGCACCACGAGCGGGATGTAGGCGTTCAGTCCCGCCGAGGCCGCGAGTCCGGTGCCCGTGAGGAGATCCATGCGCTCATCGTAGGCCCGTGCACCGCCCCGGCCGGGCGGGGCGCCCGGGCCCGTCAGCGCTGGGGCGCGAGGGCCGCCCCCGGGACGGCGGTCTCGCCGTAGGTCGGCTCCCGGCGCTTGAGCCAGCCGATCACGGCGTAGGTCACCGGCATGACCAGCACCTCGACCAGGACCTTGTACACGTAGCCCACCACCACGTAGTTGAGGAAGTCGGCCGCGGTGGTGATGCCGATGACCGGGGCCGCGACGGTGCAGAAGATCACGGTGTCCACGAGCTCGCCCACGAGCGTCGAGCCGATGAGCCGGGCCCACAGGTGCTTCTCCCGCGTGCGCGCCTTGATCCGGACCATCACGAACGCGTTCAGCAGCTGCCCCGCGAGATAGCCCAGCAGGGAGCCGGCCACGATGAGCGGGACGGGGCCGAGCACGGACTCGAAGGCCGCCTGGCCCTCGTAGAACTCCGCCGGGGGCAGAGCGATGACCAGCCAGAACACGACCGAGGAGAACAGTCCCGCGGCGAAGGACGTGACGATGGCGCGGCGCGCGGCCCGGAAGCCGTAGACCTCCGCCACGACGTCGCCCAGGACGTAGGCGAGGGGGAAGAGGAAGAAGCCTCCGTCGGTGATGACGGGGCCGAACGCGACGCCCTTGGTCGCGGCGACGTTGGAGAGCACCAGGACCACGCAGTACGCCGCGACCACCAGGTCGAAGTACGTGCGGGGACGGCGGGCGAACCCGGCGGGGGCAGGAGCGGAGGAGGACACGGTCGGTCACCAATCTGTCGTGACGCGGCGCCGGCCCGCGCGGGGCGGACGCCGAGGGTCGATCTGTGCGGTGTGCTGGACGGACCCGGGGCGCCCGCCTGCCACCCGGGAGCCCCTTTCCGGCCGCCGCGGGCCCCTGCGGGGACCGCGTGCCGGCCGGAGACCGTCCGACAGTCTAGCCCCGGCGGTTGGCCCCGGCACCGCGCGGGGGCGCAGAATGGCTCCCATGACCGACACCAGCACCGTTCCCACGCCCGCCGCGGCGGGCCCCGCCGACCAGCCGTCCGTCGCCCTGACGATCGCCGGCTCCGAGGCCACCGGCGGCGCCGGCGCGCAGGCGGACCTCAAGACCTTCCAGGAGCTCGGGGTCTTCGGCTCCCTCGCGCTGACCTGCATCGTGTCCTTCGACCCGTCCGCCGACTGGGGCCACCGCCTGTTCCCCGTGCCGCAGGACGTCCTGCGCGAGCAGCTCGAGGCGATCACGGCCGCCCACGCGCTCGACGCCGTGAAGATCGGCATGCTGGGCAGCCCCGAGACCATCGCCACCACCGCCGAGGTGCTCACCGCGCTGGCCCCGCGTCACCTCGTCCTGGACCCGGTCCTCATCTGCAAGGGCCAGGAGCCCGGCGCGGCCCTGGACACGGACGAGGCGCTGAAGGCGAAGATCCTGCCGCTGGCCACGTTCGTGACCCCGAACCACTTCGAGTCCCTCTCCCTGGCCGGCATGGACGAGATCAGCACGGTCGAGGACCTCGAGGAGGCCGCCCGGCGGATCCACGAGACGTCCGGCGCCGTGGTCCTCGCCAAGGGCGGGGTCCGCCTCGCGGGCCCCGACGCCGTCGACGTCTTCTACGACGGGACCACCCTCGAGGTGCTCTCCGAGCCCAAGATCGGCGAGGTCCCGGTGGCCGGGGCCGGCTGCACGCTGGCCGCCGCGGTCGCCGCGGAGCTGGCGAAGGGGGCCGCGCCCCTCGAGGCGGCCCGCACCGCGAAGGCCTTCGTCTCCGCCGGCATCCGGCGCCGGATCACCTCGCGCGCCCCCTTCGACTCGCTCTGGCAGGGCGGCTCGGCCGCCGAACGGTGAGCGGGCGGCGGGCCCGGCCGCCGGATCGGCACCCGGGTCCGCCGTTCCCCACCTCGCCCGTGCTGGGGGTTTCCTGGACGTTTCCCCAGACTGTCTGCGCGAAGGAGCCCGAACGGGGGAAACGGTGGTGTCATAGTCAGACACACCGTCACCAAGGGCCAGAAAAGTGTGCATAATTTGGTGACACGGACAGATAAGGTGTCATCATGCCTCGTATTTCTGCGGCCACCAACGCCGCGCAGCGGGAGAACACCAAACGAGCGATCCTCGACTCCTTCGGCCAGCTGCTCTACCAGCAGGGCCTCACCGGTCTGACCATGACGCACGTGGCCAAGAACGCCGGCGTGGGCCGCACCGCGGTCTACAACTACTTCGCGGACATGGGCGAGCTCCTCGTGGCCTACGCCCTGGACGAGACCGAGCGGTTCATGACCGACCTGCGCCGCGACCTCGAGGGCGTCGCCAACCCGGTCGACCGGCTCGCCGTCTACATCCGCGCCCAGATCGAGGACCTCACCCGCCGCCACCTGCCCCCGGGCCCCACCATGCGCACCGTCCTCTCCCCGGAGGACTACCAGAAGCTGGGCGAGCACGTGGGCGAGCTGCAGGGCCTGCTGGCCGCGATCCTGCGGGACGCGATCGGCCGGGCCTACCTGCCGGAGGGCGACATCTCGGAGCTCGCCGCCCTGGTCCACGGGTCCCTGACCGCCGCGGCGGACCGCGGCCAGAACTCCGACCAGGACCGGGCGGCGCGGGAGCAGCACATCCGCTCCACCGTCCGCTTCATCCAGCAGGGCCTGGGGGCGCAGTTCGACGCCGGGGGCCACCCCGTGCCGCTCGCGTCCGAGCGGCCACCCCTCAGCGCGGCGTCCTGACCGCGCCCCGCTCGCTCCCCGCCCGCGTGCCCGGCGCCGGGGCGAGCTCCAGCACGCGCGCGTGCAGCACGGTGCGGTGGTGCAGCGCGGTGCGCAGGGCCCGGTGCAGCCCGTCCTCCAGGTAGAGGTCGCCTCCCCACCGCACCACGTGCGGGAAGAGGTCGCCGTAGAAGGTGGAGTCCGCGTCCAGCAGGGTCGCCAGGTCCAGGGTGGTCTTCGTGGTGACCAGCTCGTCCAGCCGGACCTGCCGCGGCGCGATGCCGGACCAGTCGGTCGGCGTGACGAGGCCGTGGTCCGGGTACGGGCGGGAGTCGCCCACGGCCTTGAAGATCATGCGTTCATCCTAGGGGCGGGCCCCGCAGGAGGCACCTGCGGGGCCCGCCGGCCGGCGCGTGCCCGGGGTCAGCCGCGGGTCACGGTGACGGCCCGGGTGGTGGCGTTCCACTCGATCCGCCCACCGGTGTAGTTCTGGGCCGCGCCGCCCGGGGTGCTGTACTCGTCGGTGGTCGGATAGCCCAGGCCCCGCTCGTGGCCCAGCGCCGCCCACTTCCGGCCGATGGCCCCGTACTCCTTGACCGCGTTCGAGCCAGTGCGCGCGGACCACAGGATCTTGGTCCGCTTCCCGGACGCGTCGAAGAGCTGGTAGGCGCCGCCGTCGGCGGCACGCTGCTCGTCGGTCCGCGGCGGGCCGTAGCTGCCCGCGTAGCCGCCGGCCGCGAACTTCCGGCCGATGGACCCGCCGTAGTCGACCACCCGGGTCCCGGTGGTCACGGACCAGTAGAGGGCCTTGTCCCGTCCGTCGGCGCCGGCGAAGCGCTGGTAGACGGAGCCGTGCCCGGAGGCGTACTCCGCGCTGACCGGGGTGGCCCACGCGGTGCCGCCCAGCGCCGCCCACGTGCGCCCGATCGCACCGGTGAGCTGGTAGCCGTCGACCACGTCGTTGCCCGTCGGCGCGACGGTCTCGGGCTTCGGGGCGGCTCCGGCGTAGAGTCGGTCGACGTCGTCGCCGACCAGGTCGGCCAGGTCGTAGTTGGTGTGGTGCAGCCCGGGCATCACCACGCGGTCGGCCTTCGTGAACCCGGCCTTCTGGTACGCGGCGGCGCCCTTGCCGGCCGCTTCCAGCGCGGACCAGGTGGACGGCTGGGTGGCGCCGTAGCTGTCGAGGGAGCCGACGTACCAGGTCGGGTCCGTGGCCCGGAGCGCGGCGTCGGGAGTGCTCTCGAGCCTGCCGTTGTAGACGCCGCCGCCGCCGATGAGGGTCGACCCGCCGCCGCGGATCCAGCCGGCCCGGTCGGAGAGCACCTCGGTGGAGATGAACTCGGCGCCGCCGGAGTACCCGGCCAGGTGGATGCGGGTCGCGTCGACGCGCTGCTCGGCGACGACCTTGGCCGCCAGGGCGCGGAACCAGTCCCCGACCGCCTCGCTGTTGGAGGTCCAGGACCGGTTGGCCGGGGCGACCGGCACCACGAGGATCATGTTCCGGGCCGCGGCCCGGGCGGCCATGCTCTTGAGCATCGACGTGGTGGGGCGCTGGGCGTAGTACTGTCCGTCGCCGTCGAAGTAGAAGACCACGCCCACGGTCTTCGAGCGGTCCACCCCGGCGTCGTAGAGGTGGTACTGCGAGGAGATGCCGGCGGCGGTGTGGACCGTGTTGGTCGTCGAGGCGTGGGCCGGGGCGGCCGCGCCGGCCATCGTCCCGGCGAGCATCGCGCCGGCCAGCAGAGCGGCGGGCAGAGCGGTCGAGGGCATGGGGAATGAAGGCAGCTTCATGAGGACCTCTTGGGGGGAGAGAGGACGGGGGGCGCGCAGCCGGGGGGCAGCTGCGAGTGCGGCGGAACAGCCCGTTCCGCCACATCAGCAGGGTATTGCATTAGTGAACGCAGGGGACGGAACGACGTAAAGTTACGGTGTGCTCCTGTCCCGCCCGCTTCCCCCCGGAGAGACCGCCCCCATGACCCTTCGCCCCCTGGCGCTGGCCGCCCTGCTCCTGCTCGCCCCCGTGCCGGGAGCGGCCCACGCCGCCGAGACCGCACCGCCCCCCGCGCCGGGCGCAGACTCCCCCGCCGGAGTTCCGTCCCCCGCGCCCCCGTCCGACGACGAGCCGGCCGACCCCCGACCGGGAACCGGTCCCGCCGAGGCCCCCGACACCACGCCCGAGCCCGGCGGCGCCCCCGCGCCGGAGCCCGGCGGCACGGCGCCGGGTGCGCACCCCTCCCCCGCTCCCGGGGGGCACGCGGCACCGGAGCCCGGCGGAGTCCGCGCCGAGGACGGCCGTGCCGGAGACGCCCGCGCAGAGGACGGCGGCGCGGGGAACGACCGTGCAGGAGGTGACCGCGCAGGAGGTGACCGCGCAGGGGATGCCCGCCCGGAGGCGGCCCCCGGCACGCCCTCGGGTGCGGACTCGAACCCCGGCTCGGACCCGGACCGGGACCCGGACCCGGACCCGGGGGAGCTCTCCGCCCTGGAGCGCGCCTCCTTCGTCGGGCCCGGCCCCGCCGTGGCCCACCGTCCCGGCTCCGGAGCGCTGGTCCGGGACGGGGCCGCGCTGCGGGCGCAGGTCCTGGCGGGGCAGCAGCAGGTGACGCCCGGGACGCTCACGCGCATCTCGGTGGGTACCGTGACCCGGGTTCCCGCGCAGGACGCGACCGGGGACTCCTCCACCGCGTGGTGGGTCGGTGGGCTCGCGGCACTGGGCGCCGCGGCGGCCGGCGGCGTCGTCGCCCGCGGCTCCCGCGCGCGCCGCCCGCACTGAGGGGCGGCCGCCGGGGCGCCGCGGCGGCCGGAGCCGCGGGCCGGCGACCCACGGGCCGGGTGGCCGCGGGCCGGCGGAGGAACGAGGAAGAGCCCCGCACCGGGATGAACGTCTCCGGTGCGGGGCTCTTGCTGCGAGTGCGGAGGATGGGGGATTTGAACCCCCGAGGGCGTGAACCCAACACGCGTTCCAGGCGTGCGCCATAGGCCGCTAGGCGAATCCTCCAGGCACGCACGACCGGCGGCCTGACGGCGCCGGAACATGCGGGGTCCAGCATAACCGAACCGCCGGGCAATGCCGAATCCACGGCGCCGGGGCCGGGTTTCGACCCGGCCCGCCGCATCCGCTAGACTCGTCGACAGCCCCTCGCGTGGCGTCATCCTGTTGAACTCCCCCAGGACCGGAAGGTAGCAAGGGTAAATGGGCTCTGGCGGGTGCGCGAGGGGTCTTCTCGTCCCCGCGGCGGCCCGCGTCCCCAGCGCCGATCCGCCCGGCCCGCCTGTCGGATTCCGTCGCTAAGGTGTCATCTGTGACTACCGCCCTGTACCGCCGCTACCGCCCGGAGACCTTCGAGGACGTCATCGGTCAGGAGCACGTGACCGAGCCGCTGATGACGGCGCTGCGCAAGGACAGGGTCAGCCACGCCTACCTCTTCTCCGGCCCGCGCGGCTGCGGCAAGACCACCTCCGCCCGCATCCTGGCCCGCTGCCTCAACTGCGCGGAGGGCCCCACCGCCACCCCGTGCGGCCGCTGCGACAGCTGCCGCGACCTGGCCCGGGACGGCGCCGGCTCCCTCGACGTGATCGAAATGGACGCGGCCAGCCACGGCGGCGTGGACCACGCCCGCGACCTGCGGGAGCGCGCCACGTTCGCGCCCGTCCGGGACCGGTACAAGATCTTCATCATCGACGAGGCGCACATGGTCACGCGCGAGGGCTTCAACGCCCTGCTCAAGATCGTCGAGGAGCCGCCGGAGCACATCAAGTTCATCTTCGCGACCACCGAGCCGAGCAAGGTGCTCACCACCATCCGGTCCCGCACCCACCACTACCCCTTCCGGCTGGTCCCCACCGAGCCGCTCATGCACTACCTCGAGCAGCTCTGCGCCGAGGAGCACGTGCAGGTGGCCCCGGGGGTGCTCTCCCTCGTGGTCCGCGCGGGCGCCGGATCCGTCCGCGACACCCTCTCCGTGCTCGACCAGCTCATGGCCGGCTCCGACGAGCAGGGCATCGGCTACGACCTCGCCGTGGCCCTGCTGGGCTACACGCACGGCGCCCTGCTCGACGACGTGGTCGACGCCTTCGCGTCCGGGGACGGCACCACGGTGTTCCGCGCGGTGGACCGGGTGGTGCAGACGGGCCAGGACCCGCGCCGCTTCGTGGAGGACCTGCTCGAGCGGTTCCGAGACCTGATCATCGTCAACGCGGTCCCGGAGTCCGCGGGCAACATCCTGCACGGCATGCCCCAGGACCAGATCGCCCGGCTGCGCAACCAGGCGTCCCAGCTCGGAGCGGCGGAGCTCTCCCGCGCCGCCGACATCACGAACACGGCCCTCACCGAGATGACGGGGGCCACCTCGCCCCAGCTGCACCTCGAGCTGCTGTGCGCGCGCATCCTCCTGCCGTCCTCGGAGGACACCACGCGCGGCGTCACGGCCCGCGTCGACCGGCTGGAACGGCGCCTGAGCATCGGGCGGGGCGCCGCCGCGGCCGGTCCGGACGAGACCCCCGACGCCCCCGCGGCCTCCCCCGCGGCCTCCTCCTCCGCGCCGACCGCGCCGGCGGGTCCGGGCGCCCCGCCCGGGGGCCGGAGCCACTCGCAGCCCGCCTCGCAGTCTGCCCCGGCGCCGGAGCGACCGGCACCGCCCGCGCCCGGCGGGGACGCGCAGCAGGCGGTCCCGGCGGTCCCGCGGGGGACGGATCCGCGCGAGCGGACCGCCCAGGGCGCTGGACAGGGCTTTGGACAGGAACCCGGGCACGCCGCGGCGGCTCCCGAGCGCCCGTCCGCCCGGGAGGACAGCGGACCGGAGCGGCCCACCGGACGGGAGGCGCCCGCCGCAGCGGAGCGTCCTGACGCGCCGCGGCAGGACGCCGCGGCGCAGGCGCCCCGCCAGGACACGCCCCGGGCGGGCGAGCAGGGCGGCAACGAGATCGACCTGCTGCGGGCCTCCTGGCCGGAGATCGTCAACGCCCTCGCGGACATCCGCCGCGTCGCGTGGTTCACGGTCCAGCGCGGCACCCCGCAGTCCTTCGACGGCAAGGTGCTGCGCATCATGTTCGACGCCGAGGGCGACCTCATGAACTTCCCGCGCTTCGAGGACGACCTGCGGCAGGCGGTCCAGCAGATCCTCGGCATCGACTGCCGTGCGGAGGCCGTCCCGCCGGGCGGCGGCGGGCACGGACGGGGCGGTGGCGGCGGCGGAGCCCCGCGCGGCCCGGAGCCGTCGACGCGCCCGCCCGGGCGCCCGGACGAACCGGGGCCCGGGACCGACGGGGAGCGCCCCGAGCGGCGCGCCCTCGAGGACCGGTCCCGGGGCGGCCAGGACCGGCGACCCCCGGACCAGGACCGGCCGGGCGCACCGCGCGGCCGGGAGCAGCAGCCGACCCCGCCCCGGGCCGCGAGCACGCCCCCGGACGGCGCACCGGGCACCGCGACGGACTCCGCGCCGGAGCCGCCCGCGGGCGCGCCGTCCCCGGACGGGGACGGCGGCGGCCAGGACCCCTGGGACGCCCACGGCCGACCCGCCACGGACGCGCCGGCGGAGTGGACCGACCCCGCCTGGGCCCAGGAGCCCGTGCACAGCTGGTCCGTGGCCGCCATTCCCCAGGGCGGCGCCCCGGCCGCGGCCCCTGCCGGGTCCCCGGCCGCACCCGCACCCCGGGCTCCGGCGCAGCCCGAGGCCCGGCCGCCGGGACCGGCCCGGACGGCGGAGGACCCCGCCGGCGCCCAGCCCGCCGACCGGCCGGCACCGCAGCCCGGGACGCAGCCCGGGACGCAGCCCGGAGCACCGTCCGACCCCGGTCGGACCGGGCGCCCGGGCCCCGCCTTCCCCGGCGAGGCCCCGGGGGCACGGGACCGGGACGTCCCCCCGTCGGACGACGTCCCGCCGCCCGAGGAGCCCCCATACCCGGACGAGCCCCCCTACCCCGACGACCTGGACGCGGCGCCCCCGGAGCAGTGGCGGCCCGCGGCCCCCGCACGGCAGAACCCTGCGTCCGCTCCCCGTTCCGGGGGCGGACCCGGCAACCGGTCGACCGGCAGCGCCACGCCCCCCACCGCCCACCCGGCCGCCCGCCCGGAGGATCCCCGGACCGCGACGGGCGCCGCTGCCCCGGCTCCGACGGCGAACCCGGCGGCCCCAGCGGCCCCGGCCGCCCCGCAGCAGGACGCCCCGTCGGCGGCACCGGCCGGCGCCGACCGGAACGCACGGCTGAGCTTCCGGGAGCGCCACGCCGCGGCCATCGCCGCGGGGCGCAAGGCACCCGCCTCCGCCGCGGCCCCGCAGGACAGCGGCGTAGAATGGGACGACTCCTTCGTGCCCAGCTCGGACGACGAGGCGCTCGAGGACTCCACCCTCTACGGCCGCGCCGCGATCGAGCGGATCCTCGGGGGGATGCTGATCGAGGAGCGGGACCTCCACACCGGGGAGTGAGCCGGGACCGCCCCGCGCACCGGCACCCCGGTGACGTCGTGGCCGAGGACGATCAGGAGGGCCGTGCACCGGCCCGGAAATCGAGGGAAACGTGTACGAAGGCGCTGTTCAGGATCTGATCGACGAGCTGGGCCGGTTGCCCGGCGTCGGGCCGAAGTCCGCGCAGCGGATCGCGTTCCACCTCCTCGACGCCGACAAGGAGGACGTCCGGCGGCTGGCCGACGCCATGACGGCGGTCAAGGACAAGGTGAAGTTCTGCCGGATCTGCGGGAACGTGTCCGAGCTGGACGAGTGCGCCATCTGCCGCGACGCCCGCCGGGACGACAGCGTCATCTGCGTGGTCGAGGAGTCGAAGGACGTCATGGCCATCGAGCGCACCCGCAGCTTCCGCGGCCGGTACCACGTCCTGGGCGGGGCGATCAGCCCCATCCAGGGCATCGGCCCCGACCAGCTGCGCATCCGGGAGCTCATGACGCGGCTCTCCGGGGACACCGTGCAGGAGGTCGTGCTCGCCACCGACCCGAACCTGGAGGGCGAGGCCACCGCCACCTACCTCTCCCGCATGCTCAAGACCCTCGGGATCCGCGTGACCCGCCTGGCCTCCGGGCTGCCCGTGGGCGGCGATCTCGAGTACGCCGACGAGGTGACCCTCGGCCGCGCGTTCGAGGGCCGGACGGTCGTCGCCTGACGCACTCGCGTAGGATGTCCTGGTGCCCTGCCGCGGGGAGCGGGCGCACGGCCCGGCCCCGACCGCCGGCCGCCCTCGAGCACAGGAGTTGAACCCATGAGCCTGATCGTGCAGAAGTTCGGTGGATCCTCCGTCGCGGACGCCGACGGCATCCGCCGCGTTGCACGGCGGATCGTCGAGACGCGCAACAGGGGCCACGACGTCGTCGTCGTCGTCTCCGCGATGGGCGACACCACGGACGAGCTCCTGGACCTCGCCCACGAGGTCACCCGCAAGCCCCCGGCCCGCGAGCTCGACATGCTGCTCACCGCCGGCGAGCGGATCTCCATGGCGCTGCTGGCCATGGCGGTGTCCGGGATGGGCGCTCCCGCCCAGTCCTTCACCGGGTCGCAGGCGGGGATGGTCACCGACGGCGCGCACGGCGCCGCCCTCCTCGTGGAGGTCAATCCGCTGCGCGTGCGCGAGTCCCTGGACCAGGGCAACATCGCGATCATCGCCGGGTTCCAGGGCGTGCACCGCCAGACCAAGGACATCACCACCCTGGGCCGCGGCGGCTCGGACACCACGGCCGTGGCGCTGGCCGCGGCCCTCGACGCCGACGTCTGCGAGATCTACTCCGACGTCGACGGCGTGTTCACCGCCGATCCCCGCATCGCGCCCAGGGCCCGCAAGCTGGACGTGGTCAGCAGCGAGGAGATGCTCGAGCTCGCCGCGAACGGCGCGAAGATCCTGCACCTGCGCTGCGTCGAGTACGCCCGCCGCTTCGGCGTGAAGCTGCACGTCCGCTCGTCCTTCTCCCACAACGAGGGCACCTGGGTCATCCCGGGCCCCGAAGACGCCGTCACCTCCCCGAAGGAGATCCCGTTGGAACAGCCGCTCATCTCCGGCATCGCCCACGACCGCACGCAGGCGAAGGTCACCGTCGTCGGAGTGCCGGACAAGCCCGGCATCGCCGCCCGGATCTTCCGGCTGCTCGCGGAGGCGAAGGTCAACGTGGACATGATCGTGCAGAACATCTCCACCGGCGACGACCCGCTGACGGACCTCTCCTTCACGGTGGACGAGTCCCAGGGCGATCTGGCCATGAGCCTGCTGCGCGCCGCCGAGGAGAAGATCGGCTACGCGGGCCTGGAGTACGACGACGAGGTCGGCAAGCTCTCCCTCGTGGGCGCCGGCATGAAGTCGAACCCCGGGGTGACCTTCACGTTCTTCGAGGCGCTCGCGGCCGCGAACATCAACATCGACATGATCTCGACCTCCGAGGTCCGGATCTCGGTGGTCACGGCCGCCGACCGGCTCGACGAGGCCGTGCGCGTGGTGCACAGCGCCTTCGGCCTGGACTCCGACGAGGAGGCCACGGTCCACGCGGGGACCGGCCGCTGATCCCCGTGCCGCGCTCCACCGGTCCGTCGACGACGGGGCGGGTCCCGTGACCCGCCCCGTCGTCGTCCTGTCCCGCGCGGAGTGGGCGCCGCGGTCGCACGCCCACGAGCAGCGCGCGGCGCGCCGCGCGGACCCGTTCGTGGCCCGCCGCCACCGCGGGCACAAGCACCCGGTCGAGGACTTCCTGTTCACCTACTACACCCTCAAGCCCGCGCAGCTGAAGCGCTGGCACCCCGGGGCGGGCACCGTGCTGCTGGACGCCGCGGACCGCGCCGGGGAGAAGTTCTACCGCGCGCTCACCGGCGCCGAGCTCACGGCCCTGGGGCTCAGCGCCCGGGACGGGGCCGTGACCGTCGACGACGACGCCCTCCGGGACCGGCGGGCCCCCGCGATCGACTTCGCCCGGGCGGTGCTGGGCGCGCACGCGGGCAACCCGGGCTTCTTCGGCTGCTTCGGCCTGCACGAGTGGGCGATGGCCTACCGCTCGGAGGACAACGACCTCCGCCACGAGCAGCTCGAGCTGCGGCTCGGGGCCGCGGGCACGGACGCCGTGGTGGAGTCCGCCCGGATCCGGTGCACCCACTTCGACGCGTTCCGGTTCTTCCAGCCGCAAGCCGTGCCGCTCAACGAGCTGCGGCCCACCCGGGAGTCCCAGCGCCGGATGGAGCAGCCGGGCTGCCTGCACGCCACCATGGACCTCTACAAGTGGGCGTACAAGCTCGTCCCGGGGATCCCCTCCGAGCTGCTCGTGGACTGCTTCGAGCTGGCGTGGGACGTGCGGGAGACCGACATGCGGGCCGCCCCCTACGACCTCTCCGGCTGGGGCTACGAGCCCGTGCGGATCGAGACGCCGGAGGGCAAGGCCGAGTACGTACGCCGGCAGCGGGAGTTCGCCCGGCGCGCCGAGCCGCTGCGCCGCCGGCTCGGCGCGGCCCTCGAGGTCCTCGACCCGGCCCGCGCCACCGACGGGGCGGCGGCGTGAGCGCGCCCGGGGAGCCCGCCGGCTGCTGGGAGCGGATCGTGGCGGTCTCCGCCGTGCCGGGCCCGCTCGACTTCGTGACGGCGCCCTCCAGCACGGGGCCGGTCCTCGTCACCCGTGACGCCGGGGGCGCGCTGCACGTGCTGCGCAACACCTGCACGCACCAGCAGGCCACCGTGTGCCGGGAGTCCGCCGGGCGCGCCGAGACGTTCGAGTGCCCCAACCACTTCTGGGTCTTCGCCGCCGACGGGCGGTTCGTGGGGTCCCGCCTGGCCCTGGCTGCCGGCCGGGAGGCACCGCCGGACCCCGCCAAGGACCTCCTGCGGGCGGCGGCGGTCGACGTGGTCGAGGGCTGGGTCGTGGCCCGCTTCGGCTGAGGCGGGGTCAGTGCGGCGCGGGCGCGCCGTCGTCGTCGCGCCGCTGCCGCCCCGCGAGCCAGGCCTGGACGTCCGAGCGCCGGATGCGGCGGTGGCTGCCCCGGTACTGCACGGGCAGGGCGCCCTCGGTGGTGAGGTTGCGCAGATAGGTGGCCGAGATCCCGGCGAGCGCGGCCGCCTGCGAGGTGGTCAGCAGGTCCTCCGGGGAGTCGGGGGCGGCCCCGTCCTCGCCGTGGCGGGCGAGCCAGGCCTGGACGTCCGCGCGCCGGATCCGGCGGTGGCTGCCCCGGTACTGCACGGGGAGGACGCCCTCCGTGGTGAGGTTGCGCAGATAGGTGGCCGAGATCCCCGCGAGCGCGGCCGCCTGCGAGGTGGTCAGCAGGTCCCCGGGGTCCGCCGGCGGCTCCGCGGCGGACGTCACCGTGACGGTCTCCCCGCGGGTCATCCGGGAGAGGAGGTCCACGACGGCGTCGCGCGCCCCCTCCGGCAGGCGCAGGGAGGTGCCGTCCACGAAGACCGTCACGTCCCGGGCCTCGAGGGCGTCCGCGAGCCGCTCGGCCTCCCGGCCGCTGAGTCCGGGGGTGGTCGTCGCTGGGTGCTGGGTCATGGGCCCATTGTTCCAGCACCGCCCCGTTCCCCTCCGCCGGCGGCGGACCGGGCTCGGTCCGTCCCGCGCCGCCAGCGGAGGACGGCGAGCCACAGCAGCACCCCCGCCAGGCCCATCGTGCCGGGCACGAGCACGGGGGACGGCCCGACGGCCCCGCTGGTCGCCGCCCACAGCCGGGCCGCGCCCGACATCGCGTCCCAGGCCTCGGCGTACCGCGGGTCCAGCGGTCCGGCCCGCAGGTTCGCCAGGACGTGCTCGTAGACGCCGTAGGCGCTGCCGAGCACGGAGACGACCGCGGCGACCCGCACGGTGCGGGCCGTCCCGGTGGTGCGCCGCACCAGCCACGCCACGGCCCCGAGCAGCAGCACGGCCAGCACCGCCCACGGCACCAGCTGGGCGGGTCCCTGCCAGTGCCGCAGCATCGCCAGCTCGGTCAGGGCGCCGAGAACCGTGCCGATCCCCAGCAGGGTCAGGACCCGGCGGTAGACCGAGACCAGGCGTGCGTCGTCGGTGCGGGCCCCTGCGGTCTGCGGTGCGGTGCTCATGGCACCACGGTCTACCGGACACGCCTTGGAGAATCCCGGGGGGCCCACCGCCCGGGCGGCCTGCCGGCGGGTGACCCCTACCACACCCGGCGGGCGGTCCGGGCCCGGCACGACCGGCGTGCCCGAGCCGATAGAATGGCTGACGTTCGCCGGATCCCGGCCCGCTGCTCGACCCTCAGGAGTTCCCCGATGGCCCGCATTGTTGTCGACGTCATGCCCAAGCCCGAGATCCTCGACCCGCAGGGGAAGGCGATCGCCAACGAACTGCCCCGCATCGGCCTGGACGGCTTCGCCGGTGTCCGGCAGGGCAAGCGCTTCGAGCTGACCGTCGACGGCGAGGCCACCGAGGACGCGCTGGCCCAGGCCCGCGAGGCCGCGGAGAAGCTGCTCTCCAACCCCGTCATCGAGGACGTCGTGCGCGTGGCCGTGCTCGACGAGACCGAGGAGAACTGAGCATGGCCGGTCTCGAGACCCCCCTCATCGCGGACCTCTCCGGCCCCGCGCCGGACGCTGGGCTCGCCGGCGCGCGCGTCGGCGTCGTGACCTTCCCCGGCACCCTCGACGACCGCGACGCGGCGCGCGCCGTGATGCTGGCCGGCGGCACCCCCGTCCCCCTCTGGTACGCCGACGAGGACCTGCAGGGCGTCGACGCCGTGATCCTGCCCGGCGGCTTCTCCTACGGCGACTACCTGCGCGCCGGGGCCATCGCCCGGTTCGCCCCCATCATGGCGCCGATCATCGACGGCGCGAACGCCGCGGGCACCTCCGGGTCCGCCCCGCTGCCGGTCCTCGGGATCTGCAACGGCTTCCAGATGCTCACCGAGTCGCACCTGCTGCCGGGTTCCATGATCAAGAACGAGCGCCTGAAGTTCCTGTGCCGGGACCAGCGCCTGCGCGTGGAGAACAGCACGACCGTGTGGACCACCGAGTTCGAGCAGGGCCAGGAGATCGTGGTCCCGCTCAAGAACCAGGACGGCCAGTACGTGGCGGACGAGCGGACCCTCGACGCCCTCGAGGCCGAGGGCCGCGTGGTCTTCCGCTACGTCGGGGGCAACCCCAACGGGTCCCGGCGGGACATCGCCGGGATCTGCAACGCCGGCGGCAACGTGGTGGGCCTCATGCCGCACCCCGAGCACGCGGTCGAGCCGGGCTTCGGCGCGGACTCCTCGGCCTCCGGCGAGGTCGGCATGCGCGACGGCACGGACGGGCTGGGCCTGTTCGTCTCCGCCCTCAAGGCACTGGTCAAGTAAGGGACACCGAGCACTCCATGAGCGACAAGCACTTCAACCTGGACACCGTCGAGCACGCGACGGCCACCCCCGACACCGAGCTGCCCTGGGCCGAGCTGGGCCTCAAGGACAACGAGTTCGAGGAGATCAAGAAGATCCTCGGCCGCCGGCCCACCGCCGCGGAGCTCGCCATGTACTCGGTCATGTGGTCCGAGCACTGCTCCTACAAGTCCTCCAAGGTCCACCTGCGCCAGTTCGGCGAGAAGGTCACCGAGGAGATGAAGAAGGACCTGCTGGTGGGCATCGGCGAGAACGCCGGCGTCACCGACCTCGGGGACGGCTGGGCCGTGACCTTCAAGATCGAGTCCCACAACCACCCGTCCTACGTGGAGCCCTACCAGGGCGCCGCCACGGGCGTCGGCGGGATCGTGCGCGACATCATCTCGATGGGCGCCCGGCCCGTGGCCGTCATGGACCCGCTGCGCTTCGGGGCGATCGACCACCCGGACACCGCCCGCGTGGTGCACGGCGTGGTGGCGGGCGTGGGCGGCTACGGCAACTCCCTGGGCCTGCCCAACGTGGGCGGGGAGGTCGTCTTCGACTCCTGCTACCAGGGCAACCCGCTCGTCAACGCGCTCGCCGTGGGCGTGATGCGCCACGAGGACATCCGCCTCGCCAACGCCTCCGGCGTGGGCAACAAGGTGGTGCTGTTCGGCGCCCGCACCGGCGGCGACGGCATCGGGGGCGCCTCCGTGCTCGCCTCGGAGTCCTTCGACGACGCCAAGCCGTCCAAGCGGCCGGCCGTCCAGGTGGGCGACCCGTTCGCGGAGAAGGTGCTCATCGAGTGCTGCCTCGAGCTGTTCAAGGGCTCCCTCGTGGAGGGCATCCAGGACCTGGGGGCCGCGGGCATCTCGTGCGCCACCTCGGAGCTGGCCTCCAACGGGGAGGGCGGCATGCACGTGGACCTGACCCAGGTGCTCCTGCGCGACCCCACCCTGACCCCGGGCGAGATCCTCATGTCGGAGTCCCAGGAGCGCATGATGGCGGTCGTGACCCCCGAGAAGGTCGCCGCCTTCGAGGCCGTGATGGACAAGTGGGACGTCGAGCACTCCTGGATCGGCGAGGTCACCGGCACCGGCCGGCTCGTGATCGAGTGGGACGACGAGGTCATCGTCGACGTCGACCCCCGCACCGTCGCCCACGAGGGCCCCGTCTACGACCGGCCCTACACCCGGCCCGCGGACCAGGACCGGCTCCAGGCCGACCGCTTCGCCGGATCCCCGGCCGACGCCGGGCGACCCTCGGGCGCGGAGCTCAAGCACGCCGTCCTCGAGCTCATGGCCTCCCCGAACCTCTGCGCCAAGGACTGGGTCACCGACCAGTACGACCGCTACGTGCAGGGCAACACCGCCATGGCGATGCCCGACGACGCCGGGGTGGTCCGCGTGGACGAGGAGACCGGCCTCGGCGTGGCCCTGTCCACCGACTGCAACGGCCGCTACGCCTACCTGGACCCGTACGCCGGCGCGCAGCTGGCCCTGGCCGAGGCCTACCGCAACGTGGCCACCGCCGGCGCCCGCCCCGCGGCCGTCTCCGACTGCCTGAACTTCGGCTCCCCCGAGGACCCGGAGACCATGTGGCAGTTCGCCGAGGCCGTGCGCGGGCTCGCCGACGGCTGCCAGCAGCTGGGGGTGCCCGTGACGGGCGGCAACGTCTCCCTCTACAACCAGACCGGCGGCGTGGCCATCCACCCGACGCCCGTGGTGGCGATGCTGGGCGTGCTCGACGACGTCCGGCGGCGCACGCCGTCGGGCTGGCGCGAGGACGGCCAGGCGATCTACCTGCTCGGGACCACCCGGGACGAGCTGGACGGCTCCGAGTGGGCGAACCTGCGCGGGCACCTCGGCGGGCTCCCCCCGGCCGTGGACCTCGCCCAGGAGAAGCTGCTCGGCGACCTGCTGATCAACATGTCCCGCGACGGCATGATCGACGCCGCGCACGACGTCGCCGAGGGCGGCCTCGCGGCGACCCTCGCCGAGATGGCGCTGCGCTTCGACACCGGTGCGCGCATCGGGCTGGGCGAGGTGTGCGAGCGCGACGGCGTGGACCTGTTCACCATGCTCTTCTCCGAGACCCAGGGACGGGCCGTGGTGGCCGTGCCGCGCAGCGAGGAAGTACGGTTCAAGGACATGTGCACCATGCGCGCCTATCCGCACACGCGGATCGGCGTGGTGGACACCGAGAACCGCGCGCTGGACGTGCAGAGCGAGTTCGGCATCGGCCTGGACGAGCTCCGCACCGCGCACGAGGGCACGCTGCCGAAGCACTTCGGCTGATCCGCCGGGGGCGGATCCCCGCCCCCGGCACCCCGCTCCACGGATCCACCCAGTCCACCCTCGGCACCCGGACCCGCAGAAAGCAGCACCAGCATGACTGAGGACCTCGAGGCCCAGCGCCCCGCACCCGTCCTGGAGACGGAACGGCTCCTGCTCCGCCCCTTCACCGCCGAGGAGCTCGACGCCGTGGCGGCCGGCGAGCACGGCGCCCACTTCGCCCACGGCTTCCCGACCGCCGAGGACATGGACTTCGCCCGCGAGTCCCTCATGGCCGGGGGCTACTTCTTCACGGAGTCCGTGTACGCGCGGATGGCCGTCGTGGAGAAGTCGACCGGCGAGATCGTCGGCACGGCCGGCTTCGTGGGCCCGCCGATCGACGACGAGCTCGAGATCGTGGGCTCCCTCGCCGCGGACCGCCGGAACCTGGGCTACGCGCAGGAGGGCATCACCGCGCTGCTCGGCGTCGCGTTCGCGGACCCCGCGGTCACCGGGGTGCGCGCCAGCGTGCCCGGGGACAACGCGCCGGCCGCGCAGGTGCTCCTCGCCGCGGGCTTCGTCCACCGCGAGACCCCCGGCCCGGAGACCGACTACGTCCTGCCGCGCCCCGCGTAGACCGCGCGGCGCCGGAACCTAGACTGGCGAGGTGATCCCGGCCCTGTTCCCCTTCAGCGGCATCCCCGCGCACCTCCTCCCGGAGACCGCGACGATCGTCGTGCTGGTGCTGGGGCTGCTCATCAACCTGGTGGCCCTGGGCTGGATCCCGCACAATCGGCGGCCCTCCGTGGCCCTGGCCTGGCTGCTCGCGATCTTCCTGCTGCCCTACGTGGGGATCCTGCTGTTCCTGGCCATCGGCTCCGCCAAGCTGCCGAAGAAGCGGATGGCGATGCAGGCGAAGATGAACGACGTCATCCGCGAGAACACCCCGGACCTCCACATCCTGGGCAACACGGACGAGGAGCTGCCCGAGTGGGTGGCCTCCACCGCGGCCCTGAACTACAAGCTCGGCGCCCTGCCCATGGTCGGCGGCAACTCCTTCGAGATCCTCACCGACAACCACGAGGCGATGCGGATCATGGCGGACGCCGTGGACAGGGCCCGGGACTACGTCCACTTCGAGTTCTACATCGTGGCCATCGACGACGCCTCGCGTCCCCTCCTGGAGTCCCTTGTGCGCGCCCACCGGCGGGGGGTGCGGGTGCGGGTGCTCATCGACCACCTCGGCTCCGTGGGCTACCCGGGGTACCGGGGGATGATCAAGCGCTTCGACGAGGCCGGGCTGCCGTGGCAGCGCATGCTGCCCGTCCGGCCGTGGAAGGGCGAGTGGCAGCGGCCCGACCTGCGCAACCACCGCAAGATCCTCGTGGTCGACGGCTCCCTGGCCTACACCGGGTCGCAGAACATCATCCACCGCTCCTACAACAAGCGCCGGAACCGCCGGAAGGGCCTCGAGTGGAAGGACCTGATGCTCGAGTGCACCGGTCCCGTGGTCGCCGAGCTCAACGCCCTGTTCACGAGCGACTGGTACTCCGAGACCGGCGACCTCCTGCTCGACGAGGCCGCCCGCGACCTCCCGGACACCCAGGGGCCGGTCTTCGCCCAGGTCGTGCCCTCCGGCCCCGGGTTCGAGACGGAGAACAACCTGCGCATGTTCAACCATCTGATCTACAACGCCAACGAGCAGATCGTCATCGCCAGCCCGTACTTCGTCCCGGACGAGTCGCTGATGCACGCGCTGACCACCGAGGCGCAGTCCGGGGTGGACGTGCGGCTGTTCGTGGGCGAGACCTCGGACCACTTCCTGGCCTACCACGCCCAGAACTCCTACTACCAGGAGCTCGTCGAGGCCGGCGTGAAGATCTACCGGTACCGCTCCCCCACCGTGCTGCACGCCAAGTTCGTGCTCGTGGACGACTACGTCTCCGTGATCGGCTCGTCCAACATGGACGAGCGCTCGTTCGCCCTGGACCTCGAGGTCTCCGTGTTCATCGCGGACCGGGACTTCCGGCGGCGGATGGATGCGGTGGTCGCCGAGTTCCTCGAGGCCAGCACCCTGCTGGACTTCGACGCGTGGAACCGTCGGCCGCTGTGGCACAAGTACGCCGACAACGTGGCCCGGCTGACCTCGGCCCTGCTCTGAGGGGCCGAGCCCCCGCTCAGACCTCCAGGACGCCGCGCACGATCGAGTCCCCCGAGTGCGTCGGGTCGCCGTCGATCGGCTCGTTCGAGACGTCCACGACCGGGAACTCGCCGACGTCCAGGTTCTCGGGCAGCACGAACACGGCCTCGTCCCCTGCCATCACGCCGAGGCTGACCATCCGCTGCGCGTCGGGGGCGAGCAGCCAGACCTCCTTGAACCCGTCCACGTCGGCGGGGTCGGTCCGCACCACCAGCTGACGGGTCCCGTCCGAGCGCTCGTCCACCTCCGCCGAGCCGCGGGCGGTGTAGCCGGCGAGGGGCTCGAGCTCCGCCGTGGCCAGCACCGTGGGGTCCGGCTCAAGGCCCAGGCGCTGCGCGCCCCAGACCGAGACGCCGCCCACGAGCAGCGCCGCGGCGGCCGCGGCGGCGGCCAGGGGGTACGGCACCCCGCGCCGGGGCCTGCGCCGGCGGGCGTCGAGGTCGACGACGGTCGCCCCGCCGCGCCCTGCGCCGTCGTCGCCCCGCGGGCCGGCCGCGGAGCCCGTGGGGGCGCCGACGGTGCCGGCGCTGTCCTCGGCGGCGGTGTCGCCGCGGGCGCCGTCCCGGGTGCCGGCGAGCGGATCCGCCGCGACCTCGTCGGAGAGGCCCAGCTCGGCGTGGATCGCGGCCCAGACACCGGGGCCGGGCGCCGTCACGGCGGGCGCCTCGGCCCGGCCGGCGTGCACGACGCGCTGCAGGGACGCGAGCTCGGCCGTGCAGTCCGGGCAGGAGGCGACGTGCTCCCGGCTCTGGGGGTCGAGGGCCTCACCCAGAGCCAGGAGCGTCAGCGACTCCTCACTCAGGTGTGCCATGACCGTCTCCCAATCGTGTTCGTAGGTTCGTGAGGCCGCGCCTCAGATGACTCTTGACCGTGCCGAGGGGCAGGTCCAGGTGCTGTGCGATCTGCTGGTGCGTGAGCTCCTCGTAGAACGCCAGCGCCATGATCGTCGACTTCGGGGGCCCGAGCCGCTCGACCTCCGCCCGCACCACGAGCCGGTCCACCAGCAGGTCCGACTCCTCGTGCCGCGGCTCCCGGTCGGTGCGCACCGCGTCCGCCTGGCGCCGCTCCGCCTCGCGGCCGGCGGTCCTCGCGGCGTCGGCGATGCAGTTGCGCGCGATCCCGATGAGCCAGGCGGGGGCCGAGGAGTGCTCGGGGCGGTAGCCGGACCGGTACTTCCACGCCCGGATGAAGACCTCCTGCACCACGTCGTCGGCACCCGCGTCGTCGCGCAGCGCCCGGAGGGCGAGACCCCGGATGACCCCGGCGCAGTGCCGGTACGCGGCACTCAGCGCCTGCTCGTCCCCCGCGGCGAACGCGGCGTCGAGCTCGGGTCCCCAGTCCGGGGGCGGCGGCGGCATCGTGGAAGGGCTCCTTGTGGGGCGGAGGTCGTGGTCGCGGGCGGCCGGGCGGTGCCCGGGCGCACGAGTCGTGCCCAGCCTAGTGGACCCCGGCCATCCGGTCATGCGCCTCTCGCCTCCCTCCGCCGCTCAGGGCACCGGGACCGCCCGCAGCACCACGTTGTCCTCGTAGTCCCCGATCTCCTCGAGCCACTCCCCGCCGCACGTCACGAGGTGGAGCACCGGCTCGCCGGTCCGGCGGAACAGGTCCGCCTCCGCGAGGGACTTCTTGTGCACGTGCTGGACGGACTCGGTGCGGTAGCGCTGGACGCTCCCGTCCGCGCGCTCCACGCGGACCTCCGCCCCGACCGGCACGTCCTTGAGCTGCGCCATCGGCGTGACCTCGGTGAGGGTGTCGACGTGGCCGGCGACGACCGCGGCGCCCTCGTCCGCCCCGGGGGACGGACCGTACCGGTACCAGCCCAGCTCCACGTGGTTGTCCGGGATGGTCATGGCCCCGTTGTCCTCGACCCCCACCGGGACCACCGGCATGTCGATCGGGGAGCCGTCCACGACCACCCGCACGGGGGCGGGTACCTTCTCGGCGGGCGCCTGGGTGGCGGGAGCGACCGGGATCTCCGCGGGTGCCGCGGCGGACTGCGCCGGGGCCTCCGCGGAGACCGGACGGTCGAGGCCGGCAATTGCCGGCACCGCCTCCTCGCCCTGGTACGGTCCCGCCGCCAGGGAGTTCGCGGGCGGCACGGCCCCGCTCTCCGGGAGAGCGGTGACGGCCGCTGCCGCGAGCAGGGACACCGAGGCGACCGCCCCGGCACCCACCGCCGCCAGACGACGACGACGGGTGCCGGGAGTTGTCGGTCCGGGCGCGCGGTGGGCCGCAGCCTGCCGCGCACCCGGACCGTGCCTGTCAGGACCGCTCACTACCGGCGGTTCCCCGCGAGCACCCGGCGGGCACCGTACGCCGCGCCGATCAGCCCGAGCGCACCGGCGGCCGCGAGGCCGGCGGTCAGCATCGTGCGCTGCTCCTGGGCCGCGAGGCCGGACTGGCCGCCCGGCACGGCCTCGGGCGCCTGCTCCATGCCCTCCAGGGTCTGGACGGCGAGGTCCAGGTTCCCGGCCTCGAGGGAGCCCCACGCGTACACGATGTTGTGGGTGCCCTCGGCGAGCTCGAGATCGGCGGGGCCGATGACGGGCTCGGTGGTGCCCGCGGCGGCCACGGACGCCGAGACCGTGCCGGCGTCGACCGGGAGGGTCTCCTCGTTCGGGTTCTCGAGCCCGGTGATGATCGCCTGGTCGCCCGCGAGGACGTCCACGGCCGGGGCCGCGGCCACGTGCCGGACGGTCAGGTGCGACTTCCCGGCCTCGATCTCGGACATGTCGTTGGTGAACAGCGCGGCCGTGGGGTTGCCCTCGGCGTCGAGGTGGGCCGCGGCCGTGTAGCTCATCCCGGTCTGCAGATCGGCGGTGACGGGACCGATGATCGGCTCCGAGGCGTCGGCGGCGTCGGGGGCCGTGATGGCCAGGTCGTAGCTGCCGGCGGGCAGCTCCAGCGGGCCGGCCAGGGTGCCCGGCTCGAAGTCGTCGAGGGTGAGTTCACCGTTGACGTAGACGTCCACGACGGTGTCGGGGACGCCGTGGAGCACGGAGAGCTCGGCGTGCTCGGCGGCGAACGCCGGGCTCATGCTGAGGGCACCGGCACCGAGGCCGAGGACTGCTGCGGCGGAAAGGGTCTTGCGCATGGTAACTGCTCCTTGAACGGGCTCCCTGGCGGAAGCGGAATCGACCTTGCACCCGTACTACCGCCGTGGACCCCTCCGTGGATGCAGCAGGTCACATTTTTTCCGGGAAGTTTTTCCGGGCCCGTTCCGCACCACCATGAAGAGGGCGGCGCCGTGGCCCGCGCGGCGATCCCGCTGCTCCGGGCCTCCGGACGGGACGCGATCGTCAACGTGGCCTCCGAGGCGGCCCTGCGCGGCTCCGCCGCGGGCGCGGCCTACACCGCCTCCGAGCACGCCGTGGCCGGGCTGACGAAGAGCACCGCCCTCATGCACGCCGCGGACGGCATCCGCACCAACGCGGTCGCCCCCGGCGCCACGGCCACGGCAGAGCAGGTCGCCGCCGTCATCGCCTTCCTCGCGAGCGACGACGCCTCCAACGTCAACGGCGTGATCATGCCCTCGGACGGCGGCTGGTCCGCGGTGTGACGCACCGCGCGGGGTCCTTGCCCCCGCGCGGTGCGCGGCTCACTCCTCCTCGAGCGTGGAGACCTCCTGCGGCTCGTCGAGCACGACCTCCTGGTCCTGCTCCACGAGGTCGTCGGGGTTCGCCTCGAGGGAGGACGCCTCCGAGCGGTCGGGCGCGTGCACCGGAGCCTCCTCGTCCTGGTCGTCGAGATCCTGCTGATCGGCGTCGATCGACTGCTCGAGCCGGTCGGCCTCGTCGTACTCGGGTACGTCGCTCATGACTGCCTCCTGCGTCGTGGGACCTGCGGGACCACCGGCCGTGGGGCCGGTCGTGTGCCTCCGACCCTACTCGTCGGGTCGTCTGTTCCCAGCCCCCTGGTGGTCGGATAACGTGGTCTGCACCACAGGAAGCACCGCTCAACAGCAGGAGTTGTCGATCATGACGAGCCGATTCCACCGCTACGCCGAACTGTTCAAGAGCAAGGGCCCCTGGTGCACCGTGTACACGGACATCAGCACCGGCACCGTCGACTCGCTGCACGCCATCGACGTGCTTCCGGAGAACATCTGCCGAGAGCTGGAGCGCCAGGGTGCGAGCAAGGCCGACCTCGCCGCGGTGGAGGCCGCCGTGCGCCCGGCCGAGGGCGTGCCGGACCCGGTGTGCCGGTACCTGCTGGTGCGCGGAGGCACCGTGGAGATCGACGAGGTCCTCCCCGGGCCCCGGGCCGGCAGCGGTGTCGTCCAGGTGGAGGACGTCCCCGATCTCACTCCCCTGTTCCGGCACCGCCCGGACGACTTCCCGTACGTGGTCGCCGAGGTGGGCCGGGACGGCGGCGAGATCTGCCTCCAGCACGCCAGCCGCGTCCGGGCCGCGGACGAGCAGCAGATCGAGGGCGAGACCGAGCACCTGAAGAAGTTCCCCGGGGGCGGCTGGTCGCAGGGGCGCTGGCAGCGGCACACGGAGGACGTGTGGCGGCGCAACACCGAGCAGGTGGCCGAGCAGATCGACAAGGTCGTGGCCGAGAGCGGGGCCCAGCTCGTCGTCCTGGCCGGGGACCTGCGGGCCCGGGGCCTGGTCGAGGAGCAGCTGTCCAAGGCGAGCCGGGGGATGCTGAGCGTCGTGGACGCCAACACCCGGGCGGAGGGCAGCAAGTCCGCCGACTTCGACCACCAGGTCGAGGAGCGCGTGGCGGAGGTCGTGGCGCACCGCCAGCAGGCGCTGCTCGAGCGGCTCGCCGAGCAGCAGGGACGCGCGGACCCCACCGCCGTCTCGGGGATGGCGCCCGTGGTCTCCGCCCTGCAGCAGGCCCAGGCGGAGACGCTGCTGATCGACGACACCCACCTGGACACGGAGCAGCAGCTCATCGCCCTGGACGCCGAGCCGTGGATCGCCCTGGAGGAGTCGGAGGCCGTGGGCGCCGGCGTGCTGGGCCGGGTCTCCGCCGACGCCGCGCTGGTGCGCGCCGCGGTGCTGACCGACGGCCGCCCCGTCTTCGTGCCGCCGGGGGCGCTGCCCCACGGCACGGACGTCGCGGCCCTGCTGCGCTGGAGCGCCGCACCGGCGTCCTGACGCGGCACGGACGAGGGGCCCCCGCACGCGGGGGCCCCTCGTCCGTGCCCTGCCCCGTGCTCCCGGCGGAGCCGCGGGGTCAGGGGACGGGGGTCAGAGGGCCAGCTGGCGGGCGGGGGTGTCCGCGGCGGAGGGCCTGCCCGCGTAGGCGCCCCGGAACGCGGCGGCGGGGTGGGTGCCGAGCACCTTGGTCTGCCCCTTGCCGTAGAGGTTCTCGCGCAGCGTGGTGCCCTCGTAGCCGGTGCGGTAGCGGCCGCGCTTCTGCAGCTCCGGCACGACCCACTCCACGAAGTCCTCGAACGAGCCCGGGGACACGTGGTAGGCGAGGTTGATGCCGTCCAGCCCGCCCTCGTCGATCCACCGCTCGAGCTCGTCGGCCACGGTCTGCGGGGACCCGACGATCGGCACGCCCATGCCGCCCATCGAGATGTGCTTGGCGACCTCCTTGATCGTCCACTTCTTGTGCGGGTCGGCCGTGGTGAAGGGGGTCAGGAAGGACTGGATCGAGTCGGTCTTGATGTACTCCAGGACGTCGTTCTCGTCGTAGCGGCCCAGGTCCAGCCCGGACCAGCCGCCCACGAGGCCCAGCGCGCCGTCGGTGTCCGCGTACCGCTCGTAGTCGCGGCGCTTCTGCTCGGCCTTCGCGTCGGTCTCGTCGACGATCACGTGCAGCATGGCGAAGATCTTGAGGTCGTCCCGGTTCCGCCCGCCGGCCTCCGCCTCGTCGCGCAGCTTGTCGGTCACCACCCGGGTCAGGTCCGGGCGGATGCCGCCCACGAACACCGCCTCCGCGTGGCGGCCGGCGAACGCCCGCCCGCGGGAGGAGGCCCCGGCCTGGAAGATCAGCGGCGTGCGCTGCGGGGACGGCTCGGTCAGCCCGATGCCGGGGACGTCGAAGTACCTGCCGTGGTGCTGGATCGGGTGGACGAGCGCCGGGTCGGCGAAGACCCCGTTGACCCGGTCGCGCCGGACCGCGCCGTCCTCCCAGGAGCCCTCCCAGAGCTTGTAGCAGACCTCCATGAACTCCTCGGCGATCTCGTAGCGCTCGTCGTGGGAGATCTGCTCCGTCAGCCCGTGGTTCTCGGCGGCCGACTTCAGGTAGGACGTCACCACGTTGAAGCCCATCCGGCCCTTCGTGAGGTGGTCGAGGGTCGCGAACTTCCGGGCGAGCGGGTACGGCTGCTCGTAGGTGATCGCGCTCGTCACGCCGAAGCCGAGGTGCTTCGTCACGGCCGCCATCGCGGAGATCTGCATGAAGGGGTCGTTGACCGGGATCTGGGTGGCGTCCCGGATCACCGGGGCCGCGGAGTTCTGGTAGACGTCGTAGTACCCGACGACGTCCGCGAGGAACAGCGCGTCGAAGAGCCCCTTCTCCAGGACCTGGGCGACGTCCGTCCAGTACTCGATCGTGTTGTACTCGTCCGCCCGGGAGCGGGGGTGCTTCCACAGACCGGGGGCCTGGTGGCCCACGCAGGTCATGTCGAAGGCGTTCAGGGCGATGCGCTTGCTCATGGGGTGTTCCTCCCGGGTCGATGCCGACCCGCGCCCGTGCGTCGTGGAGACCTGCCCGCGGGTCCGACGCACTGGTGGGCGCCGTACTTGCCGCGGAACACGTGCACCGCGGCCCGATGTTCATCTGGGGCACCCCGCTACGGGAGAGGGTTGCCGCCCGACCAGCCAGAGCTTCGTGTCGGGACTCGTCATCGTCGTCGGGGGACAGCTTAGCGGGTGGCCCCTGACCGGGTGCAACCCCTGTGCGGTCCCGCCGCACGGGGACGGTCCCGGCCCGCATCGGGCCTGCGCCCACCCGGTTCGGGCGGCTCCGCCGGGTCGCTCAGCCGGGTCGTTCAGCCGGGCGGGGCGAGCGGCGGGGTCCGGCCCGGGTCCAGGGTCCAGCCCCGCCGGAGCAGGGACCGGAGCTCGATCAGGGGGCAGGTGTCCATGACCACGTCGAGGCCGGCCCGCTCCGCCCGGGCGGCGGCGTCCTCGTCGACGACGCCCAGCTGCAGCCACACCGCGGCGGCGCCCACGGCGATGGCCTGGTCCACCACCGCGCCGACGCGGCGGGAGTTCACGAAGCAGTCCACCACGTCGATCGGCCCCGGGACCTCGGCGAGCGTGCGGTGGCCGGGCTCGCCGTGCACCGGCTCGCCCTTCGGGTTGACCGGGACGATCGTCATGCCGAGGTCGTCCCGGATCCGCTTCGCCACCGAGTGCGCCGGACGGGCCGTGTTGCCGGTCAGCCCCACCACGGCCCACCGGCCGGGCCGTGTCATGAGGCGGTCGATGACGGCGGGGTCGTTGCGGCTCATGCCCCCAGCCTGGCACGGAACCCGTTCCCCCTCCTTCTTCCTCCGCGGGATTGCACGTGTCGGCGACCTCGCGGAGGGGGGAGGGTCAGGAGAAGAGCGGCAGGAGGTCCGCGTGCGCGCCCAGCTCCGCACGCTCCTGGGCGGTCAGCTCCGCCCGGCCGGTGCCCACGCGGGCGAAGTGCTCGTCGCTCCAGTGCTCGAGCGGTTCCCGCTCCCACAGGTCGGTGAGGACCCGGCGGACCTCGGCGAGCCCGTCCACGGCGGGACCCGGGGAGCCGTCCAGGTGCTGGATCAGGTCCAGGTGGTGGACCGTGGCCTCCACCGCGAGGGTGCTCAGCAGGTCCTCGACGCCCAGCACGTGCCCCTGGGTGCGGACCGCGCCGTCGCCGCAGTGCTGCGCGGCGTGCACGAGCGCCCGGGTGGTCTCGCGGTGGAGGGCGCGCACCGGCTCCCAGTCCAGGACCATGGACGCGGCCACGCGGGTGTGGCGCCGGGCCTCGGCGGCCCCCGCGGGATCGCCGCCCCAGTCGGTCCAGTAGGTCGCGGCGTCCCGGTCGGGGCGGGCGGTGGTGGGCGTGTGCAGCGCGACCAGCCCCCGCAGGGCGTCCATCGCGCAGTGGTGGGTGAGGTCCCGGACCGACCACCCCGGGCAGCCCGTGGCGGCCCAGGAGTCGTCGTCGCCGAGCCCGTCGAGGACCGCGCCGAACGCCGCGCAGGCGTCGCGCACCAGGTCCGCCCGGGCCGGGCTTCTGCGGCTCGTCATGGGTCCATGGTGGGGCACGGAGGGCTCCCGTGCCAGCGATGTGTCGCGATCACCACGGATGCGACGGATTTGCCAGGGAACACGCCGAGGACGTTCAATTGGTGGTGTAACCATCCGGAGCGGCTGAGAGACCTGGCTCGTCGACGTCGCAGCAACCGGCACGGATCCGTCTGATCCTCCGTGCGAGGTGCTAATGCCAGGACCGATGGAGTTGATCATGAGCACTTCCCTGCTGGGCTCTGCGCCGGCCACCGCACCGGGCACCGCGAAGCGCGCCTTCTCCGTGGCCTTCGAGCGCGTCGGCAAGGCCTTCCCGTCCGGCCGCGAGACCCACTACGTCCTGCAGGACGTCGACGTCACGGCCCGGCCCGGCGAGGTCCTGGCGGTCCTGGGGCCCTCGGGGTGCGGCAAGTCCACGCTGCTGCGGGCCGCCGCGGGGCTCGACACCGCCTCGGCCGGACGGGTGCTCATCGACGGCACCCCCGTGTCCGGCATCGACCCGCGCTGCGCGGTCGCCTTCCAGGAGCCCCGCCTGCTGCCGTGGCGCTCGGTGCGCGAGAACGTCCGCCTGGGCCTGCCCCGCGGACTCCCCCGGGACGAGGGGGACGCCGTGATCGACGACCTGCTGCGCCTGGTGGGGCTCACCGCGCACGCCGGCCACCGTCCCCGCGCGGTCTCCGGCGGCATGGCCCAGCGCGCGTCCCTGGCCCGGGCCCTGGCCCGCAATCCCGGGGTCCTGCTGCTCGACGAGCCCTTCGGCGCGCTCGACGCCCTGACCCGCCTGCAGATGCAGGACCTGCTGCTCACGATCCACGCGGCCCAGCCCACCACCGTCCTGCTCGTCACCCACGACGTCGACGAGGCGCTGCAGCTCGCGGACCGGATCGTGGTCCTGGGCCGGACCGGGCCCACCGCCCCGGCCTCGATCAGCACGATCCTCGCCGTCCCCGGCGAGCGCCCCCGGGACCGGGCCTCCGAGGTCCTCGCCGAGCTGCGCGTGCAGCTCCTCGGCCACCTCGGCGTCGACACCCACCACCCCGCGACCCGCTGACGCGGCCCGCCCCCACCCCGACTCCCCTCCCCGGACCAGCGGCGGCACCCGCCCGCGCCGCCCGGCACCGTCCGTCCACCACGAAAGGCTCCGCCATGCCCCTGCCCCAGCGCTCCGTCCGCACCGTCCCCGCACTCGCCGCCGTCCTGGCCCTGGGCCTGACCGGGTGCATGGCCGGTGAGGGCTCCGGTGAGCCGCCCGCGGAGGCCGCCGGGGACGGCACCGTCCGCGTGGACTGGGCCACCTACAACCCGCTCTCCGTGGTGATCAAGGAGAAGGGCTGGCTCGAGACCGCGTTCGCCGAGGAGGGCATCGAGGTGGAGTGGGTGCAGTCCGCCGGGTCGAACAAGGCCAACGAGGCGCTGCGTGCGGAGGCGGTGGACATCGGCTCCACCGCGGGCTCCGCGGCGCTGCTGGCCCGCAGCAACGGCACCCCGATCCGGGTGATCGACCTCTACTCGCAGCCGGAGTGGTCCGCCCTGGTCACCACCGCCGGCAGCGAGGTGCAGGAGGTCGCGGACCTCGAGGGCCGCACCGTGGCCGCGACCAAGGGCACCGACCCGTACTTCTTCCTGCTCCAGGCCCTCGACGAGGCCGGTGTGGACGCCGGGGACGTCACGATCCAGAACCTGCAGCACGCCGACGGCCGCGCCGCCCTGGAGAACGGCCAGGTGGACGCCTGGTCCGGGCTCGACCCGATCATGGCCGCCGCGGAGGAGAACGGCGCGGAGCTGTTCTACCGCAACGTCGACTTCAACACCTACGGCTTCCTCAACGCCCACGAGAGCTTCCTCGAGGAGCAGCCCGAGGCCGCCCAGACCGTGGTGGACGTCTACGCCTACGCCCGGCAGTGGGCGCAGGAGAACACGGAGGAGACCGCGCAGCTGCTCGCCGAGGCGGCCGGGATCGAGCTGTCCGTGGCCGAGAAGGTGCTCGAGCGCACCAACCTGGACATCGACCACGTGCCGGGCGACGAGCAGCTGGCGGTCCTCGAGAAGGTCGGGCCGATCTTCGTGGAGTCCGACGACGTGGCCGGCCAGGAGCAGATCGACGAGGCGCTCGGGAGCATCGTGGAGAGCTCCTACGCCGAGAACGCCGACGCGTCCCGCGCGGCCGAGCTGGTCGGGGCCGGGCAGTGACGCAGCCCCTGTCCCCCGCCGAGGAGGCGGAGCGGTTCGACGACGCCCCCGCCGCGGCCCCCCGGCGGCGGCCGCTGCTGCGCACCGGCCTGGGCCTGCTGCTGCCCGCCGCGCTGCTGCTGCTGTGGCACGTGCTGTCCACCGCCGGGGTCTTCAGCGCCGTGCAGCTGCCGGCCCCGCTCGCGGTGCTCGAGGCCGGGATCGGCCTGCTGGCCGGCGGGGACCTGTGGACCCACGTGGGCATCTCGACCCAGCGCGTGCTGATCGGCTTCCTGATCGGCGCCGGGCTCGGCCTCGTGGCCGGGTCCTTCATCGGCCTCTCCCGCTGGGGCTCCACACTGGTGGGCCCCACGATCGGGGCGTTCCGGGCGGTGCCGTCCCTGGCGTGGGTGCCGCTGCTGCTGCTGTGGATCGGCCTCGGCGAGGACTCCAAGGTCACGCTGGTGGCCATCGGCGCGTTCTTCCCGGTCTACACCACCGTCTCCGCGGCCCTGCAGCACGTGGACCGCAACCTCATCGAGGCGGCGCGGGCGTTCGGGCTGCACGGGCTGCGCCTGCTCACCGCGGTGCAGCTGCCGGCCGTCATGCCGTCGGTCATCTCGGGGCTGCGCCTGGCCCTGGCCCAGGCGTGGCTGTTCCTCGTGGCCGCCGAGCTGCTGGGCGCCTCCATGGGCCTGGGCTGGCTGCTCACCGACTCGCAGAACAACGGCCGCACCGACCGCCTGCTCCTCGCCATCGTGCTGCTCGCGGTGCTCGGCAAGGCGACGGACGCGCTGCTGGGGGTCTTCGAGAAGTGGGCCGCCAAGAAATGGGCCTGACACGTGCGCCTGGCACAGTGGAACCGTCGTCCGTGCCGGCCGGAAAGGACAGCAGCACCGTGAGCTTCAGCTGGAGCGACCCCTCCTCCCCCACCCCCAATCCCGCCCTGGTCTCGGACGAGGCCCGGATCGCCTTCTGGGAGGCGCAGGCGTCGCGCCTCGACTGGGCGCGGCCGTGGACCACCGCGCACCGCTTCGAGGCCCCGCGGCGGCTCGGGACGGACGAGCAGGGCGGCCCCACCTGGTCGGTCCCGGAGATCGCGTGGTTCGAGGGCGGCAGGCTCAACGTGGCCCACAACTGCGTGGACCGCCACGTCGAGGCCGGCCGCGGCGCCCACGTGGCCCTGTACTTCGAGGGAGAGCCCGGGGACCGGCTGGTCTACACCTACGCCGACCTGCAGCGGGAGGTCTCCCGCGCCGCCAACGCCCTGCTCGCCCTGGGCGTGGAGCAGGGCGACCGGGTGGTGATCTACCTCCCCGTCATCCCGGAGACCGTCATCATCACGCTGGCCTGCGCCCGCATCGGCGCGGTGCACTCCCTGGTCTTCGGCGGGTTCTCCGCCGAGGCGCTGCGCTTTCGCGTCGAGGACACCGGCGCCAAGGTCCTCGTGACCACGGACGGGCAGCACCGGCGCGGCGCCGTGGTGCCCGTGAAGGCCGTGGCCGACGAGGCCTGCAGCGGTGACAACGCGGTCGAGCACGTCGTCGTCGTGCGCCGCACCTCCCGGCCCGGACGCACGGACCTGCCGCGGGGCACCCGGGGGACGCACTCCAAGGAGGAGGACGCGGTCCCGTGGACGCGCGGGCGGGACGTGTGGTGGCACGAGCTGATCGCCGACCAGTCCGACGTGCACGTGCCCGAGGCGTTCGACGCCGAGACGCCGCTGTTCATCATCTACACCTCCGGGACCACCGGACGGCCCAAGGGCCTGGTGCACACGATGGGCGGCTACCTCGTGCAGACCGCCTACACCCACGCGCTGCTGTTCGACCTGCTGCCCGACGTCGAGGACGAGGACGGCGTGCTGCGCCCGGACGAGCTGGCCACCGTCAACGACCCCGCGAAGGTGGACTCGACCGTCCACTGGTGCACCGCGGACCTCGCGTGGGTCACCGCGCACACCTACGAGATCTACGGGCCGCTGGTCAACGGCGTGTCCGAGGTGATCTACGAGGGCACCCCGAACACCCCGCACTGGGGCCGGCACTTCGAGGTGGTCGAGCGCTACGGGGTCACCGCCTACTACACGGCGCCCACGCTGATCCGCTCCCTGATGGGCGCGTTCCCGAAGGGCGTCCCGCCGCTCTACAACCTCAACTCGATCCGGCTGCTCGGCTCCGTGGGCGAGTCGATCAACCCCGAGGCCTGGCGCTGGCTGCGCGCGCAGCTGGGCAGGGACGAGGTGCCGTTCGTGGACACGTGGTGGCAGTCCGAGACCGGCGCCACCGTGATGTCCCCGCGGCCGCACGACCCCCAGTTCGCGCCCCCGGGGACGTTCGACGACGGAGCCCCGCGCACCGCGCTCAAGCCCGGCTGCGCGACCCGGGCGGTCCCGGGGATCTCCACCCGCGTGGTCGACGAGGCCGGGGAGACGGTCCCGCCCGGGGTGCAGGGCTTCGTGGTGGTGGACCGGACCGGTCCCTCGATGGCCCGCACCGTGTGGGGCGACCCGCAGCGCTACCTCTCCTCCTACTGGCAGGCCTACGCCGAGCAGGGCTGGTTCCTCGCCGGGGACGGCGCCCGCTACGACGAGGAGGGGGACATCTACATCCTGGGGCGGGTCGACGACGTCATCAACGTCTCCGGGCACCGGCTGTCCACCATCGAGATCGAGTCGGCGCTCGTCACCCACCCGTGGGTGGTGGAGGCCGGCGCGGCACCGGTGCGCGACGAGCTGACCGGGCACGCGGTGCTCGCCTACGTGGTGCTGACCCCCGAGGCCGCCCGGGTCCCGGCGGAGGAGCTGACCGCTGCCCTGCGCGAGCACGTGGCGCACGAGATCGGGCCGATCGCCAAGCCGCGGGCGGTCGTGGCGGTCCCCGACCTGCCGAAGACCCGGTCCGGGAAGATCACCCGGCGGCTGCTCGCGCAGCTGTGGGAGGGCGCCCCCCTCGGCGACCGGTCCTCGCTGCAGAACGAGGAGTCCCTCGAGCGCATCGCCGACGTCCTGGCCGCACGGCGCTAGCCCCCGCCGCGAGGGGTCGCTTCCGGCGCTCCTCCGGCCGCGGGGGGTCGCTTTCGGTCGGAATGAGCTGCTCGCACCGGCGGAAAACGACCCCTCGCGCCGCCGCGGAGGCGGGAAACGACCCCTCGGCGCGGCTCCGTGACGGTCCGCGACCCCCTCCGCAAGGACGTTGAGACTTGTGACGTCTCAGCCCGCACCGCCCCTAGGATGAATGCCGTGAACGACTCCCCCCGCCCCGCAGGCACGGCCCGCTCCGCGCCGGACGGGCTGCTGCCCGCCCTGCCGAACACCGACCTCAAGCTCGCGATGGCCGCCTCCGGCGCCCTGTTCTCGGGCTACGTGCTGGTGCACATGCTGGGGAACCTGAAGGTCTACCAGGGCGCGCAGAAGTTCGACGCCTACGCCGAGCTCCTCCGCACGGCGGGCGCCCCCGTGCTGCCGCGCGGCACGGTGCTCTGGGCGGCCCGCGGCGTGCTCGCAGCCGGCCTCGTGGTCCACACGGGCGCCGCCGCGGTGCTCACCGCGCGGTCCTGGGCGGCGAACGGGACGCTGCTGCCGCGCACCGGCCGGCGTCCGCGGGGCCGTCGTCGCTCCCCGTGGACGGTGGCGAAGCGCTCGATGCGCAGCACGGGCGGCGTGCTCGGGCTGTTCACCCTCTTCCACGTGCTCGACCTGACCCTGGGCGCCCGGCCCGCCGCGGCCCGGGGCTTCGAGCACGGCAGCGCCCACGCCAACCTCGTGGCCAGCCTCTCCCGCCCGCCGGTGGCCGCCGCCTACGCCCTGTCCATGGCGGCGCTGGCCGCCCACCTGGTGCACGGCATCCCGGAGATCGCCAATGACGTGGGCGTGGGCGGTGACCGGCGCTTCCAGCGGCGGCTGCGGATCGCCGCGAACGCGTTCGGCGCCGCGGTGGCCGCCGGCAACACCACGATCCCGGTGGCCGTGCTGACCCGCGCGGTGCGCTGAGCCCCGTGGCCGCCCTTCCCCGCCTGCGGGACGACCTCCCGCGGGACGCCCTGCTGCGGGACGACGTCCTGCAGGACGACCTTCTTCGAGACGACTTTCTTCGAGACGACAAGGACCCGAGCGAGTGAGCACCTTCTCCCTGACCGTGGACGTGTGGCGCCAGCCCTCCCCGGAGGAGCCCGGGGACTTCACGGCCTACGACGTCCCGGACGCGAGCCCGGACATGACCGTGCTCGAGCTGCTCGACCGGATCAACGCGCAGCTGGAGGCCGCCGGAGAGGACCCGGTGGTCTTCGACGACGGGTGCCGCGAAGGGGTCTGCGGCAAGTGCGGGGTGACGGTCGACGGCGTGGCGCACGGCCCCGAGCGCAACGCCGCGAGCTGCATGCAGCACCTGGGGGCCTACCGGGACGGGGACCGCGTGCGCATCGAGCCGTTGCGGGCGGCGTCCTTCCCGGTCAAGCGGGACCTCTCCGTGGACAAGAAGGCGCTGCGCCTCGTGGCGAAGGCGGGCAAGTTCCCGGTGGCGATGAAAGCCCTGGCCAACGGCGGCTGCATCAGCTGCGGGGCGTGCGTGGCGTCCTGCCCCAACGGGTCCGGCCAGCTGTTCGTGGGCACGATGCTGCGGGAGCTGCCGCCGCTGGCCAAGGACGACGCCGAGCGCCGGGAGCGTTCCGCCCGGGTGATCGACGCCTCCGAGGAGCAGTTCGGGCCCTGCTCCCTGCTCGGCGACTGCGTGGAGGTCTGCCCGGCCGGGCTGCCGATCGAGAACCTCTCCGCGGTGGCGCAGGAGAACCTGCGCAACCGTTTCCCGCGCCGGAGCAGGGACGCCCCGGACCCCGGATGACCCGGCGCGGCGCGCCTTGCCGCCCGGTGACGTGACTGCTACCTTTCGGGCACGCCCCCGAGACCATGAGGTGGATCACATGAGCGAGCGCCCCGGAAAGATCGTCCCCGAGCAGGGCGAGTTCGACTACGAGCCCGACGACCGCGAACCTGCCCGCCCGGCGGCGAAGACCTGGCTCTTCCGCGGCCTCGGCCTGCTGCTGGCCTTCCTGGTCTGGTTCCTGCTCGGCGGCGCGGACGTCTCGGCCGACGCCCGGGTGGTGGGTGCGGTCGCCACGCTGATGGCGGTCTGGTGGATGACCGAGGCGGTGCCGCTGTCCATCACCTCGCTGCTGCCCATCGTGCTCTTCCCGGTGCTCACGGCGCTCACCGTGGCCGAGACGACCGCACCCTACGCCAACCCGATCGTGTTCCTGTTCCTCGGCGGCTTCCTGATCGCGATCGCGATGCAGAAGTGGAACCTGCACCGCCGGATCGCGCTGCTGACCCTGCGCCGGGTGGGCACCCACCCGCGGCAGATCATCCTCGGCCTGATGATCTCCACAGCCTTCCTCTCCATGTGGGTCTCCAACACCGCGACCACGCTGATGATGCTGCCGATCGGGCTGTCCGTGCTGACCCTGGTGGTCGAGAACAGCCGCAACGCCGGCACCCGGGCCGAGACCGAGGCCATGGGCGAGGACATCCGCGGCGGCAAGGCCATCAGCGACGTCATCGACGATCGCGACGTGCGCCTGTTCGGCGTGGCCCTGGTCCTGGCGATCGCCTGGGCCGCCACCATCGGCGGCCTCGGCACCCTGCTGGGATCCCCGCCCAACGCCATCGTGGCCGGCTACATCAGCGACGAGCTGGACCGGACCGTGGGCTTCGCGCAGTGGATGATGCTCGGCGTGCCGATCGTGGTGGTCTTCATCGGCCTCGCCTGGCTGCTCATCACCCGCGTCATCTTCCGCTTCAACCTGGCGGAGGTGCCCGGCGGCAAGGAGCTGATCAACGAGGAGATCGCCGCCCTGGGGCCCATGAGCAAGGGCGAGAAGACCGTGCTGGCCGTGTTCGTCATCGCCGCGTTCTTCTGGATCGTCCCGGGGCTGCTGTCCGGCATCGGCACCATCGGCGAGCAGCTGCCCTGGCTGGACCTCTTCGACGACACGGTGGTCGCCATCGGCGCCGGCGTGCTGCTCTTCCTGCTCCCCGGCGACAAGCAGGGCAACATGACCCTGGAGTGGAAGGACGCCGAGGAGGGCCTCCCGTGGGGCGTGCTCCTGCTCTTCGGCGGCGGCCTGTCGCTCGCCGCGGCCGTGGCCGGCACGGGCCTGGACGCCTGGTTCGGCGCGCAGGTCTCCGGGCTCGGCGCGCTGCCGATCGTCCTGCTGCTCGCGGCGGTGGTCACGATCGTCCTGCTCCTGACCGAGATCACGTCCAACACCGCCACGGCGGCCACGTTCATCCCGATCCTGGGCGGCGTCGCCGTCGGCATCGGGGTGGACCCCATGACGCTGCTCATCCCGGCGGCGCTGGCGGCCACGTGCGCGTTCATGCTCCCCGTGGGCACCCCGCCCAACGCCATCGTCTTCGCCACCGGCCAGGTCAAGATCGCCGAGATGGTGCGCGGCGGCATCGTCCTCAACATCGTGGGCGTCATCCTGATCACGATCTTCACCGTGCTCATCGGGCCCTTCGCCCTGGGCCTGGTGATCTAGCCCGTCCTCGTCCCGGCGCAGGGGGGCCCGTGGTGTCCACGGGCCCCCCTGGTCGTGCCACCTCCTGCGTCAGGGGGCGTCGGTGCACCGGGCCAGCACGGCCTGCGTGAACTGCTCCGTGCTCGCCGTCCCGCCGAGGTCCCCGGTCAGGGTGCCGCCGGCCATGGTCTGCTCGAAGGAGGACTCCAGGTGCCGGGCCGCCCCGGTCTCCCCGAGGTGGTCCAGCATCATGGCGGCCGCCCACATCGTGCCCACGGGGTTGGCGATGCCCTGTCCGGCGATGTCGGGGGCGGAGCCGTGCACCGGCTCGAACATGGACGGGTGGGTCTTCTCCGGGTTCAGGTTCGCGCTGGGGGCGACACCGATCGAGCCGGCGGCCCCGGCGGCGAGGTCGGAGAGGATGTCGCCGAAGAGGTTGGAGGCGACGATCACGTCGACGCTCCGCGGCTTGAGGACCATCCGGGCGGCCAGCGCGTCGATGAGGACCTTCTCGACCGTCACGCCCGGGTACTCGGCGACCGTGGCCTCCACGACCTCGTCCCAGAACGGCATGGTGTGGATGATGCCGTTGGACTTCGTGGCCGAGACCAGCCGGCCCGTGCGGCGCTGGGCCAGCTCGGCGGCGTAGCGGGCG
This sequence comes from Kocuria rosea, assembly GCF_006094695.1. NCBI lineage: Bacteria > Bacillati > Actinomycetota > Actinomycetes > Micrococcales > Micrococcaceae > Kocuria > Kocuria rosea. The sequence goes on along the minus strand of NZ_CP035103.1, from coordinate 774,953 downwards.
ATCCGGGTGACGCCGGCGCGGGTGAACACGGACTCCTGGACGGCCATCTCCTCGGGCCGGCCGCGGTAGAGCCGGCCGCCGACCTCGGAGTACTCGCCCTCGATGTTCTCGCGGACGACGACGAGGTCCAGCTCGTCGAGCCCGCGCAGGGGCGAGGTCACGCCCGGGAGGATCCGGATCGGCCGGAGGTTGACGTACTGGTGGAACTCGCGGCGGATGGGGATCAGCAGGCCCCACAGGGTGACGTCGTCGGGGATGTCCGGGGCGCCCACCGCCCCGAGCAGGACGCCGTCGCCGGAGGCGAGCTGCTCGATGCCGTCGACGGGCATCATCCGGGAGTGGGCCCGGTAGTGGTCGGAGCCCCACCCCCGCTCGCGCCAGTCGACGGTGAAGCCGTGCGCCTGCGCCAGCGCGTCGACGCAGCGCAGCGCGGACGGCATGACCTCCTGGCCGATGCCGTCACCGGCGATCACGTCGATGGTGTAGTGCCGTGTCCTCGTCACCAGGTCCTCCGCAGCGTCGTGGGCGCGGGAAAGGCGGGCGCCTTCCGCGCATGGCGCAGATCATAGCGCTCCGGCCGGCCCGCCCGGGGTGCGGGCGGCGCCGCCCCGGGCCGGCGGTTGGCGCGGGGCGGCCCCGGGCAGCACAATGGGAGGCAGCCATCCCGAGCGGCCGAGGGACCTGGACCGACGACGCCGCAGCAACCGTGGTCGACGTCGCAGACCGCACGGTGCTACCGCCAGGACCGATGGGGCACCGCACCCCCGGCACCCCCGCCGGGACCCTCCTGACGCCCGGGACCGTCCAGCGGCACCACTCGCACGAGGAGCTTCCCCATGGCCGACCACCAGTTCGGGTTCCGCACCCGCGCCCTGCACGCCGGGGGCACCCCCGACGCCGAGCACGGCGCCCGTGCGGTCCCGATCTACCAGACCACCTCGTTCGTCTTCAAGGACGCCGACGACGCCGCCAACCTGTTCGCCCTGCAGAAGTACGGCAACATCTACTCCCGCATCGGCAACCCGACCGTCGCGGCGTTCGAGGAGCGCGTCGCGTCCCTCGAGGGCGGCATCGGCGCCGTGGCCACCGCCTCCGGCATGTCCGCCGAGTTCCTCGTGTTCGCCGCGCTCGCCCAGGCCGGGGACCACATCGTGGCCTCCGCCCAGCTCTACGGGGGCACGGTCACCCAGCTGGACGTCACCCTGCGCCGCTTCGGGATCGAGACCACGTTCGTCCCCGGCACCGACCCCGCCGACTACCGGGCGGCGGTGCGCCCGGGCACCAAGGCCGTCTACACGGAGGTCGTTGCCAACCCCTCCGGCGACGTCGCGGACCTGGAGGGCCTGGCGGCGGTCGCGCACGAGGCCGGCGTGCCGCTGGTCGTCGACTCGACCATGACCCCGCCGTACCTGGTCCGTCCGATCGAGCACGGGGCGGACATCGTCATCCACTCGGCCACCAAGTTCCTGGGCGGGCACGGCACCACGCTGGGCGGCGTCGTCGTCGAGTCCGGCCGCTTCGACTGGGCGAACGGCAACTTCCCGTCCATGACGGAGCCGGTGCCCACGTACAACGACGTCACCTGGTGGGGGAACTTCGGGGAGTACGGATTCCTGACCCGGCTGCGCACCGAGCAGCTGCGGGACATCGGCCCCGCCCTGGCGCCCCAGTCCGCCTGGAACCTGATCCAGGGCGTGGAGACGCTGCCGCAGCGCATGGACGCGCACCTGGCCAACGCGCGGGCCGTCGCGCGGTGGCTGGAGGAGGACCCCCGGGTCTCCTACGTCAACTGGGCCGGGCTGCCGAGCCACCCCCATCACGAGCGGGCCCGGCGGTACCTGCCCCTCGGCCCGGGCTCCGTGTTCGCGTTCGGGGTCTCCCCCACGGAGCGGCTCGGAGGGCGGGAGGTCGGGGCGCGCTTCATCGAGAACCTGCAGCTGGCCAGCCACCTCGCCAACATCGGGGACGCCCGCACCCTCGTCCTGCACCCCGCCTCCACCACGCACCAACAGCTGAGCGCCGAGCAGCTGGTCGGCGCGGGGGTGCGGGAGGACCTCATCCGCCTGTCGGTGGGCCTCGAGGACGTCGAGGACATCCTCTGGGACCTCGACCAGGCCCTCACGGCGGCCACCGGCCTGCCCCGGGAGACCCCCGGCCGCGCGGCCGGCGCCCCGGCCGGCGCCACCGCCGACGACACCGCTGCTGCCGACGCCGACGTCACGACCGAAGGAGCGCTCCGATGACCGCCGAGACCCGCACGTGGACTGGGCCGAGCGCGCCCGAGCGGCTGAGCATCCTGCACGGCACCGAGTCGATCGCCGTCGTGGGCGCGTCCGACAAACCGTCCCGCGCCTCCTACTTCGTCTCGACCTACCTGCTGTCCTCCTCGCCGTACCGGGTGTACTTCGTCAACCCGGCGCTGCGGGAGATCATGGGCCGGCCCGTCTACCCGTCCCTCGCGGACCTGCCGGAGACGCCCGACGTCGTCGACGCGTTCCGGCGCCACGACGACCTCCCCGGCGTGGCCCACGAGGCCGTGGCCGTCGGGGCGAGGACCCTGTGGCTGCAGCTGGGGTCCTGGCACGAGGAGGCCGCCCGGATCGCCGAGGAGGGCGGGCTCTCCGTGGTCATGGACCGCTGCCTGAAGATCGAGCACGCCCGCTTCCACGGCGGGCTCCACCTGGCCGGCTTCAACACCGGGGTCATCTCGTCGAAGCGCCAGGTCCTGTCCTGAACGCGGAACGGCTCCGTGCGCCCTGAGGCGCACGGAGCCGTACCGCGACCGGCGAGGGTGCGGCCGCTACACGCGCTCGACGACGAACGCCACGTCCGTGTTCAGGCTCTGGCTGACCACGCAGTACCGCTCGGTCGACTTGGCCAGCCGCTGGAGGGTGGCGTCGTCGGCGTCGGTGTCGAGGCGGACAGTGAGGACGACGTCCTGGACCCCCACGGCCACGGACCGGTCCAGGCCCAGCGTCCCGCGGGCGTCGAACATGCCCTCCGCGCGGAGCTCGGCCGACCGGATCGGCACGCCCATGGCCGTCGCCACGCTGCGCAGGGTCACGCCCGCGCAGGCCGCGAGCGCGTCGAGGAGCATGTCCCCGGAGCAGGCGTCGCTGCCGTCACCGCCGGTGGCGGCGTGCAGGCCGGCCCGCACCGGCCCGGCCCACGAGTCGACGGTGGTCGTGAGCCCGGTGTCGCGGAAGTCGCCGCGGGCGTGCAGGGGTGTGCGGGCCTCCTCGGGGTGCTCCCGGTAGCGTTCCTTGAGGGGGGCCTGCAGCTGCCGCAGGGCCGAGGCGTCGATGTCCGTACGAGATTCCATGACCTCACTGTAGAGGGGCCGGGGCCGGGGCCGCCACGCGGTCCCGGCCCCGGCCTGCTGCTCCGTGCCCGTCAGCGGGTCCTCGTGGGCTTCTGCGCCAGCTCGTCCCAGTAGCCGCGGGTGGTCACCACGTCGGTGCCGTCCCACGCGCCGAGCCCGGACAGGCCCGGGACGTCGCCGCTGTGGAAGATCGGCTCGAGCCCCTGCTTGCGCTGGGCCTCGTAGTTCCGGAGCACCCGGACGGCCACGCCGGCGAGCAGCACCAGGGCCACCAGGTTTATGGTGGCCATGACCGCCATGAACAGGTCGGCCAGGGACCAGACGAGGTCCAGGGCCAGCACGGCGCCGCCGAAGACGAACACCAGCACCAGCACGCGGTAGGCGGTCATCGCCGCGGGCGAGCCCGTGAGGAAGCGGACGTTGGACTCGCCGTAGTAGTAGTTGCCGATCACGGAGGTGAACGCGAACAGGAAGATCGCCACGGTCAGGAAGTGCACCGCCCAGTTGCCCAGCTGCAGGGCCAGCGCGGACTGGGTCAGGGACGCGCCCTCCCGGCCGCCGAACTCGGGGTTGGAGAGGAGCACGATGAACGCGGTGATCGAGCAGATCAGCCAGGTGTCGAAGTACACGCCGAGCGCCTGCAGGAAGCCCTGCTTCGCCGGGTGGGACACGGACGCGGTGGCGCCGGCGTTGGGGGCCGACCCCATGCCGGCCTCGTTGGAGAACAGGCCGCGCTTCATGCCCTGGATGATGACGCCGATCAGCCCGCCGGTGACGAACTCGCGGATGCCGAAGGCCCCCTCGAGGATCTGGCCGAGCACGGCGGGGACCTCGCCGAGGTTCAGGAAGACCACGAGCAGGCCCAGCAGGAGGTAGAGCACCGCCATGATCGGGACGACGATCTCGGAGACCGCGGAGATCCGGCGGATGCCGCCGAAGATGATCGCAGCGGTCAGCCCCACGAGCACGGCGCCGACCAGGATCCGGAACCACAGGGCCTCCGCCGCCGCGATGTCCACGCCCAGGGAGCCGCCGAGCGCGTCCACGATCGAGTTGGACTGCACGGAGTTGAACACGAACCCGTAGGTAAAGGTGATGACGACCGCGAAGAGCAGCCCCATCCAGCGGGCGCCGAGGCCGCGCTCCATGTAGTAGGCGGGCCCGCCCACGTAGCCGGTGGGCGCCTTGACCTTGTAGAGCTGGCCCAGCAGGGACTCCGTGAACGCGCTGGCCGCGCCGATGCCGGCGATCACCCACATCCAGAACACGGCGCCCGGCCCGCCCAGGCTGATGGCGATCGCGACGCCGGCGATGTTGCCGGTGCCCACCCGGGACGCGGCGGAGACGGTGAAGGCCCGGAACGCGGAGATGCCCTTCTGGCCGTCCTCGGCCAGACCGGGCTTGTCGTTGAGCACCCGGAACATCTCCGGGACCAGCCGCAGCTGCACGACGCCGGTGCGGACGGTCAGGTAGAGCCCCACCCCGATGAGGATGGCGAAGACCACGTTCCACACCCAGCCGCCGAGGGTGCCCACGAGATCGGTGACGAGTTCCATTGCAGCTCCGAACTGTGACGGACGCGGGTCCCCGGCGTGGGGTCTGCGGGGCCCGCGTGAAAGACCGGGCGCAGCGGTTGCGCGCCCCGACGGAACTCTAGTGGAAGTGACCCGCGTCTCGGTGCCCTGCGGGCGCCGGAATCACGGCCGGAGGGGTCAGATCACGCGCACGGCGCCCTTGTCCGCGGAGGTGACCATCGAGGCGTAGGCGCGCAGGGCCTTGGAGACCTGGCGCTCGCGCGGCTTCGTGGGGTACCACGGGGCCGGCCCCCTGGCCTGCCGCCGGGCGGCCAGCGTCGCGTCGTCCACGTTCACGCGCAGCACGCGCCGGGCGACGTCGATCTCGATCTCGTCGCCGGTCTCGATGAGGCCCACGGCGCCGCCGGCGGCGGCCTCCGGGGAGATGTGCCCGATCGAGAGGCCGGAGGTGCCGCCGGAGAAGCGGCCGTCGGTGATGAGCGCGCACTCCCGGCCGAGGCCGAGGCCCTTGAGGTAGGAGGTCGGGTAGAGCATCTCCTGCATGCCCGGACCGCCCTTGGGGCCCTCGTGGGTGATGACCACGATGTCGCCGGGCTCCACGTTCTTGGACAGGATCTCGAAGACGGCCTCGTCCTGGGACTCGACCACGAAGGCCCTCCCCACGAAGTGGAACAGCTCCTCGTCGATGCCGGCGGTCTTGATGACCGCCCCGTCCTCGGCGATGTTGCCGTAGAGGATCGCCAGGCCGCCGTCCCGCGTGTAGGCGTGCTCCACCGAGCGGATGCAGCCGTCCTCGCCGTCGAGGTCGAGGGACTCGAACGTGTTGGCCGTGGAGAACGCCTGCGTGGTGCGCACGCCGCCGGGCGCGGCGTGGAAGAGCGCCCGGGCGCGCTCCGAGGACCGGCCGCTGCGGACGTCCCACTCGTCCAGCCAGGTGGCCAGGTCCGGGGCGTGCACCGAGTGCACGTCCTCGTTGAGCAGGCCCGCGCGGCGCAGCTCGCCGAGGAGCGCGGGGATCCCGCCGGCGCGGTGCACGTGCTCGATGTGGAACCGGGTGGAGTTCGGCGCGACCTTGCACAGGCAGGGCACCCGGCGGGACAGGGCGTCGATGTCCGGGAGGGTGAAGTCGACCTCGCCCTCCTGGGCCGCGGCGAGGATGTGCAGGATCGTGTTGGTGGACCCGCCCATGGCGATGTCCAGGGCCATGGCGTTCTCGAACGCGGCCTTGGTGGCGATGTTGCGCGGGAGCACGGACTCGTCGTCCTGCTCGTAGTACCGGCAGCACAGGTCCACCACCCGGCGGCCGGCCTCGAGGAAGAGCTCCTTGCGGGCCACCTGGGTGGCCAGCGTGGTGCCGTTGCCGGGCAGGGACAGGCCGAGGGCCTCGGTGAGGCAGTTCATGGAGTTGGCGGTGAACATGCCCGAGCAGGACCCGCAGGTGGGGCAGGCGTTGCGCTCGATCTGGCCCAGCTGCTCGTCGGTGACGGACTCGTCGACGGCCATGGACATCGCGTCCACGAGGTCCAGGCGGTGCTCCACGACGCCCTCGACGGCCTCGCCGGACTCCATGGGCCCGCCGGAGACGAAGACCACCGGGATGTTCAGCCGCAGCGCGGCCAGCAGCATGCCCGGCGTGATCTTGTCGCAGTTGGAGATGCAGACCAGGGCGTCGGCCCGGTGGGCGTTGACCATGTACTCCACGGAGTCCGCGATGATGTCGCGGGAGGGCAGGGAGTAGAGCATCCCGTCGTGGCCCATCGCGATGCCGTCGTCGACCGCGATGGTGTTGAACTCCTTGGCCACGCCCCCCGCCTCCCGGATCGCGGAGGCCACGAGGTCGCCCATGTCCTTGAGGTGCACGTGGCCCGGCACGAACTGCGTGTAGGAGTTCGCGATCGCGACGATCGGCTTCCCGAAGTCGTCGTCGCCCATGCCGGTGGCACGCCACAGGGCGCGGGCGCCGGCCATGTTGCGGCCGTGGGTCGAGGTGCGGGAGCGGAGGTGGGGCATGGCGGAGCTGGGTCTCCTCGGTCGGGGATGTCCGGTGGCGGGGCGGACGGCGCACGGGCCGTGGGGCACCCGGGCCGGCCGCCGGCGGTCCGCCGTCCAGAATACGCTTTTCGACCGCAACGTCCTGGTGGGCGGACTCGCGTCTCACGATGTGACCGTCGCTCCGCGCCGCCTCCTACACTGGGGCCAGCCGCGCAGCCCCCAGGAGGAGCCGACCATGAGCCACCACCCGACGCCCCCACGGCCGGACGACGGCGCCGCGTTCAGCGTGGACCTGCGCGAGGCCCTCGATCCGCTGGTGATGGCCCTGGACGTCGGCTCCACGGGCAGCCGGGGCGGTCTGCACGACGCCACGGGGACCCCCGTGCGGGGCTACCGGCACAAGATCGAGCACGAGTTCACCACCGCGGCGGACGGGACCTCCGTGATCGACCCCGACCAGGTGACGGAGGAGCTCGCGGCGGTCCTCGACCTCGTCCTGGCCGACCCCGCACTGGCCGGCCGGGTGACGGGCGTCGCCCTGGACACCTTCGCGTCCTCGCTGGTGGGCGTCGGGACCGACGGCGCCGCGGTCACCACGTGCTTCACCTACGCCGACTCCCGGTGCGCCGAGCAGCTGGCCGGGCTGCGCGGCGAGCTCGACGAGCCCGCCGCCCTGCAGCGCACGGGCGCCCGCCTGCACACCTCGTACCTGGCCCCGCGGCTGCGGTGGCTCCGGGAGACGGACCCGGAGGCGTGGGGGCGGGCCCGGCGGTGGATGTCCCTGGGCGAGTACGTGCACCTGCGCCTGCTGGGCACCGCGCGCGCCGGGACCGCCACGGCCGCGTGGACCGGGATGCTGGACCGCCGCACGGGCCGGTGGGACGAGCCCCTGCTCCTGGCCTGCGGGCTGGACGCGGAGCAGTTCAACCCGCTCGCCGACCCGCACGAGCCGATCCCGGACGTCGCCGCGTCCGTGGCCGAGCGCTGGCCGGTCCTCGAGGGCGCGGCGTGGTTCGCGCCGGTGGCCGACGGGCTGAGCGCGAACCTCGGCACGGGCGGCACCGACGCCTCGACGATGGTCGTCTCCACCGCCACCTCGGGGGCCGCGCGCGTGCTGCTGCACCGGATCCCCGAGCGGGTGCCGGCCGGGCTGTGGTGCTACCGCGTCGACGCGCGGCGGTGCCTGCTGGGCGGGGCCCTCAACGACGTCGGCCGGGCGCTCGCCTGGCTCGAGCGCACGGTGGCCCTGCCGGAGGGCACCACGCTCGCGGACGTCGCCGCCGCGGACGTGTCCGGATCCACCCCCGTGGTCCTGCCGTTCTTCACGGGCGAGCGCTCGACGGGCTGGGCCGGCGGCGCCCGGGCGGTGTTCGTCGGCGTCTCGGCCTCCAGCACCGGGGCCGACCTGGCCCGCGGGGTGCTCGAGGGCGTCGCGGTCTCGTACGCCCGGGTGGCCGAGCAGCTCGAGGACGCCGCCGGCGGCGTGGACCGCGTGGTGGCCTCCGGCAGCGCGTCGCAGGACGTGCCGGAGCTGCTGCAGCTGCTCGCCGACGCCCTCGGCAAGCCGGTGGCGCGGGCCGAGTTCAAGCGGGCGACCCTGCGCGGCACCGCCCTGCTCGCCCTCGAGAGCCTCGCCCCGGACGTGGAGCGGGCCTCCCCGCCCTACGGGCCGGAGCACCGGCCGGTGCCCGGACGCGCGGAGCACTACCGCACCGCGCGCGCCCGCTTCGAGGAGCTCTACGGGGCGGTCGTCGGCTCCTGACCCGGCCGGGCGGCTCGGCGTCGCCTGGGTGCCGGCCGGGTGTTCCCTCACACTCGGACACAATGGTGTACCTCCGCTAATACCGTGGCCCCGGCCCTGCCGCCTTCCTACCGTGGAGCCTGTGGATGCGGGGCGCGCTCCCTCCGGAGTTCGAGCACCCTGCTGCCGCACCCCCTACCCCCGCACCCCGCACCGCACGGAAGGAACCACGATGGAGGACTCCCTGGGCCGGGAACAAGTAGTCGGACTGCACCAGGCGCTCGAGCGGGCGTCGATCGGGCACCGCCGGCTCTGGGTCCGCTACCTGTACCTGGGCGGGACGGCCGACGAGCTCGAGGTCAGCGCGTACCTGCACCAGTGCCTGGACCTGCCGGTCCGCGAGCGGGACCTGCTGAGCTGGGCGGCCAACACCCTCCTCGACCGCCGGTACCACCCGCGCGTGCCCTCGAGCGCCGACTTCCTGCGCCACGGCACCGGCCGCGGCGCCCCGGAGCGCACCGCCTGAGCACACGCTCCCCGGCCGCCGCGGCACGGATCCAGCGGCACGGAGCCGGCGGCGCGGGCCGAGGCCCGCTCAGCCCGCGCCGACGAGCAGCAGGGTCGCCCCGAACACCAGGCCCGAGACCACGAGCACCACGGTGGTGTAGCCCAGGATGTCGCGGATCTTGAGCCCGGCGATGGCCAGCAGCGGCAGCGCCCAGAACGGCTGGATCATGTTGGTCCACTGGTCGCCGTAGGAGATCGCCATGATCACCACGGCCGGGTCCACGTCGAGGCGGGCGCCGGCGTCCAGCAGGATCGGGGCCTGCACGGCCACCTGCCCGCCGCCGGAGGGGACGAAGAAGTTCACGAGCCCCGCCGAGAGGAACGCGAGCAGCCCCAGCGTCTGGGGCGTGGCGACGGCCACGACCGAGTCGGAGAGCACCTGGATCAGGCCGGTCGCCGCCATCATCCCCATGATCCCGGCGTAGAGCGGGAACTGCAGGAGGATGTCGCCCACGTTCGCGGCGGCGTTCTTGACCAGCGCCATGACCTCGAAGGCGTTGTGCGCGAGCAGGAAGATCAGGCCCAGGAACATCCAGTTCACGACGTCGAGCGTCACCGTCCCGCCCTCGGCGAAGTGCAGCACCAGGTAGCCGGCGAGCGCCAGCCCCACGACCAGGGTGGGGACCCGGCTGGCATCGAGCCGGTCGGCGGGGGTGACGACCTCCTCCTCGGTGACCGTCTGCTCCGAGGCGGCGAGGGCGGCGGCGGTCATCCGGTGGGCGGGGTCCACGGCCCGGGGCGCGATGAGCCACAGGGCCAGCGCGACGAGGACCACGGTGGCGACGACGGCGGTGAGGTTCCAGGCGGAGAACGTGGTCTCGGTGATGGGCACGGTGCGTCCGAGCTGTTCCTCGATGAAGGAGCCGGGGGTGGCCGCGGTGAGCGGCCCGGACCCGGAGTAGCCCATGTGCCAGACCACGAACCCGGAGAACCCGGAGGCCACGAGCATCGGGAAGCTCAGCTCCAGGCCGCGTCGGTCCCCCGCGGCGGCGACGTCGCGGGCGAGCAGGGCGCCGACGACGAGGCCGAGCCCCCACGTGATGAGGGAGGCGACCGCCGCCACCAGGAACACGAACACGTACGCCTGGAGGGGCGTCCGGGGCACCTGCGCCAGGGCGCCGAGCAGCCGGCGCACGGGACGGGTGTTGGCGAGGGCGTGGCCCAGCAGCAGGATCAGCGCCATCTGCGTCATGAACGCGAGCAGCCCGGCGAGCCCCTCGCCCCAGCCGCGCAGCACGTCGGCGGGTCCGGCGTCGGTGAGCAGCAGGGCCATGAGCCCGACGGCGACGCTCAGCAGGATGGCGAAGTTGAGCGCGGACGGGATGTACTTCTCGACGACCGAGTTGACGGGCCGCATCGCCCGGGCGATCGCGGGTTCACGGGTGCCGGTGCTCATGGCGGGGACTCCTGCTGTCGGCGGGCGCGCGGGCGGCCACGCCCTCCCCCGCCGGCCGCGGCGCGGCGGGGTCGGCGGGGGTGATCGTGGTCACCGGCGGGGGACGGGACCAGTATTCAGGTGGCGGGCAGGATCGTGGCGGTGCACTCGCCGAGGTCGATGACGGAGCCGCCGGGGCCGGGCGCGGTGCCGGTGAGGGTCACGCTCTGGCCGTCGGCCAGGAACGTCATCTCGGTGCCCCCGGGCAGGGCGAACGGCTCCTTGCCGCCCCAGGAGAGCTCCAGGAAGGACCCGCGCTGGTCCTTCTCCGGGCCGGAGACGGTGCCGGAGCCGAAGAAGTCCCCCGGGCGCAGGGACGCGCCGTTGACGCTCATGTGCGCAACCATCTGGGGTGCGGTCCAGTACAGGGTGGACGCCGGGGGGTGCGAGACGGTCCGGCCGTCCACGCTCACGCCCAGGGTGATGTCCAGTCCCCATGGCTCCTTGCCCTCGTCGTCGAGGTAGGGGGCGAGCTCGTGCTCGCGCGCCGGGGGCGCCACGCGGGCCGCGGTCAGGGCCTGCCAGGGCACGACCCACAGCGAGATCGAGGACGCGAAGGACTTGCCCAGGTAGGGGCCCAGGGGAACGTACTCGTAGGCCTGGATGTCGCGGGCGGACCAGTCGTTGAACAGCACCACCCCGAAGAGGTGCTCTGCCGCCGCCTGCTCCAGGGAGACCTCCCCGGCCGGGGCCGCCCCGCCGAGGACGAAGCCGAGCTCCGCCTCGATGTCCAGGCGGCGGGAGGGGCCGAAGCTGGGCGGCCCGTCCTGCTCGGGGCGCAGGCCCTTGGGTCGGGGGAAGTCCTTGCCGGAGGGGATCACGGTGCCGGCCCGGCCGTGGTAGCCCACGGGCAGGTGCTTCCAGTTGGGCAGCAGCGGGGCCTGGTCCGGACGGAACATCCTCCCCACGTTGGAGGCGTGGTGCTCGGAGGCGTAGTAGTCGACGTAGTCGGCCACCGTGAACGGCATGTGCAGGGTGATCCCGTCCACCGGGTGGGAGGCCTGCTCCACCGTGTCCGCGAGCCCGTCGGCGGTCACGACCTCGACGAGCCAGGCCCGCAGCGCGGTCCAGGTCCCGTGGCCGGCCGCGAGCAGCGCGTCCAGGTTCGGGGCCGACACCGCCGTGCGCGCGGCGTCGTCGAGCCCCTCCACCGTGGCGGCCAGGGCGGCGACGTCGATCGCCCGGTCCCCCAGGCGCACCCCCAGGCGCGGGTCCCCGCCGGTGGGCGAGAAGGAGGCGTAGGGCAGGTTCTCGGGGCCGAAGCCCTCGGCGGCGAAACGGTCGGCGGCGGTGCTCACGGGGTGGATCTCCTTGGACGTGGGGGGACGGTGGCGACGGCGGCGCCCTCCCGCCCCGGTGGTCCCGGGGCGGGAGGGCGCCGTGTCAGGTGAGGCCGTGCGGGAAGAGGCCGAGGCGCTCGAGGCTCGCGGCGGGCTCGCCCACGCTGCACGTCCCGAAGGACGTGAAGGACCTGCGCCAGGACCCGTCGGAGGCCCAGGCGAGCTCGACGAGCGGTGCCGGGTCGGTCTCGGTGAGCAGCCGGGCCACCCGCTCGGCGGGCTCGTGGGCGCGGGCGGCCTCGGTGGCCATCGCGATGTTGAGGAAGCCGTGGTGGGTGAACCCCGTGGCGGGGTTCGTGTACCGCACGGCCTCGTGCAGCCCGGCGGTGAGCTTGAACGGGATCCGGGCGGCCACGGCCTCGGTGAGCACCGCGGCCAGCTGCTCGGGGCTGGGGAACAGGTGCGCCTCGATCCCGCCGGTGCGGTGCTTGAGGCGCAGCCCGGTGCCCTCCAGCAGCTCCAGCGCCCCGCCGCGGACCTGGTCCGCGGTCAGCTCGACGTAGACCGGGACGTCCTGCACCCGGGCCGCCTCGGTGATCTGCGCCTGCCAGGCGTCGGTGTCCGACGGGTCCGTCCTGAGCTCGACCGAGACGACCCGCAGCTCGGGCCCGGCCTGCTCGACGGCGTCCAGTGCGGCCTGCAGCTGCCCGGTTGGCGTCACGACGGAGACCTCGACCGCCCGGCCGCCGCGGTCCAGGCCGGCGGCGATGCGCCGGGCCTCCGGCAGGTCGTCGAGCTTCAGCACGGCCGGACCCACGGCGGCGACGAGCGGGTCCGCCCACCGCGCCACGTGGTCCGTGACCGCCTTCTCCAGCGGGGCGAGTCCCGGCGGGAAGGTCGCGGCGTCGTCGAAGAACGCAACGAACTGGGCCGGGACGCGCCGCTCGGCGGTCTCCGTGGTCGGGGCGGCGCTCACGAGTTCGACCAGAGCCCGCCGGTCCACTCCCGGCCGGGGGTCCAGGACGTGACGTACTTGCCGTCGTCGCCGGCCAGGCCGGCCTCGCCCAGCTCCAGCGGGGCGAAGGTGTCGACCATGACGGCGGTCTCGTCGAAGTACTCCACGCCCAGGGACTTCTCGATCGCCCCGGGCTGCGGGCCGTGCGGGTGCCCGCCCGGGTGCAGGGAGATCGACCCCCTGCCGATGCCCGAGCCCTTGCGCGCCTCGTAGTCCCCGTCCACGTAGAACATGACCTCGTCCGAGTCCACGTTCGAGTGGTAGTAGGGCACCGGGACGGCCAGCTCGTGGTAGTCGACCTTCCGCGGCACGAAGTTGCAGATCACGAAGTTGCGCCCCTCGAAGACCTGGTGCACGGGCGGCGGCTGGTGCACCTTGCCGGTGATCGGCATGTAGTCCTTGATGTTGAAGGTGTACGGGTAGAGGCACCCGTCCCAGCCCACCACGTCGAAGGGGTGCTGCGGCAGGACGTGGACCGTCCCGTCCAGGCCGGAGGGGCCGCGGCCGCGGTGCTTGACGTAGACGTCCACGTCGGTCTCGTCCCGCAGGAGCACGCCGGTGGGACCGTGCAGGTCGCGCTCGCAGTAGGGGGCGTGCTCGAGCAGCTGCCCGTACTTGGAGAGGTAGCGGTGCGGCGGGGTGATGTGGGAGTTCGCCTCCACGAAGTAGAGCCGGGCCGTCTCGCCCTCCCGCAGCACCCAGCGGTGGATCGTGGCGCGCGGGATCATGACGTAGTCGCCCTCGACGGCCTCGAGCGGGCCGAACTGGGTCTCCACCAGGGCGGAGCCGCGCTCCACGTAGACGCACTCGTCGCCCACGGCGTTCTTGTACAGCGGGGACGTCTTCCCCACCCAGGCGTAGGAGAGCCGCACGTCCGCGTTGCCCATCACCAGCCGGCGGCCGGTCACCGCGTCGGTCCCGGCGGCCTGCTCCTCGGTGAACAGCTCGTGCAGCTTCAGGTGCCGCGGCAGCAGCGGGTCGTTGGGGGTCAGGGTCTGGTCGGGCAGCTCCCAGCCGCGGGTCCCGACGATCGCCGAGGGGATGTGCCGGTGGTAGAGCAGCGACGAGTCGGAGGAGAAGCCCTCCTCGCCCATGAGCTCCTCGTAGAGGATCCTGCCCTCGTCGTCCTTGAACAGGGTGTGACGCTGCCGGGGCACCGGGCCCAGCTGCCGGTAGTAGGCCATGGCCGTCTCCTTGCGTGTGGCGGTCTGTGATCCAGCTCTCCCCCAGATAGTAAAGCGTTGTATTATATGGGGCAACCCCTCCCCTAGAATCGACGCCATGCCCCTCGCCGACCGCACCGAGCCCCCAGCGACGCCCACCCGGGCGTCCACCGAGGCGTCCACCGCGACGCCCTCCGCCGCCGCGCTGCCCGACTACTGGTCCTTCGTCCAGGCCGCCCAGCGCCGGATCTCCGAGGAGTTCCCCGACGCCGACCTCGCGGCCAACCGGGTGTTCCTCTCGCTCAACCGGTCCTCGTCCACCGCGGTCTACGACTTCGAGTCGTCGATCCACCGCCCCGCCGGCGGAACCTGGTCGAGCTTCCGGCTGCTCCTGGCCCTCTGGGTGGCCGGTCCCCTCAACCCCCACGAGGCCGCCCGCCTCACGGGGATGAGCCGCGCGGCGGTCTCCAACCTGACGGGCACGCTGGTCGGCAAGGACCTGCTCCGGCGCGAGGCCTCTGCCGCCGACGGCCGGTCCGTGACCCTGCACCTCACCGAGGCCGGGCAGGAGAAGATCCGCACGGCGTTCCGGGCCCAGAACGACCGGGAGAGCCAGTGGGCCGAGGCCCTCACCGAGGAGGAGCAGCACACGCTCGTGACGCTGCTGGAGAAGCTCATGGAGCAGCGCGAGCGGATCGGCGCCCGCGCCCGCAAGTAGCCCCGCGGGCGGAGCACCGCCGGGACCGCAGATCACCCCCTCGCCGGATGACCCGCTGGGGCCCGGGTGACCACGATTTTTCGTGGTCACCCGGGCCCCGGCGGGTCATCGGGTCATTCCGGGGTCAGGCGCGTCGAGCTCCGTCCGCACTGCACGCCGGGCGCTCACGCATCCCCCTCCCGGGCACCGTCCCCGTGCCGGGCCGGACCTCGGACGGGCGGGCCCCGCCGCGGTGAGCCTGACCCCATGACCACGCTGCCCGGCCGGCTCCTGACCCTTGAAGCGCTGCAGGACCTCGGCCTCTCGCCGTCCACCGTCACCCGGGCCGTCCGCCGGGGCGACCTCCTCCGGATCAGGCAGGGGGTGTACGCGACACCGTCCTGGTGGCGGGACCTGGGAGCGGAGGGACGGCTGCGGCAGATGCACGCCGCCCTGGCCCTGCGCGCCGCCAGTGCCCCGGTGTTCGGGCACTCCTCGGCGGCCCTGCTCCACGGCCTGGACCTGCTGCACCGACCGGCGGCACCGCACGTCGTCTCTCCGCCCGGCCGCGGTTCCCGGAACAACCGGACCTGCGTCCACCACTGGGCCGAGCTGCCGCCGGAGCACGTCGTCCGAGTGGGCGGGCTGCTGGCCACGTCCGTGCCCCGCACCGTGCTGGACTGCGCGTCCACCCTGCCCCTCCGCGAGGCGGTGGTGACCGCCGACCACGCCCTCCGCCGGGGCACCGAGCGCGCGGAACTCCTCGCCCTGCTCGAGCGCCGCGCCGGCGCGCCGGGGTGCCGCCGGGCCCGGCGGGTGCTCGACCTCGCCGACGGTCGCTCCGAGTCGCCCGGCGAGACGCTGACCCGGCTGGTGCTGCTTCGCGCGCGACTGCCCCGGCCGGAGCTGCAGGTGCGCATCCGGACGCCGCGCGGCCTGTATCGCGGGGACTTCGGGTGGCGGATCCTGCGGACGGACTGGGCCACCGTGGTGCACCGGCCGGACGACCTGGTGGCTCTCGTGCGCCGGGAGCTCGCCGCGCGTGACCGCAGGATCATCGAATGACCCGCGGGGGCCCGGGTGACCACGAAAAACCGTGGTCACCCGGGCCCCCGCGGGTCAGCGGAGGGGGCGGGGGTCAGTCGCGGTAGAGCAGCAGCGCCTCGCCCTGGCCGCCGCCGCCGCACAGCGAGACCGCGGCCCGGCCGGAGCCCCGGCGAGAGAGCTCGAACGCCGCGTGCAGCGCCAACCGGGCCCCGGAGGCGCCGATCGGGTGCCCGACGGCCACAGCGCCGCCGTGGATGTTGGCCTTCTCCACCGAGTAGTCGAGGTCGCGCAGGGACTGGATCAGCACGGACGCGAACGCCTCGTTGATCTCGATGAAGTCCAGGTCCTGCACGGACCAGCCGGCCCGCTCGAGCGCGGCCTCGATCGCCCGGGACGGCTGGGAGTGCAGCGAGGTGTCGGGGCCGGCCACCTGGCCCGGGGCACCGACCACGGCCAGGTACTCGAGGCCGTGGCGCTCGGCGTACTCCCGGCTGGTCAGGACCACGGCGGCCGCGCCGTCCGAGAGCGGCGAGGAGTTGCCGGCGGTGATCGTGCCGTCCTTCGCGAACGCGGGGCGCAGCCTCGCCATGGACTCCGCGCTGGAGTCGGGGCGCACGCCCTGGTCGGTGTCGACGACGAGCGGGTCGCCCTTGCGCTGCGGGACGGACACGGGGGCGATCTCGTCGCGGAAGACGCCCTCCTCCGCGGCGCGGGCCGCGCGCTGGTGGCTCAGGGCAGCGACCTGGTCCTGCTCCTCGCGGGAGATCGAGCGATCGCTGTTGCCGGACTCGGTGAGCGAGCCCATGGACACGCACGCGGCGACGTCGACGAGCCCGTCCTTGGCCACCGCGTCCTCGAGCTTGAGGTCGCCGTAGCTCTTGCCCTGCCGCACGCCCATCGCGAGGTGCGGGGCGTTGGTCATGGACTCCTGGCCGCCGGCCACGACGATCTCGGCCTCGCCCGCGCGGATCATCCGGGCGGCGTTGGTGATGGCCACGAGCCCGGAGAGGCAGACCTTGTTGACGGTCTCGGCGGGCACGCTCAGCGGGATGCCCGCGGTGACGGCCGCCTGGCGGGCCGGGTTCTGCCCGGCGCCGGCCTGCAGGACGTGGCCCATGAGCACGTAGTCCACCTGCTCGGGGGCGATCCCGCCGCGCTCGAGCGCGGCCCGGATGGCGTGGGCGCCCAGCTCGGCCGCGGTGAAGGACGCCAGGTGGCCCAGGATCTTGCCCTGGGGCGTGCGGGCGCCGGACAGGACGACGACGTCGGTGGCGGTGCTCATCGGTTCTCCTCAGCGCCGCCGGCGGCGGCGGTCTCGGTGGGGACGGTGTCGGGGGTGACGTCCTGCAGGTCCGTGCGGAAGGACGCCTCGGTCTTCTCGCGGATCTCGTCCTCGGTGACCCCGGGGGCGAGGCTGCGCAGCACGAGCTCGCCGTCCTCGACGTCGAACACGCACAGGTCCGTGACGATGCGGTCGACCACGCGCACCCCGGTGAGCGGGAGATCGCACTCGGTCTTGATCTTGGCGGAGCCGTCCTTGGTGACGTGCTCGGTCAGCACGACGACGCGCGGGGTGCCGGCCACCAGGTCCATGGCGCCGCCCATCCCCTTGACCATCTTGCCGGGGATCATCCAGTTGGCGAGGTCACCGGTGCCGGAGACCTGCATGGCGCCGAGGATCGCGATCTTGACGTGGCCGCCGCGGATCATCCCGAAGGACGTGGCGGAGTCGAAGATGGAGGCCCCGGGCAGCAGTGTGATGGTCTGCTTGCCGGCGTTGATGAGGTCCGGGTCCTCGTCGCCCTCGTAGGGGAACGGGCCCATGCCGAGCACGCCGTTCTCGGACTGCAGCACCACGTCGACGCCCTCGGGCAGGTTGTTGGCCACGAGGGTGGGGATGCCGATGCCGAGGTTGACGTAGTCGCCGTCGGAGAGCTCGACGGCGGCGATCGCCGCCATCTCGTCGCGGGTCCAGCTCATGCCTGGTCTCCGTTCTGCTGGGCGGCCCGCCCGGCGGGGCGGGGGCGGACGGTGCGCTGCTCGATGTCCTTGGGCGCGCCGCTGTACTGCGCGACGTGCTGGACGTAGACGCCCGGGGTCACGATGTGGTCGGGGTGGATCTCGCCGACCGCCACGACGTGCTCGACCTCGGCGAAGGTGACCTTCCCGGCGGTCGCGACGATCGGGTTGAAGTTGCGCGCGGTGTAGCGGTAGACGAGGTTGCCGTCGGCGTCCCCGGTGTGGGCGTGGACCAGGGCGATGTCGGCGACGATGCCGCGCTCCTGCACGTAGGTCTCGCCGTCGAACTCGGCGTGCGGCTTGCCCTCGGCCACGAGGGTGCCGACCCCGGTCTTCGTGTAGAAGGCGGGGATGCCCGCGCCGCCGGCTCGGAGCCGCTCGGCGAGGGTGCCCTGGGGGTTGAACTCGACCTCGAGCTCGCCGTCCAGGTACTGCTGGGCGAACAGCTTGTTCTCGCCCACGTAGGAGGCGAGGACCTTCTTCACCTGGCGGTTCTCGAGCAGGACCCCGAGGCCCTTGCCGTCCACGCCCATGTTGTTGGAGACCACCGTGAGGTCCGTGACCCCGGAGTCCCGCACCGCGTCGATGAGATCCCGGGGGATCCCGCTCAGCCCGAACCCGCCCACGGCGAGCGTCATGCCGTCCCGCAGGCTCTCCGCCAGCAGCTCGGCGGCGTTGTCTCTGACCTTGGACACCCTTGTCCCTTCCTCTCGTCGGACTGTGACCCAGCACTCAATCTAGGGAGCCTCCACATGCCGGTCAACAGATCCGGCGGCACGACGGCGCTTCTCCTCAGCATCCGGCCATTCGTCCCCTGACTGTCCATATAGTGGAGTCATGGGACAGGAGCGGACGACGGGCCAGGGGACCCAGGTGGTCCACCGGGTGGGGCAGCTGCTGCGGGCCGTCGCGGGGCGGGAACGGGGCAGCACGGTGGCGGAGCTCGCCGCCGAGACCGGGCTGACCCGCCCCACCGTGCACCGGCTGCTCACGGGGCTGGCCGAGGAGGGCCTCGTGGACCGCGACGCCGGGACCGGAGCCTGGCAGCTGGGCCCCGAGCTGTACGTGCTGGGCGCGGTGGCGGCCCACCGCTATCCGATCCGGGAGCTGGCCGGGCCCTCGCTGCGCCGGCTCGCGGAGGCCACCGGCGAGAGTGCGTTCCTCTCGGTCCGCCGCGGGCTGGAGACCGTCTGCCTGGCGCGCGTGGAGGGCGCCTTCCCCATCCGCTCCCACGTCCTCTACGAGGGGCTGCGGCTGCCGCTCGGCGTGGCCTCGGCGGGGCTGGCGGTCCTGGCCCACCTCCCGGACGCGGAGGTGGACCGGGTCCTCGCGGCCACGGCCGGGGCCCGCGCCGAGTGGGGCCCGCTGCACACGCCCGAGCGGATCCGGGAGCTGCTCGCGGACGTCCGGCGGGAGGGCTTCGCCGTGAACCCGGGGCTGATCGTCGAGGGCAGCTGGGGCATGGCCGCCGCGGTCTTCGACGCGACGGGCGCGCCGGTCTACGCGCTGAGCCTCACGGGCATCGAGCCCCGGTTCAGCGGCGAGCGCCGGCAGCTCCTGGGCCGGGCCCTGCTCACGGAGGCCCACCGGCTCTCCCGGGAGCTGGGTCACCGCTGAGCGGCCCGAGGCGGGCTCAGCGCGCCGTCCAGCCGCCGTCCATCGTGTAGGAGGCCCCGGTGACCATGGACGCGTGCGGTCCGGCCAGCCACGCGACCAGGCTGCCGACGTCCTCCGGGTCCACGAGCTTCTTGATCGGCGTCTCGCCGAGCATGATCCGCTCCACCACCTCGGACTCGGGGATCCCGTGCACCCTCGCCTGGTCGGCGATCTGCTTCTCGACGAGCGGGGTGCGCACGTAGCCGGGGTTGATGCAGTTGCTCGTCACCCCGTGGGCCGCGCCCTCCACCGCGACGGTCTTGGACAGCCCCTCCAGGCCGTGCTTCGCCGAGACGTAGGCACTCTTGTAGGGGGACGCCCGCAGCCCGTGCACGGAGGAGACGTTGATGACGCGCCCCCAGCCCCGCTCGTACATGTGCGGCAGCGCGGCGCGCACCAGCAGGAACGGGGACTCCAGCATCAGCACCAGGATCCGGTGGAAGTCCGCGGGGTCGAACTCCTGGAGGGGGGCGACCTTCTGGATGCCGGCGTTGTTGACCAGCACGTCGACCTCGAGGCTCAGCTCGGCGAGCGCCGCGGTGTCGAGCAGGTCGACGGCCCACGCGCGGCCGCCGAGCTCGTCCGCGACGCGCTGCGCCCCGGCCTCGTCGACGTCGGCCACGACCACGTGCGCGCCGGAGCCGGCGAGGGCCCGGGCGGCGGCCAGACCGATGCCGCTCGCGCCACCGGTGACGAGCGCCGTGCGGCCCTCGAGGTCCTGCTGCTGGGGCGTCTGGGACATGGGGGTCCTTCCTCTGGTCCGTCGTGCCCGCGGGGTGAGGGGCACGGATCACCGCCACGGTATGTGATCCAGGCCATGTTCGCGAAGGACAGCTCCTCCCGGGAGTGCGCGCCGGGTCGCGTCACACGGCGTCATGTCCGTCATCCGGGCGCCGAATGGCGCAGCGCGCACGGGTGCGCTTGGATGACAGGGTCACCATCCAGAGCGGCCGAGAGATCTGGCTCGACGACGCCGCAGCAACCCGGGCGACGGCATCCCCGTCCCGCCTCCGGTGCTACCGCCAGGACCGATGGAAAGGACGCACGACCCATGCTGCGAAGCGCCGACCGCATCCGCACGACCCACGCCGGGTCCCTCCCGCGCACCCCGGCGCTGCTCGAGGCCAACCGGGCGAAGGGGGCCGTCCCGGAGGCGGAGTACGACCGGCTCCTGCAGGACTCGGTGGTCGACGTGGTCCGCCGACAGCGCGAGCTCGGGATCGACGTGGTCAACGACGGCGAGTACGGCCACGTCATGGCCGCGGAGGTCGACTACGGCGCGTGGTGGCACTACGTCTTCGCCCGGATCTCGGGCCTCACCCCCGGCGACGTGGACCTGTGGGAGCAGGAGCCGCAGCGCTCCTCGCCCGGCAGGGTGGTCCTGACGAGCTTCGGGGACCGCCGGGACCGCCGGCTCTTCCACGAGGCGTACACGGACCCCTCCTCGGGCATCACCACGGGCAAGCAGGCGCCGTTCCCGAAGATCACCGGGAAGCTGGAGTACACGGGCCACGCGGCGCTGGAGGCGGACATCCGCAACCTCAAGGCCGGGCTGCAGGCCACGGGCGCGAGCGAGGGCTACCTCGCCGCGCTGTCCCCGGGCTCGTGCGCGCGGCTGGAGAACACCCACTACGCGGACGAGGACGAGGTGCTGACCGCCTGCGCCGAGGTGATGCGCGAGGAGTACCGGGCGATCACCGACGCCGGGCTGATCGTGCAGATCGACGACCCGTCCATCGCGGAGAACTGGGACCAGGTCAATCCCGAGCCCGGCGTGGAGGACTACCTCGCGTTCACCCGCAAGCGGGTCGAGGCCCTCAACTACGCCCTCGAGGGCATCCCGGAGGAGCAGGTCCGCTTCCACCTGTGCTGGGGCTCCTGGCACGGCCCGCACACCACGGACCTCGGGTTCGAGCACCTGGTGGAGCTCATGCTCTCCATCAGGGCCGGCGGCTACAGCTTCGAGGCCGCCAACGCCCGGCACGAGCACGAGTGGAAGGTCTGGCAGGACCACGAGCTGCCCGAGGGCAAGATCATCATCCCGGGGATCGTCTCCCACGCCACCAACGTGGTGGAGCACCCGGAGCTGGTGGCCGACCGGATCGAGCGCTTCGCCCGCCAGGTGGGCCGCGAGAACGTGATCGCCTCGACCGACTGCGGCCTGGGCGGGCGGATCCATCCGCAGATCGCCGCGGCGAAGCTCGAGACCCTCGCCCGCGGGGCCGAGCTCGCCTCCCGCCGGCTCTGGTCCTGACCGGCCCCCGACCTTCCCGCAGACCCTCAGGAGGACACGCATGACCATGCAGAACACCGACCACGTGCAGACCACCCACGTGGGCTCCCTGCCGCGGACCCCGCGGCTGCTCGAGGCCAACCAGCGGCACGCCGAGGGCGCCATCACGTTCGAGCAGCTCACCGACGAGCTCGCCGTGGGCGTCGAGGACGTGGTGCGCCGGCAGCGCGAGATCGGCGTGGACGTGGTCAACGACGGCGAGTACGGGCACACGATGTCCAGCGCGGTCGACTACGGCGCGTGGTGGAACTACTCCTTCTCCCGCCTCGGCGGGCTCACCCCGACCGACGAGGACCGGTGGGCGTCCACGGAGAAGAGGCGCTCCTCGCCCGGCCACATCGTGCTCACGAGCTTCCCGGACCGCCGGGACCGCGAGCGCTTCCGGGAGGCGTACGAGGACCCGGCGTCGGGCATCCTCACCGGGCGCTCCTCGACCACGCAGCCCAAGATCACCGGGCCGCTGACCTACACGGGACAGGAGGCCGTGGCCTCGGACGTCCGCAACCTCCGGGCGGCCATGGCGGCCACCGGGGCGCAGACCGGGTTCGTGGCCGCCCTCTCCCCCGGCTCCGCCGCGCGCGTGACGAACGAGTACTACAGGACCGACGAGGAGCTCGTCTACGCGTGCGCCGACGCGATGCGCGAGGAGTACCTGGCGATCACGGACGCCGGGCTGACCGTGCAGATCGACGACCCGTCCATCGCGGAGTCCTGGGACCAGATCAACCCCGAGCCCACGGTCGAGGACTACCTGGCGTTCACGCGGCTGCGCGTCGAGGCGCTCAACCACGCGCTGCGGGGGATCCCCGAGGAGCAGGTCCGCTTCCACCTGTGCTGGGGCTCCTGGCACGGCCCGCACACCACGGACCTCGAGCTGAAGCACCTCGTGGACCTGATGCTGACCATCAACGCCGGCGGCTACACCTTCGAGGGCGCCTCCGCCCGGCACGCCCACGAGTGGAAGGTCTGGAAGGACCACGCGCTGCCCGAGGGCCGCGTGATCATCCCGGGCGTGGTCTCCCACTCGACGAACGTGGTGGAGCACCCGGAGCTGGTGGCCGACCGGATCGAGCAGTTCGCCTCGGTCGTGGGCCGCGAGAACGTCGTCGCGTCGACCGACTGCGGTCTGGGCGGGCGCCTGCACCCGCAGATCGCCTGGGCCAAGCTCGAGTCCCTCGTCGAGGGAGCGCGCCTGGCCACGGAGCGGCTCTACCGCTGAGCCGCATCCCGGCGTCCCCGACGCCCCTGCCGCGCCGCCGGGCCCGGTCCTCCTGCGAGGGCCGGGCCCGGCGGTTTCCATCCCCGGTGGTCTGTGTCACATTAGTGATACATGGTTTGATTATTCCGTCCGGAGGGTGACAGGCGTCACTTCCACCCGTAGTATCACAATGCAATACCGAACGTTCGGTCATGATGCGTTCGGTTCCGCCGCGGACGTCGCCGTCCCCGATTCCCTGGAGATCCCATGGCGCACCCATCCTCCGCCCCGGCCGGGCGGCACGAGATGTCGCGCGAGGAGCGCAAGGTCCTCGCCGGCACCCTCGTGGGCACCACCATCGAGTGGTACGACTTCTTCATCTACGCCCAGGCCGCGGCCTTCGTCCTTGCGCCGCTGTACTTCGCGCCGCTGTCCGAGGAGAACGCCGGCCTCGCCCAGGTGGTCGCGTGGGCCTCCCTGGGCATCAGCTTCCTCTTCCGCCCGCTGGGCGCGGTGGTCGCCGGCCACCTCGGCGACAAGTACGGCCGCAAGATCGTCCTGGTCCTCACCCTGGTGGGCATGGGTGCCGCGACGATGCTGATCGGCATGCTCCCCACCTACGCGACGATCGGCATCTGGGCCCCGATCTTCCTGGTGCTCCTGCGCATCATGCAGGGCTTCTCGGCCGGCGGCGAGTGGGGCGGCGCGGCCCTGATGTCCGTGGAGCACGCCCCGCGGAACAAGCGCGGGCTCTTCGGCGCCTACCCGCAGATCGGCGTGCCGCTGGGCATGCTGCTCGCCACGTCCTTCATGTTCGCCCTCACCTCGATGATGTCCCCCGAGGACTTCCAGGCCTGGGGCTGGCGCATCCCGTTCCTGTCCTCCGTGGTGCTGATCGTGGTCGGCTACCTGATCCGCAAGACCGTCGACGAGTCCCCGGTCTTCAAGGAGATGCAGCTGCGCAAGAAGGAGTCCTCCGCTCCCCTGGGCCAGCTGTTCAAGCACCACAAGAAGCCGGTCACCCTCGCGGCCCTGATCTTCGCCGCCAACAACGCCGCCGGCTACCTGGTGATCGCGTTCTTCGCCTCCTACGGCTCCAACGTGCTGGGCATGCCGCGCTCGCAGACCCTCATCGCCTCCCTGATCGGCGGCGTGGGCTGGCTCGTCTTCACGATGTTCGGCGGCTGGATCTCGGACCGGATCGGGCGCGTGCGCACCTTCCAGATCGGCTACGCCATCATCATCCTGTGGGCCGTGCCGATGTGGTTCCTGCTGGACACCGCGTCCCTGCCGCTGTTCGCCCTGGCGATCGTGATCCTCACCGTGGGACTCGGCCCGTCCTACGGCCCGCAGTCGGCGCTCTACGCCGAGATGTTCCCGGCCCGCGTGCGCTACTCGGGCGTCTCGATCGGCTACGCGTTCGGCTCCATCATCGGCGGCGCGTTCGCTCCGATGATCGCGCAGCTGCTGCTCAACGAGACCGGGATGTCCTGGACGATCGGCGTCTACATCGCCGGCATCGCGATCGTCTCCTTCATCGCCGTCTCGATGGTGCCGAAGGACATCCAGGAGATCGACCTGCACGTCGAGGAGGTGCACGAGGACTACGTCGCCGAGCACCCCGAGGCCGCCGAGATCCTCGCGGCCGCCCAGGCCGCCGAGAAGCAGCGCGACTGAGCGCCGCCCCGGCCGAGGACCGAGCCGCCCGCCGGCACCCACGGGTGCCGGCGGGCGGCTCCGCTCGTGCGGGCACCCCGAGCACACCCCGCTCCCACCCCGGGCTCCCACCGGAGCCCCGCCGAAAGGACTCCTCCATGACCACCGGCCTCCTGCTCCCCACGGTCTCGACGGCCGTGGCCGACGTGCTCGCCGAGCGCACCGACCACCTGTTCGGCCTGATGGGCAACGGCAACGCGCACCTGATCAGCTCGCTGACCTCCCGCGGCTTCGGCTTCACCTCCGCCCGGCACGAGTCCGCCACCGTTGCCATGGCCGACGCCTACCACCGTGCCACCGGGCGGACCGGGGCCGCCACGACCACCTACGGTGCCGGGTTCACCAACACCTACACCGCCCTGGCCGAGGCGCGGCTGGCCCGGATCCCCCTGGTCCTGGTCGTCGGCGACGCCCCGACCACCGGGCGGCGGGCCTTCGACGTCGACCAGACCACCGCGGCCGCCGCCGCCGGGGTCACCACCCTGGTCGCGGCCCCGGACAACGCGACCGCGATCACCCACCGGGCCTTCGACCTCGCCGCCCAGACCGTGCAGCCGGTGGTGCTGGCCCTCCCCTACGACCACGCCACCGCCCCCCTCACCAAGCAGACCGTCCTGGAGCCGCTGCCGGTCAAGCCCACCTTCACCGCCTCCACCGAGGACCTCGACCGCATCGCCGGGCTGCTGCGCGCCGCGAGCAGGCCCCTGATCCTCGCCGGGCGCGGAGTGCTCCTGGCCGGGGCCACCACCCCGCTCACCGAGATCGGGGACCGGCTCGGGGCGCTGTTCATGACCTCCGCCATGGCCACCGGGGTCTTCGGCTCCCCGTGGGACCTGGGCATCGCCGGGGGCTTCACCCGCGCCCACCGCCTGGAGCTCGCCCGGCAGGCCGACGTCGTGCTGGTCGCCGGGGCATCGCTGAACGCCTTCCAGCTGCGCTACGGCACGCTCTTCGCCGAGGGCACCCGGGTGATCCGCATCGACAACGAGCCCGAGGACCGCACGCCCCCGGTCACCGACTACGTGCGCGCGGACCTGGGACCGTTCCTCCAGGGACTCACCGGCCGGATCTCCGCCGCCGCCCCGGAGAACACCTGGCGGGCGGCCGCCCCGGAGGTCGCCACCGACGCCTTCCGCGGCTCCGCCCCGGTCGAGGACCCGGCCGAGTTCGGCCCGGACGGCCGGCTCAACCCCCGCGCCGTCGTCGCCGCCCTCGAGCACGTCCTCCCCGCCGAGCGCTCCGTGGTGATGGACGGCGGCCACTTCATCGGCTGGGCCCCGATGTACCTGACCGTGCCGGACCCGCAGGCCATGGTCCTGGTCGGCACCGCCTTCCAGTCCATCGGCCTCGGCTTCGGCTCCGCCGCCGGGGTCTCGGTGGCCCGCCCCGACCGCACCACCGTGTTCGTCACCGGCGACGGCGGCGGGCTGATGGGCCTGGCCGACCTCGAGACGTTCCTGCGCGCCACGAAGCGCGGGGTGATCGTGGTGCTCAACGACTCCGCCTACGGCGCCGAGCTGCACCAGTACGCGTCCAAGGGCCTGGACCCCACCGCGATGCTCATCGACGAGGTCGACTTCGCCGCCGTGGGCCGGGCGATGGGCGCGGCCGGGGCCAAGGCGCACACCCTGGCCGACCTCACCGCGCTCACCGACTGGCTGGCCACCCACGACGAGGGCGTCTTCGTCCTCGACGTGGCCATCTCCCAGCAGGTCGTCGCCGAGTTCATGTCCGCCTCCCTCACCGCCGGCCCCGGCGAGGCCCCGGCGAGGCCCCGGCGGACCCCTGCGGACCTTCGCGGATCAGCCGGGCGAACCGGCCCCCCGGTCCGCCTCCACCGCCCGGACGAAGTCCGCGCACCGGCGCGGCCACTCGGCCAGCTCGGCGGGCGTGCCGGCCACGTGCAGGGCGTCGCCGGGCAGGGCCGCGCGCAGCGCCTCGGCCGTGGACAGCGGGTGGGTGGCGTCCTCGGACCAGGCCAGCACCAGGGTCGGCACGCCGATCCGCGACAGCTCCTCGACCGGCGGGAGGTCGGTGCCGGCCGCGCCGCGCAGCACGGCGGGCAGCAGGCCGGGGCCGACGCGCGGCGGGTGCACCGGCCGGTCCGCCACGGCGGGCGGCCGGGTCGCGGCCTGGCCGGCCCGGAGGTAGGCCTCGAGGCCGTGGCGCTCCACCAGGTCCGCGCCCTGCCGGTACGTCCCCGCCTGGCCGCGGCGCGAGGCCCAGGCCGTGGAGGGCACGCAGAGCGTCAGCGAGCGGAACCGCCCGGGCTCGGCGAGGGCGGCGTGCAGCAGCGTGGCCGCCCCCATGGACGGGCCGATCCCGTGGACCGGCTCACCGGGCGCCACGGCGTCCAGCAGGCGCAGCAGGTCCTCGGCCAGCCGGGGCCAGGTCCAGTCCGCGGCCACGGGCTCCGCGGCGGAGCCGCCGTGGCCCCGGGCGTCGTAGCGCACCGTCCGGTGCCCGCTCAGCCCGGCCGCCAGGTCCAGACCGCCCGCGGTGTTGGCGGCCCGGTCGGACAGCAGCCCGTGCAGCTGGACGGCAGGCGGGCCGGAGCCGGTCACGTCGTAGGTCAGGCGGCAGCGGGGGAGCTCGAGCGTCGGCATGCCGCCACGGTACGCGTAGATTGTGACCACCCGTGGACCGGACGCGTCCTCGGCGGCCGGCCCCCCGGCCCGACCAGGAGGTGCGCATGCGGCTGACCAGCATCACGCACGCCCGGCTGCCCGAGGGCCGCCTGTCCAGCTGCACCGTCCCCGCCGAGGGCGCCGGCCGGCCGCTGCCGGTGTCCTTCGACCAGGGCATGCACGTCGGAGCCGGTCCCCGCCCGGGGTCCTGGATGGCCGTGGCCGTGGAGCTTCCCGCGCCGGTGGACGCCGCGCACCTGGGCGAGGCCTGGGCGGGTGTCGTGCGGCGGCACCACACGCTGCGCACCGTCTTCTCCGCCGACGACGACGGCCGCGTCCGGCTGCACGAGATCGCCGACGCCGTGCGGCCCGTGTGGACCCGGCACGAGGTCGGCGCCGCCGGGACGCGGGCGGCCCTGCAGGCGGTGGCCGACGCCGCCTGCTCCCCGCTGGCCCGGCCCTCGCACCGGCTGTGCCTGATCGAGCCCGCGGCCGGGCCCGCCGTCGTCGTGCTCGCCGCCGACCACGCGCACGTGGACGCCTGGTCCCTGCCCCTGCTCGCCCGGGACCTGCTCGACGGGCTGGACGATCTCCGCGCCGGCCGCCCGGCCGGCGCGGGCCGGGCGCCCGCGGCGTCCTTCGCCGAGCACACGCGGGAGCTCGCCGCCCGCCCCCCGGCACCGCCGCACGTGGTGCGGCGCTGGGCGCGGATCCTCGCGGACGGCGACGGCGCCCTGCCCGTCTTCCCCCTGCCGCTGGGGGAGCCCGGCGCCCCGGCACCCGAGACGGTGACCACGCACGACGTCCTCGACGCCGAGGGCCTGGCCCGCCTGGAGGCGCGCGCCGACGGGCTGCACGTCCGGCTGCTGGTCCTGGTGGTCTCGGTGCTGACCCGGGCGACCGCCGAGCTGGCCGGCCGGCCCCTGCGCGCGGTCCTGCCCGTGCACAGCCGCACCGAGCCGCACTGGCGCGACGCCGTGGGCTGGTTCATCACCAACTCGGTGCTCGAGTGCTCGGACCCCGATCCGCAGGCCTGCCGCGCCGCCGTGCGCGAGACGCTGGAGCTGGGCTCGCACGCCCTGGAGCCGATCCTGCGGCCCCACGGCGGCATGCCCGTCCCGCCGGGGATGTTCATGCTGTCCTACCTCGACTACCGGCGGCTGCCCGCCACCCTGGCGCCGGAGCTGCGGGCGCAGCACATCTCCGCGTCGGCGCCGACCACCGGGGTGCAGGTGTGGTTCGTGGTGGGCGAGGGCGGCCTGCACCTGCGGGCGCGCTACCCGGGCACCGGGCAGGCCCGCTCGTCGGTGGAGGCGTGGCTGGGCGCCGTCGGCGCGGGGCTGCGCGCGCAGGCGCGCCCGGAACCGGACCGCGGATAGCCGCGGGCCCGGACGCCCCCGAGGGCCCGGTCCGGGTACCCGTGCGCCCTGCCCCCGCCCCGGTCCGCCGACTATCCTGGTGGCAGCGGGCAGAAGGGGTCAGATGGACGACCGGACGATCGCCAGGACGCAGGCCAGGTTGATCCGCACCGCGCTGACGAGCACCGGGCTGGGTGCGCGCGACCTGTGGCTGCGGTACGTCCACCTGGGCGGAGAGGTCGGGGAGCTGGAGCTCGACGCCTACCTGCACCACGCCCTGTACCTGCCGCCCCGGCACCGGGACAGCCTGGCGCGGGCCGCCAACCAGCTGGTGCCCGGCCACCGGGTCCCGTGCAGCCGGGACCTGCGCCCGGAGGAGTACCCGCCCGAGGCCTGAGCGCCCGGCCGGGGCCCGGCGGGCCTACGCGGCGCGCTCGGGCAGGGGCGCCGCCTCGCCCTGCTTCTTCTGCCACGGCCACCGCCCGCTGATCTCGAGCTCGAGGGACCAGCTGAGGAAGGTCCGCACGACCACGATGAGCGCCAGCACCCCCACCGACTCGAACGTGGGGGTGATGGCGACGGTCTTGATGATGTCCGCGGCCACGAGCAGCTCCAGGCCCAGCAGGATCGAACGGCCGAGCCGCTGCCGGTAGCTCTCGTAGGTGTCGCGCTCCCCGCTCCCCCGCCCCAGCAGGTCCCGCCCGGCCAGGAGGGTCGCCACCACCGTCCCGACGACGATGGCGACCACGCCGGCGACGTCGACGGCCTCCCCGACCAGCTCCATGGACTCCTGGAACGACATCCTGCACCTCCGGTGACCCCGGCGGGACGCGCCGGCTCGAGTCTGCGATGAGGACGCCAGGATCTCACGGGTCCGCCGTCAGCCGGCGGCGGCGACCTCCTGGGGCACGGTCTCCGGCACGGAGCCCCGCCGCCTGGGGGGCCCCGGCGGCCGCTCGCGCTCGGCGAGGACCCGGGCCGCCTCCGAACCGGGGGCGGCGACGGTGTTCCGCAGGGCCCGGCTCAGCGCACGGGGGTCCGTGCCGTCCACCACGGCCGCGATGTGCGAGTCGGGGCGGATCACCCACACGTCGGTCGGCTCCGGCTTCAGCGCCTCGGCGAGCTTGCCGGTGGTGTCGATGTCCGCGATGGCGTGCAGGCGCAGCGGGGACCGGATGGCGGCGAGCGCGGTCCCGCGCACGAGCTCCTGGTCGACCGCCGGGCCGGTGAGGAGCAGGATCCCGAAGCGGGCGAGCTCGCGGACGCGGTCGGCGGCGATGCCCGGGACGGCGACCGGGACGTCCGGCAGCAGCACGCCGGGGACGGGGTCGGGGACCTCCCCCTTGGGCGGGCGCCCGGCGAAGGTCCGGGTGGGGTGCGGGGTGGTGAGCGGGGAGTCGACGTACCAGAAGGGCTCGGCCAGGCGCCCGGAGTCCACGTAGGTGGACGCGGCCGGGTCGCCGATCGCCCGCTCGAGCTTGGCGAGCCGCTCGGCCAGCTGCTCCTCGGTGCGGGGCACGAGGAAGTCCATGGTGGCCTCGGTGACCTCGAGGTTCTCGACGGCGGCGGCGCGGCGCTCGACGTCGTAGGACTCCAGCAGCGCCGGATCGGCGTTGCCGCGCAGCACCGAGGTCAGCTTCCAGGCGGCGTTCTCGGCGTCGCCCACGCCCGAGTTGAGCCCGCGGGCGCCGAACGGGGAGACGATGTGCGCGCAGTCCCCGGCCAGCAGCACCCGGCCCACCCGCATCCGGGAGGCCAGCCGGGCGTGGAAGCGGTAGACGGACTTCCAGACGATCTCGTAGTCCGTGTCCCCGATGATCTGGCGGATCCTCGCGTCGAGGGCCCCGGAGGCCTCCTCGGCGTCGAGGTCGTAGTCGCCGGGCACCTGCCAGTCGATCCGGAAGGTCGAGTCCGGGCACGGGTGGATGAGCACCTGCCGGCCGGGGTTCCACTCGGGGTCGAAGTAGAAGCGGCGCTCGGTGGCCCAGCCGGGGATGTCGGCCCGGATGTCGCAGATCAGGAACTTGTCCTCGAACGAGCGGCCGTCGAAGCTCACCCCGAGCTGGTCGCGCAGCCAGCGCGCCTTCGAGCCGAGCGCGGCGATCGCGTAGTCGGCCACGATCTCGGCCCGGCCCCCGTCGCGGCAGGAGCACACCACGGTCACGGAGCGCTCGTCCTGGGTGATCGAGACGATCTCGTGGCCCCAGACCTCCTCGATCAGCGGCTCGGCGGCGATCTTCTGCGCGAGCAGCTCCTCGGTGCGGGTCTGCGAGATGTTCACGAACGGCGGGAACGGGGACTGCCCCCTGTCCCGGAAGGGCTGGGCGAACAGCTCCTTCTCCCGGTAGAAGGTGCGCGCGGTGTCCCACGTGACGCCCTCGGCGGCCACCTGCCGGCCCACGCCCACGGCCTCCCAGACCTCCAGGACGTCGCGCTGCTGGCAGATCGCCTTGGACCCGATGGGGTCCCGCTCGGCGCGGGCGTCCAGGACCGTGACGGGGATGCCCCACCGCGCCAGCAGCAGCGCCGCGGTCTGGCCCACGGGCCCGTTGCCGAGCACCAGCACCTTGCCGGAGTCGAATCGTCTCACTGTCGCCCTCCTCGTTCTCGTGTCGCTGCTCGTGGGGACCGGGTCAGCCGTTCTGGAGCTGGTCCCAGACCTCGCGGTCGCGCTCGGCGGTCCAGATGACGGGCCGCTCGATGCCCGAGAGCTCGTCCCACAGCCGGGAGACGTCGAAGGGCAGGCAGTGCTCGAAGATCGGCCAGTGGCCGAAGTCGTCGTAGAGGGCGGTGTGCACGGCCTCGAAGGCGTCCTTGAGCGTCCCGCCGTTCTTCTGGACGGTGCCGACCTCCTCGATCATGACGTCCAGGAAGCGGCGGGTCTGCTCGATCGCCGCGTCCACGGCCTCCCGGCCCCTCGAGACCGCCCCGCGCCCGCCCACGAGCTGCTCCGCACCCAGCGCCTTGACGGCGTCGAGGGTGTGGCTCGCCCAGTCGCGGTGGAAGGCGTCCCCGGTGTAGAGGGCGGCCTCGGCCTCGACCAGGTCCCCGGCGAAGAGGATCTTCTGCTGGGGCAGCCAGGCGACGATGTCGCCCTCGGTGTGGCCGCGGCCGAAGTGCTGGAGCACGAGGTCCCCGCGGTCCCCGCCGAGGTCGATGGTCAGCTTGTCCCGGAAGGTCACCGTGGGCCAGGTCAGGCCCGGGACGGTGTCCGCGCCCTTGGCCAGGCGCGGCATGCGGCCGAACTCGGAGGCCCAGTCCTCCTTGCCGCGCTCCACGATGAGGTCGTAGGTGTTCTCGTGGGCGACGATCGTCTCGGCGTGGAAGGCCGAGGCGCCGAGCACGCGCACCGCGTGGTAGTGGGAGAGCACCAGGTAGCGGATCGGCTTGTCGGTGTGCTTCCGCAGCTCCGTCAGCCACTCGGCGGCCACCACGGGGGTGGCCAGGGCCTCGAAGCAGACCAGGAAGTCCTCCCCCTCGATCGCCCCGATGTTCGGGTCCCCCTCGGCCGTGAGGGCGTAGACGCCCTCGGCCAGGATCTCGAGGGTCTTCTGCTTCTCGCCGAGGTCCGCCGAGGACGCGAACGACTTGGTGGTGCCCATGTGCCGTCTCCTTCGTGGGGCCGCGCAGGGCCCGGGATAGTCAAATGCTGTATTAGTTCCACGGTAGCCCCCGGACCTTGATTTGTGAAGCAGGCCACAGGCGATTGCTGTCGCAGCTCTGTTGACCCCGCGGGCGCACGCGTGGGAAGGTTTGATGAACGATCGGTCGGTAAATTCGGGCGACGATGCCCGGACGCCGGCCGCACCCCGTCGCGACAGGAGCCCACCCATGCCCGCAACCCCTCAGGCCCTCCTCGTCGGCGGGGCCCGCACCCCGGTGGGCCGCTACGGCGGCGCGCTGGCGAGCGTGCGCCCCGACGACCTCGCCGCCCTCGTGGTCAGGCACGCGGTGACCGACGCCGGGATCGACCCGCACGACGTCGACGAGGTGATCCTCGGCAACGCCAACGGCGCCGGCGAGGAGAACCGCAACGTCGCCCGCATGGCCTGGCTGCTCGCCGGCTTCCCCGACACCGTCCCCGGCATCACCGTCAACCGGCTCTGCGCCTCCGGGCTCTCGGCCATCATCATGGCCTCCCACATGATCAAGGCCGGCGCCGCCGACATCGTCGTCGCCGGCGGCGTGGAGTCCATGTCCCGGGCCCCCTGGGTGATGGAGAAGCCGGCCAAGGCGTTCGCGAAGCCCGGCGACGTCTTCGACACCTCCATCGGCTGGCGCTTCACCAACCCCGAGTTCAAGAAGCAGGACAAGATGACCTACTCGATGCCGGAGACGGCCGAGGAGGTCGCGATCGTCGACGGGATCTCGCGCGAGGACGCCGACGCCTTCGCCGTGGCCTCCCACGAGAAGGCGATCGCCGCGATCGACGCCGGGCGCTTCGCCCCCGAGATCGTCCCGGTGACCGTCACGGGCCGCAAGGGTGCGACGACCGTCGTCGACACGGACGAGGGCCCCCGCCCGGGCACCACGATGGACGCCCTCGCGAAGCTGCGTCCCGTGGTGGACCACGGGACGGTCGTCACCGCCGGCAACGCCTCCTCCCTCAACGACGGCGCCTCGGCGATCCTCGTGGTCTCCGAGCGCGCGGCCGAGAAGTACGGGCTGGCCGCCCGGGCCCGGATCGTCGACGGCGCCTCCGCCGGCGTGGCCCCGGAGATCATGGGCATCGGCCCTGTCCCCGCCACCCAGAAGGTGCTCGGGCGCACCGGGTGGGGCATCGGCGACCTCGGGGCGGTCGAGCTCAACGAGGCCTTCGCCTCCCAGTCCCTGGCCTGCATCCGCCGCCTCGGCCTCGACGCCGGCACCGTCAACAACGACGGCGGGGCGATCGCGCTCGGCCACCCCCTGGGCTCCTCCGGCTCCCGGCTCGTGGTGACGCTGCTGGGCCGGATGGAGCGCGAGGGCGCCGACCGCGGCCTGGCCACCATGTGCGTGGGCGTGGGCCAGGGCACCGCGATGCTCGTGGAGAAGCTCTGATGGTCGGGCCCAGCGAGATCCTCGGCGCGGAGTTCACCGCCCTGCGGCTCGAGGAGCGCGAGGACCGCCTGCACGTGGTCCTGGACCGCCCCGCCGTGCGCAACGCCATCGACGCGACCATGGTCGAGGAGCTGCACACCGTGTGCAGCCACCTCGAGCGGCACCCGAAGATCCTGATACTCTCCGGCACCGAGGTGAACGGCCGGGGGGTCTTCGCCTCCGGCGCCGACATCGCGCAGCTGCGGGAACGCCGCCGCGACGACGCCCTGGCCGGGATCAACTCCCGGATCTTCGACCGGATCCACAGGCTGCCCATGCCGGTGATCGCCGCGATCGACGGCTACGCCCTGGGCGGCGGCGCGGAGCTGGCCTACGCCGCGGACTTCCGCATCGCCACCCCGCACCTCACGATCGGCCAGCCGGAGACGAACCTGGGCATCATCGCCGCCGCCGGCGGGCTGTGGCGGCTCAAGGAGCTGGTCGGCGAGGCGGTCGCCCTGGACATCCTGCTCGCCGGCCGGCTCCTCGGCGCGGACGAGGCCCTGGCCCTGCACCTCGTCACCGAGCTGCACGAGCCCGCGGAGCTCGTCGGCGCCGCGCACGCGCTCGCCGACCGGATCAGCGCCCAGGACCCCCTGGCCGTGCGGATCTCCAAGCGGGTCTTCGCGGCGCCCCCGTCCGCCCACCCGCACATCGACGAGCTGGCCCAGGCCGTGCTCTTCGAGTCGGAGGCGAAGTTCGACCGCATGCAGGCCTTCCTGGACCGCAAGAAGAACAAGAAGTAGGAGCACCCCGACCATGACCGAGATGCACGCACTGGCCGTTCCCGCCGTCGTCGGCGTCCTGGGCGGAGGCCGCATGGGCGCAGGCATCGCCCACGCCTTCCTGCTCGCCGGGGCGAGGGTGACCGTGGTGGAGCGGGACGGGCAGGCAGCGGAGGCCGCCCGCGAGCGGATCGAGCGGGACCTCGCCAAGTCCCTGGAGCGCGGGGGCGTGGACGGCAACCTGGACGAGTGGGCCGAGAACCTGACCGTCTCCCTCGACCACGCCGACTTCGCGGACTGCGAGCTCGTCGTCGAGGCCGTCCCCGAGGCGTGGGACCTGAAGGTCACGGCCTTGCAGGAGGTCGAGCGCCACCTCGCCGAGACCGCGTGGCTGGCCACCAACACCTCCTCGCTGTCCGTGGACGGGCTGGCCGAGCAGCTGGGACGCCCCGAGCGGTTCTGCGGGCTGCACTTCTTCAACCCCGTGCCGGCCTCGAAGCTCGTGGAGGTCGTGAACTCGAAGCACACCGGCGAGGAGCTCAGGCGGCTCTCGGTGCAGTGGGTCGAGGGCCTCGGCAAGACCCCGGTGGTCGTCAACGACGCCCCCGGCTTCGCCTCGTCGCGGCTGGGCGTGGCGATCGCCCTCGAGGCCATCCGGATGGTCGAGGAGGGCGTGGCCTCTCCCGCCGACATCGACAACGCCATGGTCCTGGGCTACAGGTTCCCGGTCGGCCCCCTGGCCCTGACGGACATCGTGGGCCTGGACGTGCGCCTGGGCATCGCCGAGTACCTCGAGTCGCAGCTCGGCCCGCGCTTCGCCCCCCCGCAGCTGATGCGGGACATGGTGGCCCGCGGCGAGCTCGGCCGCAAGACCGGCAAGGGCTTCTTCGACTACGACCAGTAGCACCCGCCCCCTGCCGTCCCGCCCTCCCGGGCGCGGGCGGGCGGGACGCGCCGTCGGACGCGGGTCCTAGGGTGGGGGCATGCACGCACAGCCCGGGACCCCCGCCGCGTGGGACGGCGCGCTCAACGCCCGGCGCCTGGCCGGCGACGTGTGGCGGATGGGCCGCTCCGAGCGGCTGAGCCCCTCGGGGTGGCGCGCCGCCGCGGCGGACGGGGTGCGCACGGTCGTGGACCTGCGCAACGCGGACGAGCGGCGGCGCCGGCCCACGGACCCCGCGGACGACCCGGCCGCCCGCGCCGGCATCACGGTCCTGCACCGCCCCACCGAGGACCCCGCCCATCCGCAGTTCCCGCTGGTGGGCACGCCCTACCTCCACCACCCGCGCGGCTACCGCGACTACCTGCGGCTGTTCCCGGCCTTCCTGGCCGAGGCGGTGCGGGCGGTGGCGACCGCCGAGGGCGCCGTGGTGGTGCACTGCTCGGCCGGCCGCGACCGCACCGGGGTGCTCGCGCTGCTGCTCCTGGGGCTGGCCGGAGCGCCCCCGGAGCGCCTCGTCGCGGAGGACGAGGCCGCCGCGCGCGGGATCAACGAGTGGCACCGCGTCTCGCCCGTCCCCCACCCGGTCGAGCGCCACCACCCCGAGCACGAGCTCGCCCCGCTGCTCGCGGGGCGTCGCGCGGCCCTCGAGGAGCTGCTGGACGGGTTCGACGCCGAGCGCTGGCTCGTGGACGCCGGGCTGTCGCCCGAGGAGCTGGCCGCCCTGCGCCGGCGGCTCCACGGCCCGTCCTGATCCGCCCTTTTCCGGCGTCCCGGACGGATCCGTACAGCAGCTCCCGGCCCGCCGGCGGGCGGACCCCCGGGCCTGGTTCCCGGTCTAGCCCTCGGCGGGGTTCGTGGCCTGCTGCGGCTTGTCCTTGAGGAAGTTCGTGATCCGCACGGTGCACAGCCGGGCGCCGTCCTCGTGCTCGAGGACCACCTCGTGGCACGTGAGGGAGCGTCCGAGCTGCAGGGCGGTGGCCGTGGCGGTCACGGTGCCCGTGCGGGACGACCGGTGGTGGGTGGCGTTGACGTCCACGCCCACGGCGACCTTGCCCATCGTGGAGGCGTGGATCACCGCGGCCCAGGAACCGACGGCCTCGCCGAGGGCCACCATGGCGCCGCCGTGGAGCAGGCCCAGCGACTGGCGGTTGCCCTCGACGGGCATGGAGGCGACCACGCGCTCCGCCGACTCCTCGAGGACGGTGACGCCCATCTTCTCGTCGAGCTCGCCCAGGACGATGCGCCAGGGCTCGTGGGTCTCGGTCGTGGTCATGGCACTCCTCGGGCGCTCGGCGACGGGGCAGGACCACCGTGGGGCAGTGGTCCCGGGGTGTGACGTAGGTTATCGTGGTCATAATACCGAACGATCGGTCAGGATGCGGGCGACGGACCGGCCGCCCGCGCGCACCCGAGCGAAAGGACCACGCACCGTGGCAGCACAGACCCAGACCATCCTTCCCAGCTACCTGAGGGGCCGGTGGTGGTCGCCGGAGAACCCGCAGAAGGTGACGGAGGTGGCCGACGCCTCGACCGGCGAGGTCGTGGCGCGCGTGTCCACGGACGGCATCGACATCGCCTCCGCCGTGGACTACGGCCGGACCGCGGGGCAGCGCTCCCTCGGGGAGCTCACCATCCACGAGCGGGCGCTCAAGCTCAAGGAGCTCGCCCAGTACCTCACCGAGCACAAGCAGGAGCTCTACGACGTCTCCTACTCGACCGGGGCCACGCTGAAGGACCACTTCTTCGACGTGGACGGCGGCATCGGCACCCTCTTCACGTTCTCCTCCAAGGGCCGGCGCGAGCTGCCCAACGCCAACGTCGTCGTGGACGGGGCGGTGGAGCAGCTCTCCAAGGACGGGTCCTTCCTGGGCGAGCACATCTACACCCGCATGCCCGGCGTCGCCGTGCAGATCAACGCGTTCAACTTCCCGGTGTGGGGCATGCTCGAGAAGTTCGCCCCCGCCTTCATCGCCGGCATGCCGACCCTGGTGAAGCCGGCCACGCCGACCGGCTACGTCACGGCCGCCTGCGTGCGCCTGATGATCGACTCCGGCATCCTGCCGGAGGGCTCCCTGCAGCTGGTCTCCGGCTCCGCCCGGGACCTGCTCGACCACCTGGACTACCGCGACCACGTGGCCTTCACCGGCTCCGCCGGCACCGCGCAGTCGCTGCGCCACCACGAGAACGTCATCGACGGCGGAGTGCGCTTCACCGCCGAGACGGACTCCCTCAACGCCGCGATCCTCGGCCCCGACGCCACCCCGGAGACCCCGGAGTTCGACGCCTTCGTGAAGGCGGTGTTCGTCGAGATCACCTCCAAGGCCGGGCAGAAGTGCACGGCCATCCGGCGCGTCATCGTCCCGCAGGACCGCGTGGAGGACGTCGTGGCCGCCGTCGCCGAGCGCGTGCAGCAGCGCGTGGTCATCGGCGACCCCCGCACCGAGGGCGTCACCATGGGCGCCCTGGCCTCCAAGGAGCAGCAGGGCGAGGTCCGCAAGGCCGTGGAGCGCCTGGTCGCCGCCGGCGGCACCGTCCGCCTGGGCGGCCCGGACGCCTCCGTCGGCGACGCCGACACCGGGGCGGGCGCCTTCTTCCCCGTCACGGTGCTGTCCTTCGACGACCCGGACACCCCGGAGGTGCACTTCGTCGAGGCCTTCGGCCCCGTCACCTCCGTGCTCGGCTACACCGACGTCGACGACGCCGTGCGGCTCGCCGCGCTCGGCGGCGGCTCGCTCGTGGCGACCGTGTGCACGAACGACGGCGCGACCGCCGCCCGGTTCACCGCGGGCATCGGCTCGCACCACGGGCGCGTGCACTTCCTCAACCGCCAGGACGCGAAGACCTCCACCGGCCACGGCTCCCCCATGCCGCACCTGGTCCACGGCGGCCCCGGCCGCGCCGGCGGCGGCGAGGAGCTGGGCGGCGTGCGCGGCGTCAAGCACTACATGCAGCGCACCGCGATCCAGGGGCCCCCGGACATCCTCACGGCGGTGACCGGGGTCTGGCACCGGGGCGCCGCGGCGAACACCGTGACCCGCGAGGCGGTCGAGAACGGCACCGGCGAGCACCCGTTCCGCAAGTCCCTGGAGACGCTGCGGATCGGCGACCAGTTCGCCTCCGAGCTGCGCACCGTGACCCTCGAGGACATCACCGAGTTCGCCGAGAAGACCGGCGACACCTTCTACGCGCACACCGACGAGAAGGCCGCCACGGCCAACCCGTTCTTCCCGCGCCGGGTGGCCCACGGCTACCTGCTGGTCTCCTGGGCCGCCGGGCTGTTCGTGGAGCCCGCCCCCGGTCCCGTCCTGGCGAACTACGGCCTGGAGAACCTGCGCTTCATCACGCCGGTGACCTACGACGACCACATCCGGGTGACCCTCACCGCCAAGCAGATCACCCCGCGGGTCACCGACGAGTACGGCGAGGTCTGCTGGGACGCGATCCTGCACAACCAGCACGACGAGATCGTGGCGACCTACGACGTGCTGACCCTGGTCGCGAAGACCTGGCCCACCGCCTGACCCGGGCGAGACCCGCCCGGACTGCCGGGTCCCCCCGAAGCACGCGATCCCTCACGCACCGGGCGTGGGGGATCGCGTGCTTCGGGGGACCCGGCGGCGAGCGGCCTCCGCGGTCGGGGCTCGGCGGAGCGACCGGGCGAGGGCTCAGGAGGCCCGCAGCCCCGAGAAGGCGAGCGCGACCACGGTGTCGGCCAGCCCGTCGTCGGCCCTGTCCGGGTCCGGCCGGTACCAGTCGACGATCGAGTTGATCATGCCCAGGAGCAGCCGCGAGGCGGACCGGCCGCTGAGGTCGCGGCGCAGGTCGCCCTCCGCCTGCGCCTGCTCGATGAGCGCGCCGACCCGGCGGGTGACCGTGCGGCGGCGCTCGAGCGCCCTCGTCTCGACCTCCGAGTTGCCCCGCAGCCGCAGCAGCAGGGTCACGTACGGCATCTGCTCCACGAGCACGTGCACGGTCCCGCGGATCACCTGCTCGAGCCGCTCGACCGCCGGGGCCTGCGTCCGCTCGGCGGCGGCCAGGACCTCCTCGAGCGCGTCGAGGGCCCGGCCCAGCGCCTGCTCGAGGATCTCCTCCTTGGACTCCACGTGGTGGTAGATCGCGGACTTGGAGATCCCCAGGTGCTTGGACAGCGTTCCCATCGACGTGGCGTCGTAGCCGTGCACGTTGAAGACCTCCACGCACACGGCGAGCAGCGTCTCGCGGTCGTAGCCGGGCCGGCCCCGGCGCGGGGCCGCGCCGTCCGGAGGGGCGGGCGCCGGTGCGTGCGTCATGGGGACCTCGATCTCGGTGGGGACGGGCAGGACAACGATCTTATGCCGCGGCGGGCCCCCGGGCCGTCCCGGGGGCCAGCCGCGGCACGGGTCGGCGCCGGTGCGTCACGCGTCCTTGCGGTGGTCGTAGACGCGGCGCAGCTTGCCGGAGGACCGGGCGAGGGTCCCCGGCTCGGCGATCCGGATCGAGGCCGAGGAGCCGATCTTCGTCTTGATGGCGTGCAGGAGCTTCTGGCCGCCCGCCTCGGCGGCCTCGACGGTCACCTGCTCGCGCCGCTCGATGTTGATGGTCATCTGGTCCATCCGGTGCGGACGGGTGATCTC
The DNA here is from genome assembly GCF_006094695.1 of Kocuria rosea. Taxonomy (NCBI): domain Bacteria; kingdom Bacillati; phylum Actinomycetota; class Actinomycetes; order Micrococcales; family Micrococcaceae; genus Kocuria; species Kocuria rosea. The sequence goes on along the minus strand of NZ_CP035103.1, from coordinate 734,932 downwards.
GAGCGTGAAGTGCGGGCTCAGCTCCGGCACCTGCAGGGCGAGCTCCTCGATCTGGGAGGGGAACAGGTTGACCCCGCGCAGGATGATCATGTCGTCGGAGCGGCCCGTGATCCGACCCATCCGCCGGTGCCCGGGCCGGTCCGTGCCGGGCAGCAGTCGGGTCAGGTCGTGGGTGCGGTAGCGGATGATCGGCAGGGCCTCCTTGGTGAGCGCCGTGAAGACGAGCTCGCCGGGCCGGCCCGTGTCCTGGACCTCGTCCGTGAACGGGTCGATGATCTCGGGGCGGAAGTGGTCCTCCCAGATGTGCGAGCCGTCCTTGGACGCGGCGGACTCGCCGGCCACGCCGGGGCCCATGACCTCGGAGAGGCCGTAGATGTCGCACGCGTCGACGTCGAAGGCCGTCTCGATCTCGCGGCGCATCTCCTCGGTCCAGGGCTCCGCCCCGAGCACCGCGGTGCGCAACGACGTCTCCCGCGGGTCCAGGCCGAGCTTCCTGAAGCCGTCGGCGATGGTCAGCAGGTAGGTGGGGGTCGAGAGGATGGCCTCGGGCTGGAAGTCCCGGATCATCTGGACCTGCTTCTCGGTCTGCCCGCCGGACATCGGGATGACGGCGCAGCCCAGGCGCTCGGCGCCGTAGTGGGCACCGAGCCCGCCCGTGAACAGACCGTAGCCGTAGGCGTTGTGCACCTTGTCCCCGGGGCGCACGCCCGAGAGCCGGAAGCAGCGGGCCACGAGGCCCGCCCAGGTGTCGATGTCGTTCTGCGTGTAGGCCACCACGGTGGGCTGCCCGGTGGTGCCGGAGGAGGCGTGGATCCGCCGGACCTCGGACATCGGCACCGCGAGGGACTTGAACGGATACGCCTTCCGCAGGAACTCCTTGTCCGTGTACGGGAAGAGCCGGAGGTCCTCGAGCTCCTTGAAGTCGCCGGGGTGCACGCCGTGCGCGTCGAAGAGCTCCGTGTAGGCGGCGACGTTCTCGTAGGCGTGGTGCAGGGTCCAGCGCAGCCGCTCGACCTGCAGGGACTCGATCTGGTCCCGGCTCATCGTCTCCTCGGGGTCCGGCTGCGACCGGTCCGCCGGGGCGGGGGCGGGGGTGTAGGGGTTCGGGACGGAGCACTCGGTCATGTCAGACTTCCTCGGGCTGCGGGGCGGACGGCTGGGCGGACTGCAGGACGGGCTGCGCGGCCGGGTCCCCGGCAGGGTCCTCGGCAGGGCGCTCCGCGGGCTTCGCCGCGCGGAGGGCGGGGTTGGGGATGGTGCGGCTGCGGCCCCGGAACTCGGCGATGAGCCGGCCGTCGGCCAGGACCTGGATGTCGTAGACGCCGCTGCGCCCCGCCTGGGCGCGCACGGTCCCCACGGCGGTGAGCTCCTGCCCGCGGTAGGCCGAGGCGAGGAAGTTGATGTCCACTCCCGCGGCCACCGTGATGGTGGTGCCGTCCCCGGCGGGGTCGTTGCAGGCGAGGGCGAAGCAGGTGTCCGCGAAGGCGAAGACCATGCCGCCGTGGGCGATGCCGAACCCGTTGAGCATCTCCTCCCGCAGGGTCATGCGGATCTGGGCGTGGCCGTACTCGGCACGGTCCACGGTGATGCCCATCCAGCGCGAGGTGCGGTCCCCCGCGAGGATCGGATGGCCCTGGGACATGTAACTCTCCTCACAGTTCACGACCGAATGTTCAGTAGACAATCCCACTCCGCCGCCCGTGTCAACCCGCACCGCCCCGGAGGAGCGCGGGAGCACACCATCGGCGTCACCTGTTGACGCCACCCCCGGGGGCTTATATTCTGAACGAACGGTCAGTTAGTCGCGTGCGGCCCTTCCGCCCCGCGGCGCCATCTCGTCGGAAGAGGGACACCATGACTACGCAGAACACGGGGCTCCACGCCGTGCCCGCCGCGGACGCGGCCGAGCAGGCGGAGCTGGACCGCGCGGGCGAGCAGCACTTCGACCGCATCATCGCCGAGGACTCCCGGATCGAGCCGCGCGACTGGATGCCCGCCGCCTACCGCAAGACCCTGGTCCGCCAGGTCTCGCAGCACGCCCACTCCGAGATCATCGGCATGCAGCCGGAGGGCAACTGGATCTCCCGGGCGCCGTCCCTCAAGCGCAAGGCCATCCTCATGGCCAAGGTGCAGGACGAGGCCGGCCACGGGCTGTACCTCTACTCCGCCGCCGAGACCCTGGGCACCCCCCGCTCCGAGCTCAACCAGCAGCTGCTGGACGGCCGGGCCAAGTACTCCTCGATCTTCAACTACCCCGCGCGCACCTGGGCCGACATGGGCGCCATCGGCTGGCTCGTGGACGGCGCGGCGATCGCCAACCAGGTCCCGCTGTGCCGGGCCTCCTACGGCCCCTACGGCCGGGCCATGGTCCGCATCTGCAAGGAGGAGTCCTTCCACCAGCGCCAGGGCTGGGAGATCCTCTACGAGCTCTCCCACGGCACGCCCGCCCAGAAGCAGATGGCCCAGGACGCCGTGAACCGCTTCTACGGCCCCTCGCTGCAGATGTTCGGCCCCCCGGACGACGACTCGCCCAACTCGAAGCAGTCCATGGCGTGGAACATCAAGCGCTTCTCCAACGACGAGCTGCGCCAGCGCTTCGTGGACATGATCGTGGAGCAGGCCGCGGCACTGGACCTGACCCTGCCGGACCCGGACCTCAAGTGGAACGAGGAGCGCGGCCACTACGACTACGGACCGCTGGACTGGGACGAGTTCAAGGCCGTCGTCGGCGGCCGGGGCCCGTGCAACCTCCAGCGCATGCAGCGCCGCCGCACGGCGCACGAGGACGGCGCCTGGGTCCGCGAGGCCGCCGCCGCCTACGCCCGCAAGACCGCCGCGGAGCGCGCCTCCGCCGAACTCATCGGAGCCTGAGCATGAGCGAGAACACCGTGAGCCCGATCGGCGCGCCCTCGGACGAGTGGCCCCTGTGGGAGGTGTTCGTGCGGTCCTCGCGCGGGCTCTCCCACGTCCACGCCGGATCCCTGCACGCCCCGGACGCCACGATGGCCGTGCGCAACGCCCGGGACCTCTACACCCGCCGCAACGAGGGGACCTCCGTGTGGGTGGTGCCCTCCGCGGCCATCACCGCCTCGGACCCCGACTCCAAGGGCGGGTTCTTCGAGTCCGCCCAGGGCAAGAGCTACCGCCACGCCACGTACTACACCAAGAGCGAAGGGGTGAAGCACCTGTGAGCTTCGCATCCCACGAGTCCGCGACCCGGCAGAGCGCGGGCGACGCCATCACCGCGGAGGACATCCGGGCCGGCGGCGCGAAGGCCCCCGAGGACGTGGCCCGCTACGCCCTGTACCTGGGCGACGACGCCCTGATGCTCGCCCAGCGCCTCGGCTGGTGGATCGCCCGGGCCCCGGAGCTCGAGGAGGACATCGCGCTGGCCAACATCGCCCTGGACCTGCTCGGGCACGCCCGCTTCCTGCTCACCTACGCGGGCACCGCGTGGGGGAAGACCGAGGACGACCTCGCCTACTTCCGCGACGAGGAGGAGTTCCGCTCCTGCCGCCTCGTGGAGCAGGAGAACGGCGACTTCGGGCAGACCATCGCCCGGCAGCTGATCTTCTCCTACTACCAGTACGAGCTCTACCGCCGCCTCGTCCGCTCCACCGACCCGACGCTCGCGGCCATCGCGGACAAGGCGCTCAAGGAGGTCGAGTACCACCAGGACCACGCGAGCCAGTGGATCCTGCGCCTGGGCCTCGGCACGGAGGAGTCCAAGCGCCGCGTCCAGGCCGGCCTCACCTACATGTGGCCCTACGTGGACGAGCTGTTCCACGACGACGAGCTCGTCAAGTCCCTCGGGGACGTCGCCGTGCTCCCGTCCTCCCTGCGCGCCGACTTCGACCGCCGGATCACCGCGATCCTCGACGAGGCGGGGCTGTCCGTCCCCGAGGTCCTGGGTGCCTGGGGCGGCGACCGCTCGGGGCAGTTCAGCGAGCAGCGCGGCCACATCCTCGCCGAGATGCAGGTGCTGGCCCGCCGGCATCCCGGCGCCACCTGGTGAGGAGGCGATGACGATGACCGGCTCCGAGCAGACGGGCGCCACGCAGGTGACCGGCCGCGAGCTGCGCCCCCGGGACGAGGCCGCCGGCCGCGTCTGGGACATCGCCGCCACGGTGAACGACCCCGAGGTCCCCGTGCTCTCCATCGCCGACCTCGGCATCCTGCGGGACGCCCGGCTGGAGGGCGCGCGCGCCGTCGTCGTCATCACCCCGACCTACTCCGGGTGCCCCGCGATGGAGACCATCACCACGGACGTCACCCGGGCGCTCAACGCCGAGGGCTACGACGACGTGCGGGTCGACCTCGTGCTGCAGCCGGCGTGGACCACGGACTGGATGAGCGACGAGGGCAGGCGCAAGCTCGACGAGTACGGCATCGCCCCGCCCAGCGGCCGGGCCGCCGCCGGCCCCGTCCGGCTGGGGCTCACCGTCAAGTGCCCGCGCTGCCACTCCCTGAACACCCGCGAGCTGACCCGCTTCGGGTCCACCGCCTGCAAGGCGCTCCACGTCTGCAACGAGTGCCTGGAACCCTTCGACTACTTCAAGGTGCACTGATGACCGAGATCACCGCCCCCGCCCGGCGCCGGGCCACGTTCAACACCCTCGAGGTCGCCCAGGTCCGCAAGCTCACCGCGGACTCCGTCGAGGTGGCCTTCACGGTGCCCCCGGAGCTCGTGGACGACTACGACTACCTGCCCGGGCAGTACGTGGCGCTGCGCGCCCACATCGACGGGCAGGAGGTCCGCCGGTCCTACTCGATCTGCGCGGAGCCGCGGCCGGGCGAGATCCGGGTGGCGATCAAGCAGGACATCGGCGGGGTCTTCTCCACCTGGGCCAACAGCTCCCTGAAGGCCGGCGACACGCTCGACGTCATGAACCCCCAGGGCGCGTTCATCTCCAAGCTCGGGCTCACCAGCATGAACGACCCCGAGCGGCTCGCCGCCGAGGAGGTCGCGAAGAACGCCTCGGTGCACCTCGTGGCCTTCGCCGCGGGCTCGGGGATCACCCCGATCATGGCGATCGCCAAGGCCGTGCTGCGCGCCTCGGAGTCCTCCACGTTCGACCTCGTCTACGCGAACCGCTCCGCGATGGAGGTCATGTTCGCCGAGGAGCTCGGGGACCTCAAGGACAAGTACCCGTCCCGCCTGGCGGTCCACCACGTGCTCTCCCGCGAGCAGCGGATCAGCCCGCTGATGTCCGGGCGGATCGACGCCGACAAGCTCCAGGACATCCTGGACGAGGTGCTCCAGGTGGACCGGACGGACGAGTGGTTCCTGTGCGGGCCGTTCGAGCTCGTCCAGCTGTGCCGGGACACCCTGGCCGAGCGCGGCGTGGCCGAGGACAAGATCCGCTTCGAGCTCTTCAGCACCGGCCGCCCCGAGAACCCCCAGGGCCAGCAGGGCCGCGTGGTCCAGGCCGACCCCTCGGGCGAGAGCTACGACATCACGTTCAACCTGGACGGCCTGTCCAGCTCGATCGAGTCCCCGAAGAACGCGCAGGAGACGGTCCTCAACGCCGCGCTCCGGGTCCGCCCCGACGTCCCGTTCGCGTGCGCCGGCGGGGTGTGCGGCACGTGCCGCGCGAAGGTCGTCTCCGGGGAGTTCGTGATGGAGGAGAACTACGCCCTCGAGAAGGACGAGATCGAGAAGGGCTACGTGCTCACCTGCCAGACCCGTCCCACCTCCAAGGAGCTCGTCGTCGACTTCGACGCCTGAGCCGCTCGCTCCGGGGGCCCGGCACCGTGCAGGTGCCGGGCCTCCGGGCCGTCCCGCCCCCAGTCCCGACCTCACCGAGGAGCAGCAGTGATCGACCTGACCATCGACGGATCCGTGGCCGAAGTGGTGCTGAACGCACCCGGCAGGATGAACGCCCTGGACGAGGCGGCACTCGCCGAGCTCGGCGACGCCTACGCCGAGGCGGCGAGGGCCGGCGTCCGGGCCCTCGTGCTGCGCGGCGAGGGCCGCGGCTTCTGCGCCGGCCGCGACATCTCCGCGGTGGACCCCGCGAGCGACGACGCCCACGGCTTCCTGGCCGGGAAGGTCACCCCGCTGCTGCGCGCCATGACCCGGTTCCCCGCCCCGACGTTCGCCGCCGTGCAGGGCGCGTGCCTGGGCGTGGGGCTCGGCCTGGCGATCGCCACGGACGTGGTCTACGTCGCGGACAGCGCCAAGATCGGCTCCCCCTTCGCGAACCTGGGCGCGACCCTCGACTCGGGCGGGCACGCCCTGTTCACCGAGCGGCTCGGCGCCCACCGGACCCTGGACCTCATCTACACGGCCGAGCTGATGAGCGGCCAGGAGGCCGTGCGCTCCGGGCTGTTCAGCCGTTCGGTACCCGCCGACGAGCTGCTCGAGCTCACCCGGGCCAAGGCGGCGGCCGTGGCCGAGGGCGCGACCGGCGCGTTCCTCGCCTCCCGCGAGCTCGTGGCCCAGATCCGCGACGAGCGCCTGGGGCTGTGGGAGTCCGTCGAGAACGAGAACCGGGTGCAGGGCGAGCTGTGCCGCAGCGCCGACTACGCCGAGGGCTTCGCCGCGTTCCAGCAGAAGCGCCCGCCGCGGTTCACCGGCGGCCGGTCCTGACCCGGGAGGACGGTCCCGCCGGGTCCGGGCCCCGGGGCGCACGCGGGCCGGACCCGGGACGAACCGGGTTAAGCGGTCGGGGAACAGCCCGCCCGCTCCGCCGGGAGCCGGTTAACGTGGTGGGCATGACATCCACGGTGACCTCTTCGGTGTTCGACCTCTCCGGCTTCGACCGCTCCGTCCGCCCCCAGGACGACCTCTACCGCCACGTCAACGGCACCTGGCAGCGCCGGACCGAGATCCCCGACGACAAGCCGTCCGTGGGCGCGTTCATCGAGCTGCGGGACCAGGCGGAGGCCGCCGTGCGCGAGCTCATCACCCGGGCCCGCGCCGGGGACCCGGAGGCCGTGGAGTCCAAGATCGCGAACCTCTACGCGTCCTTCATGGACGAGGAGCGGATCGAGGCGCTCGGCGCCTCCCCCCTCGCCCCGGACCTCGCGGAGGTCGACGCCGTGGCGGACGTCCCCGGCCTGGTGCGCCACCTGGGCCGGATGATCCGCCGCGGTGCGGGCGGCCTGGTCGGCGTGGACGTCGACGCCGACCCGGGCGACCCCGAGCGCCAGCTCGTGTTCGTGGGGCAGTCGGGGCTGGGCCTGCCCGACGAGGAGTACTACCGGGACGACCAGCACGCCGCGATCCGCGGGAAGTACCTGGAGCACGTGCGGACCATGCTGTCCCTGGCCGGGGTGGAGGACGCCGAGGAGCAGGCCCGCGCCGTGGTGGACCTCGAGACGCGGATCGCCGCCCACCACTGGGACAAGGTCACGGTCCGCGACCTCACCAAGATGTACAACCCCATGGGCTTCGAGGAGCTCGCGGCCTCCACCGCGGTCCTCGACTGGCGGCTCCTGGCCGAGGGCGCGGAGCTGCCCGGGACGGCGCTGCGCACCGTGGTCAACGCCCAGCCGAGCTTCTTCACCGGGGTCGAGGAGCTGCTCGTCGACGAGCTGCTGCCGGCCTGGCGGTCCTGGGCCCGCTGGCACCTGGTCTCCGCGCGCGCCTCCTACCTGTCGTCCGCGTTCGTCGAGGAGGACTTCGCCTTCTACGGCACCGTGCTCTCGGGGACCCCGCGGCTCAAGGACCGCTGGAAGCGCGGGGTCGAGCTCGTCAACGGGGTCCTCGGCGAGGCCGTGGGCGAGCTCTACGTCGCCGCGCACTTCTCCCCCACCGCCAAGGAGCGGATGGACGAGCTCGTGGCCAACCTCCTGGAGGCCTACCGCGTCTCGATCACGGGCCTGGACTGGATGACCGAGGAGACCCGCCAGGAGGCGCTGAAGAAGCTCTCCCAGTTCACCCCGAAGATCGGCTACCCCGAGAAGTGGAAGGACTACTCCTCCCTGCGGATCGACCCCGAGGACCTGGTGGGCAACCGGATCCGCACCACGGAGTTCCGGCTCGCCGAGCTCGTCCGCAAGGCGGGCCAGCCGGTGGAGAAGCACGAGTGGCTCATGACCCCGCAGACGGTCAACGCCTACTACCACCCGCTGCGCAACGAGATCGTCTTCCCGGCCGCGATCCTGCAGCCCCCGTTCTTCGACGAGGACGCCGACGACGCCGTGAACTACGGCGCGATCGGCTCCGTGATCGGCCACGAGATCGGCCACGGCTTCGACGACAAGGGCTCGACCTGCGACGGCGACGGCCGGCTGCGCAACTGGTGGACCGACGCCGACCGGCAGGCCTTCGAGGAGCGCACGGCGGAGCTGGTGCGCCAGTACGACCGCCTGGTCCCGGAGCAGCTCGCGGAGGAGGGCACGCACGTCAACGGCGAGCTCACCCTCGGGGAGAACATCGGGGACCTGGGCGGGCTCACGATCGCCCACCAGGCGTGGCGGATGTCCCGGGAGACCGGCAGCGCCTTCGGCCCCGGGGAGCTGATCGACGGCTACAGCCCCGAGCAGCGCCTCTTCCTGTCCTGGGCCTACGTGTGGCAGCAGAAGTCCCGCGACGAGGCGCTGCGCCACCGCATCGCCACCGACCCGCACTCCCCCAACGAGTTCCGGGCCAACCAGACGGTCCGCAACGTCCCCGCCTTCTACGAGGCGTTCGGGGTGCAGGAGACGGACGCGCTGTGGCTGCCCGAGGTGGAGCGCGTGCGCATCTGGTGACCGGGGGCCGGGATCCGTCCCGGCCTCCGGCTCAGCCGCCGGAGCTGACCAGGAACACGACGGCGACCAGCCACAGGACGAGGAACAGCACCAGGACGCCGAGCAGGACGGTGCCGACCCAGCCGAGCACCCGCCCGGGAACGGCGGGGGTGCCGAGCTTCTCGGCCTCCCGCGCCTGCCAGATCGCGAAGGGGCCCAGCAGGGGCAGCACCACCACGCTCAGGATGCCGAGGATCAGCGCGGTGTCGGCGTGGCTGCGGCCCACGGCGAAGCGCTCCGCCTGCCACGGCGGGGGTGGGCCCCACGGGGTCGTCGGGCCGCCCGGGATCGTCGGGCCGCCGCCGGCGTGCCCGGACCCGCCGGGGCCGTCCGGGCGCGGCGGGGCATCGGAGCGGTCGTCGTCCACGGGGTCCTCCAGGGGTCGTCGGTGCAGTCGGTCAGACCGGTCGGTCGGTTCAGTCGGTCGGTCGGTTCAATCGGTCGGTCGGCGGTCGCCTCAGCCCTCGTCGGAGGGCAGCAGCTCCGCCGGGCCGAACCGGCGGTTCGCGAGCACGGGCACGGTCTCGCGCACCTCGGCGATGCGCTCGCGCATGACGTCGGCGGTCAGCACGGTTTCGTCCTCCCCCGCCTCGGCGACCACCACGCCGAGCGGGTCGAGCACCGCGGAGCGGCCCACCGTGTGCTCGGAGCAGGTGTCCGCGGCCGCGACCCAGACGGTGTTCTCGATCGCGCGGGCCTTGAGCAACGCCTGCCAGTGGTCCACCTTGTGCTCGCCGGCGAACCAGGCCGCGGGCACGGTGAGCAGCTCCGCCCCGGCGTCGACCACGGCGCGGCAGATCTCGGGGAAGCGCAGGTCGTAGCAGGTGATCATGCCGACCGCGAGCTCCCCGATCCGCACCACCGTGACGCCCTTGTCGCCCGGGCGGATCCGGTCGGACTCCCGGTGGCTGAAGGCGTCGTAGAGGTGGAGCTTGCGGTACGTGCCGAGGATCGCGCCCTGCGCGTCCACGGCCACGAGCGTGTTGTAGGGGCGCCCGTCGGCGGAGCCCTCGTAGCCGCCCGCGATCACGGCGACGCCGGTCTGCGCGGCCAGGAAGGACAGCTGCTGGACGAACCCGGACCAGCCGCGCAGGACCAGCTCCTCGAAGTCCTCCCCGAGGAGCCGCTCGGAGAACATGGCCTCCTCCGGGAACACCACCAGCTGCGCCCCGCCGGCCGCGGCCTGCTCGGTGAGCCGGCGCATGGTCCCCAGGTTCTCGGCCGTGTCGGCGGTGGGTGCGAACTGTCCGACGGCGATCTTCACGGGTGTCCTCCTCGGCGGGTCGCGGCTGGAGCTCCCACTGTATCCGCGACCGGTGCATCCGCGACCGGCCCGTGCGCCTGCCTGTGCCCCCACCCGTGGCACAGCTCGCGGCACGGCCCGTGGCAGGATGGGGCCGACACGACCGTGCGAGCGAAGGGCAGGCGATGGGCGAGCAGTCCGAGACCCCGGGGCGACGCCGGCTGTCCGAGCGCGTGCTCGGCGGCGGGACCGCCCCCGACCCCCGGTTCACGCTGGCCAACGAGCGCACGTTCCTCGCCTGGATCCGGACCGCGCTCGCGTTCCTGGCCGGCGGGATCGCCATCGAGGCGTTCACCGCGGACCTGTTCGACGACGGCGTGCGGAAGTTCCTCGCGATCGTGCTGCTGGTGCTGAGCATGCTCCTCAGCGCGGGCGCCACGTTCCGCTGGATCGGGGTGGAGCGGAGCATGCGGCGCCAGGCCCCGCTGCCCCTGCCTTTGCTCGCACCGGTGCTCGCGGTGGGCGGGGCGATCGCGGCGGGAGTGCTCGTCGTCGTCGTCCTGCAGGGCTGAGATGCCCCGCCCGCAGCTCCGCCGCCCTCCGGGGCCCCCGGACCCCCCTCGGCCGCCGCACGGGGACCCCGGGCTGCAGCCGGAGCGCACCACGATGGCCTGGGGCCGGACCCTGATGTCCTTCGTGGTGGTCTCGGCGATCTTCCTGCGCTGGCTGCCGCACCACGGGCCGTTCGTGCTGGTGCTGTTCGGCCTGGCGGTCCTCACGGCGGCGGCGATCTACGTCACGCAGCGCCCCCGCTACGTCCGCAGCGCCCGCGGCATCGTCGAGGAGGGCACGGAGCCGGAGGTCGGCGCCGTGCTGGCGACCTCGGCCGCGATGCTCGCCCTCGGCGCCCTCGGCATCTGGGTGGTCCTGGTCCTCGTCTGAGCGTTTCCCTGCCTGCCCGCGAGGTCGCACGTGCCGGCGACCGGGGCGCTCGAGGTCGCCGACGCGTGCAACCGCGCGGAGGAGAGGAGGGATCAGTTGATGAGGTCGCGCACCACGATGGTGTCGTCGCGGTCCGGGCCCACGCCGATCGCGGACATCCGGGTGCCGCTCATCGACTCGAGCGCCTCGACGTAGGCCCGGGCGTTCGCCGGCAGGTCCTCCAGGGTGCGGCAGCCGGTGATGTTCTCCTCCCACCCGGCGAAGTGCTCGAAGATCGGCTTCGCGTGGTGGAACTCGGTCTGGGTCATCGGCATCTCGTCGTGCCGGACGCCGTCGACGTCGTAGGCCACGCACACCGGGATCTGCTCGATGCCGGTGAGGACGTCGAGCTTGGTGAGGAAGTAGTCGGTGAAGCCGTTGATCCGGGAGGCGTGGCGGGCCATCACGGCGTCGTACCAGCCGGTGCGGCGGGGACGGCCCGTGTTGACGCCGAACTCGCCGCCGGTGGTGCGCAGCTGCTCGCCCATCTCGTCGAAGAGCTCGGTGGGGAACGGCCCGGCGCCCACGCGGGTGGTGTAGGCCTTGATGATGCCGATCGCCCGGGTGATGCGGGTCGGCCCGATGCCCGAGCCCACGGACGCGCCGCCCGCGGTGGGGTTGGAGGACGTCACGAACGGGTAGGTGCCGTGGTCGACGTCGAGGAAGGTCGCCTGGCCGCCCTCCATGAGCACCACCTTGTCCTCGTCGAGGGCCTGGTTGAGCAGGTAGGTCGAGTCCACGATCATCGGGGCGAGCCGGTCGGCGTAGCCCAGGAAGTACTGCACGACCTCCTCGACGTCGATGTCCCGGCGGTTGTAGAGCTTCACGAGCAGCTCGTTCTTCTGCCGCAGCGCGCCCTCGATCTTCTGCCGCAGGATCGACTCGTCCAGGACGTCCTGGACGCGGATGCCGAGCCGGCCGACCTTGTCCATGTAGGCGGGTCCGATGCCGCGGCCCGTGGTGCCGATCGCCCGCTTGCCGAGGAAGCGCTCCGAGACCTGGTCCATCGTCTGGTGGTACGGGGCCACGAGGTGGGCGTTCGCGGAGACGCGCAGCCGGGAGGTGTCCGCCCCGCGCGCCTCGAGGCCGTCGATCTCCTCGAAGAGGGCCTGGGGATTGACGACGACGCCGTTGCCGATCACGGGGACGGCGTTGGGGCTCAGGATGCCCGCCGGCAGGAGCTTGAGCTCGAACTTGTCGCCGCCCACCACCACGGTGTGCCCCGCGTTGTTGCCGCCGTTGGGCTTGACCACGTAGTCCACGCGGCCTCCCAGCAGGTCGGTGGCCTTGCCCTTGCCCTCGTCGCCCCACTGGGCGCCGACGATCACGATTGCTGGCATTGAACGACTCTCCTGCCTGGATGGAACGGGACTTCTCCCGCGGGCCCCGGCGGAGGCGCGCACCGGCCGGGCACGACAACGCCCCTGCGTCGGCCCGCTCCCACCCGCGCGACCGGGACGGCGCGACGCCGGCAGGAGGAGACCCAGGGGCTCGTACCGTGCAAGTCTAGCGGGCCGTGACCCGGGACCGGCATCCGCCGCCCCGTCCGGCGGCCGCCGCGGTCCGATACCCTCGATGCTCATGAGTTCCCCTTCCACGTGGACCCCGGGCGGGTCCCCGTCCTCCGTGCCCGCGGCCGCCCCGGGCACCCACCTCAAGGCCCGGCACCTCGTGATGATGGCCCTGGGCAGCGCGATCGGCACCGGCCTGTTCATCGGCACGGGCGCCGCGATCCGCACCGCCGGGCCGGCGGTGCTGCTGTCCTTCCTGGTGGCGTGCGTGCTGCTCGTGCTCGTGATGCGGGCGCTGGGCGAGATGGCCGCCGCGGATCCGTCCCCCGGCGCGTTCTCCACCTACGCCGAGAAGGCCATGGGCCGCACCGTGGGACGCACCCTCGGCTGGCTGTGGTGGGCGCAGATCGTGGTGGTGGTCGCGGCGGAGGCCACGGCCGCGGCCCAGCTGCTCGCGGAGCTGTGGCCGGTGGCCGAGCAGTGGGTGCTGGCGCTGCTGTTCATGGTGGTGTTCACGGCGATCAACCTGGTGCGGGTGCGCACGCTCGGGGAGACCGAGTTCTGGTTCGCGCTGATGAAGGTGCTCGCGGTGCTGGCCTTCCTCGCGGTCGGGATCGCCGTGCTCCTGGGCCTGACCGAGGAGCCCTCCCCGGGGCTCGCGAACCTCACCGCTCACGGCGGCTTCCTGCCCCACGGCCCGACCGGGGTGGCCGCCGCGCTGCTCGTGGTGGTCTTCGCGTTCGGCGGCACGGAGCTCGTGACCATCGCCGCCGCGGAGACCGAGGACCCGCAGCGCAACGTGGCCCGCGCCGTGCGCACCATCCTGGTCCGGATCCTCGTCTTCTACGTGGGCGCCGTGACCGTCATGGTCCTGGTGCTGCCGTGGAACGACGAGCAGCTCTCGGTCAGCCCGTTCGTGGCCGTGCTGGAGACCGCCGGGGTGCCCGGCGCGGACGTGCTGATGGCCGTGGTCATCATCCTGGCGCTGCTCTCGGCCCTCAACGCGAACATCTACGGCGCGTCCCGGATGCTCTGGTCGCTGGCCCGCCGCGGCTCGGCGCCGCGGGCCTTCGCCGACGTCTCCGACCGCGGGGTCCCCCGGAGCGCGGTGGTCGTCTCCGTGCTCTTCGGCTTCGCCGCCGTGGTGCTGAACTACCTGTGGCCCGAGACCGTGCTGCTGTGGATGCTCAACACCGTGGGCGCGACCTGCCTGGTCGTCTGGGGGCTCGCGCTGGTCTCGCAGATCGTCCTGCGCCGCCGCGCGGACCGGGACGGCACCGAGCTGCCCCTGCGGATGTGGGCCTTCCCGTGGCTGTCGTACCTGGCGCTGGCGCTCCTCGCCGGGATCGTCCTGCTCGGGCTGCTCGACGGCGCCGTGCGGGGCCAGCTCCTGCTCACGGCCGGGCTGGTGGCGCTCATCGCCCTGGCCTCGAAGGTGCTCGGCCGCCGGGCCGAGCACGCCCCGCAGGACTGATCCGGCGGAGCCGCGGCTCCGCCGGGGCCACGGGCACAGGACATGCCGCGGTGCGCGGCCGTCGCCGGCGCCGGTGACGGTGTCAGAGGCGGTGCTCCGGCGGGATCAGCGGGCGCTCGGCGCGGACCCGCAGCTCCTGGACCGCCCACGAGTTGCCGTCGGGGTCGCTGAAGCCGAAGACGGTGCCGCCGTCCCGCTCGTCGAGCACCGTGATCCCGCTCACCTCCACGCCCCGGGACAGCAGCTCCTCGCGGGCCGCCCGGGCGTCCGCGACCACCAGCTGGAGCCCGCGCAGGGATCCGGGGGCCATCTCCCGGTGGGCGGGGAGGTTGCCCACCACGATCGAGCAGCCGGACCCGGGCGGGGTCAGCTGGGCGATGTCCATCTGCTCGGTGGTGGTGTGGTGGTCGAGGTGGAAGCCGACCTGGTCCCGGTAGAACTCCACGGCCCGGTCGACGTCGCGCACCGGCACCAGCACCACCTCGAGCGTCCAGTCCACGGTCAGGCCCCGCCCTGCGCGGTCCGCCCGCCCAGCAGCTCCTCGAGCCGCTCGTAGCCCTCGGCCATGCCCTTCTCCATGCCGGATCCGACCATCCCGTCGCGGGCCTCCTGGGACGCGTGGACGGTGTGCCCGCGCAGCCGGCACCGGCCGTCGCCCAGGTCCTCGAAATGCAGGTACTCCAGGTCCACGGCGTCGGGCCAGCCCTCGTACTCGAAGGTCTGGACCACGAGCTCGTTCTCGCGCACCGTGTGGAAGACGCCGCGGAAGGCGTACTCCTCGGTGCTGTCCTCGCCGCGCTGGACGAACCGGTAGGCGCCGCCGGGGCGGAACTCGAAGCCGTCGATCCGGGTCCGCAGCCCGCGCGGCCCGATCCACTGCCGGAACAGCTCGGGGTCGGCGTGGGCGCGGAAGACGTCGGCCACGGGGTGGTCGAACTCGCGCTCGAAGTCGATGAAGGGCAGGCCGTCGGGGACGGTCAGGTGCAGTGCGTGTCCCATGGTTCAGTCCTGGGTGTGCTCGCCGCGGTCCGCGGCTCGGGTGTCGAGCACGGCGTCGAGGCGGCGGAACTGCTCCTCCCGGACCAGCCGGTACCGGTCGATCCACGCGGTGAGCGCCTCGAGCCGTGCGGGGTCCAGGTGGACGGGCCGGCGCTGGGCGTCACGGGTGCGCGTGACGAGCTGCGCCTGCTCGAGGACCTGGATGTGCTTCGAGACCGCCTGGAGGGAGATCGCGAAGGGTTCCGCCAGTTCGGTGACCGTGGCCGGTCCGCGGCTGAGCCGGGCGACGATGCGGCGGCGGACCGGGTCGGCCAGGGCCAGGAAGGCCCTGTCGAGCTCGTCGTCGCCGGGGTCCACGGTGTTTGTCAACTGATTCCTTGATCAACCTGTTGGTTGTCAAAGACTAGGCCGCCCGCCCCGGCCCGGCAAGACCCGAGACCGGATCGTGACGGACCCGGACCTGCGCTCCGCATGGGCGTCGCCGCCGGTGCGTCGCCGCCGGTGCGTCGCCGCGCGTCCGTGTTGCGTCCTGTGACGCCGCGGTCGTCACAGTCGGCGCACCGGCGTCTTCTGGGCGCCCGCACTTGGCAGCGCGGCGGGGCAGCCGCTGGAATGGGTCCTGCATCTATCCAGAGCGGCCGAGAGACCTGGCTCGTCGACGCCGCAGCAACCATCCGCGCCCCCGCCACGGGGTGCGCGGAACGGTGCTCCCGCCAGGACCGATGGAGCTGTCGCAGCCTCCCGGGTCCACTCCGGGACGGCTGCTGCCCTCCCTCGGGGTGACCCTTGGAGGAAGAACGTGACACCACGCCCGACCGCCCGGCCGGCGCCGCCGTCCCTGTCCTACGAGCTCTATCCGCCGCGCAGCGCGGCGAGCGCCGACATGCTGCTGCGGACCATCGAGGAGCTCGAGCCCACCCGTCCCGACCACGTCTCGGTGACGTACAGCGGGGACGAGCAGCGCCGGGACAGCTCGCTCGCCCTGCTCGACCACCTCCTGGCGCGCACGAGCCTGCGGCCCCTGGCCCACCTGACGTGCGTCGGCAGCACCCGGGCCGAGCTGGAGCAGACCGTGGCCGCACTGGTCCGCCGCGGCGTCCGGGGCGTCCTGGCCCTGCGCGGCGACCTCGACCCGGGGGCCGAGCCGGGCGAGCTGCGGCACGCCGGCGAGCTCGTGGAGCTCGTGCGCGAGGTCGAGCAGCGCCACACCGCGGCCCTGGCGGCCGGCCGGCTCGCCGTGGGCGTGGCCGCCTACCCGACCCGGCACCCGGAGTCGCCGTCCTTCCGGCACGACGTCGAGGTGCTGCTGGCCAAGCAGCGCTCCGGGGCGGACTTCGCGATCACGCAGGTCTACTTCCGCCCGCAGCGCTACGAGCGCCTGGTCGCGGCGGCGCGGGCGGCCGGGGTGACGATCCCGATCGTCCCGGGGATCATGCCGGTCACCGACCCGCGGCGGCTCCGGACGCTGTGCCGGCTGGCGGGCCTGGCGCCCCACCCGGGCCTGGCCGCCGCGCTGGAGGACGCGCCCGGTCCTGCCGAGCGGCACCGCGCCGGCGTGGCCTTCGCGGCGCGGCTGGCCCGCGCCGCCCTGGACGCCGGCGCCCCCGGGCTGCACCTCTACACCTTCAACGAGCACCGGGCAGCGCTCGACCTGCTGGAGCACGTGGACCTCCCGCGCGTCCCGCACGTGCCCGTCGCGCTCGAGGACCTCCTGCTCCCCGCCTGAGCACGCGACCACCCACCGTTCCGCACAACCCCTCGACACCTCTTCAGGAGACCACCATGACCACTGTCCCGTTCCCCGCCGCCACCATCACCGGCTACCCCCGGATCGGCCGCCGCCGCGAGCTGAAGAAGGCCCTGGAGGCCTACTGGGCCGGGCGCTCGACCCGCGAGGAGCTCGAGTCGGCGGCCGCCGACCTGCAGCTGGCGACCCACCGCCGGCTCGTGGAGCTGGGCCTCGGCGCCCGGGACTCGTCCCTGCCCGCGGCGTTCCCCCTCTACGACCAGGTCCTGGACACCACCGTGGCCCTCGGGGCGGTGCCGGCCCGCTTCGCCGATCTCGCCGACGCCGAGGGCCGGCTCGGCCTCGACGCGAGCTTCGTGCTGGCCCGCGGCGACGCCGGGCGCGCTCCCCTCGAGCTGACCAAGTGGTTCGACACCAACTACCACTACCTCGTGCCCGAGATCGGCCCGGAGACCCCGCTCCGCGCCACCGCCGACCGGCTCGTGGCCGACGTCCGCCGCGCCGCCGCGCACGGCTTCACCGTCCGCCCGGTCCTCGTGGGCCCGGTGTCCTTCCTCCTCCTCGCCAAGGCCGACGACGACGCCCCCGCGGGCTTCGACCCGCTGCAGCGGCTCCCCGAGCTGCTGCCCGTGTACGCGCGGCTGCTCCAGGAGCTCGCCGCCGCCGGCGCGGACTGGGTGCAGCTGGAGGAGCCGGCCCTCGTGGCGGACCAGGACGTCACCGGCGAGCAGCTCGCCTCGTCCGTGTGGGACGCCTACACGGGCCTGACCGCCGTGACCGGGCGCCCGCAGCTGTTCGTCACCACGTCCTACGGCTCCCCCGGGCCGCTGCTGCACCCGCTGGCCTGCTCCGGGGTGGAGGCCCTGCACCTCGACCTCGTCAAGGGCGCCGCCCCCACCGCCGAGGAGCTGGAGCTCTTCCGGGGCGAGGACTCCGCCGTGCTCGTGGCCGGCGCCGTGGACGGGCACAACGTGTGGCGGGCCGACCTGGCCGGCCGGCTCGACCAGCTCGCGGAGCTGGCCCGCGGGGGCGCCCAGGTGTCCGTGGCCTCCTCCACGTCCCTGTTCCACGTCCCGCACGACGTGGCCGAGGAGACCCGGCTGGACCCGCAGCTGCGGAGCTGGCTCGCCTTCGCCGACCAGAAGGTCGGCGAGATCGTCACCCTGGCCCGCGGTCTCGCCGCCGGGACGGAGGCGGTCGCGCCGGAGCTGGCCGAGGCCGCCGAGGCCCGCCGCACCCGGCAGGACGCCGCAGGGGTCCGGGACGCGGCCGTGCGCGAGCGCGCCGGGTCGCTGACCGCCGCGGACATCGGACGGTCTGCCGCGGAGGTCCGCCGGAGCGCCCAGGACGGCCGGGCCTTCACGGCCTCCGGCCCCCTGCCCCCGCTGCCCACCACCACGATCGGATCCTTCCCCCAGACCGCCGAGGTCCGTGCCGCCCGCGCCCGGCACCGCGCCGGCGCCCTGACGGACGCGCAGTACGACGCCTTCCTGCGGGAGGAGATCGAGCGGGTCGTGCGGCTGCAGGAGGAGCTGGGCCTGGACGTGCTGGTGCACGGCGAGCCGGAGCGCAACGACATGGTCCAGTACTTCGCCGAGCACCTCGACGGCTTCGCGACCACCGTCCACGGCTGGGTCCAGTCCTACGGCTCCCGCTGCACCCGCCCGTCGATCCTGTGGGGCGACGTCAGCCGGGAGGGTCCGGGCCTGCGCGGCGAGGCGTTCACGGTGCCGTGGATCGGCCACGCCCAGTCCCTCACCGACAAGCCGGTCAAGGGCATGCTGACTGGCCCGGTGACGATCCTCGCGTGGTCCTTCGTGCGCGACGACCAGCCGCTCGGCGAGACGGCGAACCAGGTGGCGCTCGCGCTGCGGGACGAGGTCGCGGACCTCGAGGCCGCCGGGATCGGGATCATCCAGGTGGACGAGCCGGCGCTGCGGGAGCTGCTGCCGCTGCGCCGCGCGGACCAGCCCGCCTACCTCGGCTGGTCGGTGGACGCGTTCCGCCTGGCCACCTCGGGGGTGCGGGACGAGACCCAGATCCACACCCACCTGTGCTACTCGGAGTTCGGCGAGGTGGTGGGGGCGATCGACGGCCTGGACGCCGACGTCACGAGCATCGAGGCGGCCCGGTCCCGGATGGAGGTGCTGACCGACCTCGAGGCCGCCGGCTTCTCCCGGGGCATCGGGCCGGGCGTGTGGGACATCCACTCCCCGCGCGTGCCCTCCCAGGAGGAGATCGAGCAGCTGCTCGAGCGGGCCCTCGAGCACGTCCCGGCGCGGACCCTGTGGGTCAACCCGGACTGCGGCCTGAAGACCCGCGGCTACGAGGAGACGAGGGCGTCGCTGGAGCACCTCGTGGCGGCGGCCCGGACGGCGCGCGAGCGGGTGGCGCAGCCCGCCGGCCGGCCGCTGATCGTCCAGCACGGCACCCGCGGCTGACCCCGGGCGCACCGGCCGACCCGCGGGAGCCCGCGTGACCACGAACGTCCGTGGTCACGCGGGCTCCCGCGGGTCAGGAGGCGGCGCCGGGGCGCGGGCCGGCGCCGCCGGCCGGGCCGGTCCGGGCGGCCAGCCGGGCGAACGGGCCGCCGGCCGCGCGCAGCTCCCGCGGCGCGCCCCGCTCGACGATGCGTCCGCCCTCGAGCACCACGACCTGGTCGGCGTTCTCGACCGTGGAGAGCCGGTGCGCGATGGTCAGGGTCGTGCGGCCGGCGGCCAGCCGGTCGAGGGCCTCCTGGACCTGCGCCTCGGTGGTGTTGTCCAGCGCGCTGGTGGCCTCGTCGAGGACCAGCACGGGCGGGTTGCGCAGCACGGTCCGGGCGATGGCCAGGCGCTGCTGCTCCCCGCCGGAGAAGCGGTGGCCGCGCGCGCCGACCACGGTGTCCAGCCCATCCGGCAGCCCGGCGACGGTGTCGGCGACGCGCGCGGCGCCCAGGGCGGCCCACAGCTCGGCGTCGGAGGCGTCCGGATCGGCCAGCAGCAGGTTCGCGCGCACCGTGGCGTGCACCAGGTAGGTCTCCTGAGAGACGACGCCCACGATCCGGGCGAGGTCCGCCGGATCGATCTCCCGCACGTCGACGCCGTCGATCGTCACCCTGCCGCGGGCGACGTCGTTGAGCCGCGGCAGCAGGGAGCCGAGGGTGCTCTTGCCCGAGCCGGTGGGTCCGACCACCGCCGTGGTGGTGCCCGCCGGCAGCACCAGGTCGAGCTCGTGCAGGACGTCGGCCCCGTCGTCGTAGGCGTGGCGCACGCCCTCGAACCGGACCTCGCCGCGCACGGCGGCCGGGTCCAGCCGGACGGGCGCGGCGGGCGGGACGATCTGCGGCTCGAGGTCGAGGTACTCGAAGATCCTGCTGAAGAAGGCCAGCGCGGACACCCACTGCACGCCGATGTTCAGCAGACCCATGACGGGCCGGAAGATGGTCCCCTGCAGGGCGGTGAATGCCACGAGGGTGCCGATGGTCATGCCGCCGCTGGTGGCCGGGAAGCCGGCGGCCAGGTAGATCACGGCGGGGATGGCGGCGAAGACGATCTGCATGGTGGCCATCCGCCAGCGCCCGGCCAGCTGACTGCGCAGCTCCAGGCCCACGAGCCGGTCGGAGCGCTCGGTGAAGCGCTCCGCGTCCCGCGCGGTGGTGCCCAGGGTCTTGGCCAGGCGGACCCCCGAGACGGACAGCCCCTCCTCCACCTGGGTGTGGAGCGCGGCGAGCTCCCGCTGGCGCTCGTCGGTGACGTCCCGGCGGATCAGGGCCACGCGGCGGGAGAGCCAGATCGCCGGCGGCAGCACCACCAGGGAGACGAGGCTCATCGCCGGGGACAGCGCCACCATGGCCACGGCCGTCGCCACGGCGGTGGTGAGGTTGGACGCCACGCCCGTGGCGGAGCTGGTGACCACGGACTGCATCCCCGCGATGTCGTGCGTGAGCCGCGACTGCACCTCCCCGCCCCGGGTCCGGGTGAAGAACCCCAGCGACTGGGCCTGCAGGTGGGTGAAGAGCTGCACGCGCAGCGCGTGCATCACCTGCTGGCCCATGGCGGTGGCCATCCAGGTCTGGACCACGCCGATCACGGAGGTGAGCGCCGCGACCCCGACCATCGAGGCGGTGAGCAGCACCAGCAGGCGGGTGTCGCCGCCCGGCAGGGCGTCGTCGATCACGCCGCGGACCAGGAACGGCTGGGCGAGGTTGACGACCGAGGACGCGGTGATGAGCACGACGACGAGCGCGATCGTGCCCCGGTGCGGGGCGAACAGCGCCGCGATCCGGCGCGGGCTGACGGGGTGCCGGGCGAGCTGCGTCCGGTCCGCGGGGTTCCGGCGCGCAGGCCGACCTCCGCCCCCGCCGCCTCCGGGGCCGGCGCCGGGCAGGACGCCCGGGCTGTCGGCCGGGGTGCCTCCGCCGTCGTGCGCCGGGGTGCGGACGCGCGCGGGGTGCTGGGTCGTCGCCATGGGATCCTCCTCGGGAACTATCAAGGAGGTTACCTCTCTATGAGGTAACCCGCAATGGGGATAGGATGACGCCATGCCCAACGACGCTCCGGATCCGGCCCGCCTGGGGGACCTGCTGCACGCCGTCTTCCGCCGGCTGCGCCGCCGGTGGGCCGAGCAGCTGGCCCCCTTCGGACTGACCCCGCACCAGTTCCGGGCGCTCGACGCCCTCGCCGGATGTGCCGGTGAGCCGGGGCACCGGCAAGGCCCGGCCGGGACCTGCCGCCACGGCGGCGGGTCCGCCAGCCTGCGGGTGAAGGACCTCGCCGAGGCCCTGCGCATCGCCCCGCGGTCCGCCACGGAGGTGGTGGACCTGCTCGAGCAGAAGGGGCTCGTGGAACGGGTCCCGGACCCGTCCGACCGGCGGGCCACACTGGTGGCGCTGACGCCCCGGGGCACCGGTCTGCGCGAGCGGGTCCGGGAGGACCGGCGCCGGGAGTCCGAGGAGTACTTCTCGCGGCTGGCCCCGGAGGACCGGGTCGAGCTGGAGCGGCTGCTCCGCCTGCTCACGGCGGACGGCCCGGCGCCGGACTGAGCCCCGGCGGGACGTCCGCCGGGACTCAGTCCAGCTGCGCGGGCAGGTCCGCGAAGGCCTCCGCCACCCCGGCGTGCCGGATCCGCCCGGCGGCCGTGTTGAGCCCGGCCGCGAACTCCGGATCGGCGGCCAGGGCCTGCTCCGGGCCGCGGGCCAGGCGCCGCAGATAGGGCGTGGTGGCGTTGGCGAGGGCCCGGGTCGCGGTGCGCGGCACGGCGCCGGGCATGTTCGCCACGCAGTAGTGGGTGATGCCGTCCACCTCGAACGTCGGGTCGTCGTAGGTGGTCGGGTGGGAGGTCTCGAAGCACCCGCCCTGGTCGATGGCGACGTCCACGAGCAGGGCGTGGTCGTGCAGCACCGCGAGGTGCTCGCGGCGCACGAGCTTGGGCGCCGCCGCCCCCGGGACGAGCACCGCCCCGATCACCACGTCCGCCCCGGAGATCTCCTCCTCGAGCACGTGCTCGTCGCTCATCAGCACGCGGGCCCGGTGCCCGAGCAGGTCGGTGAGCTCGCGGATCCGCACGCCGTTGGCGTCGAGCACCGTGACGTCGGCCATCAGCCCCGAGGCCATCAGGGCGGCCTGCGTGCCCACGACCCCGCCGCCGACCACCACGACCTTGGCCGCGGCGACGCCGGGGACCCCGCCCATCAGGAGCCCGGGGCCGCCGGCGTTGGACTGCAGGTGGTGGGCGGCGGACTGCGCGGCGAGCCGGCCCGCGATCTCGGACATCGGCTGGAGCAGGGGCAGGGTCCGGCCGGCGCGGACGGTCTCGAAGGCCACGGCGGTGGTGCCCGCCTCCAGCAGCGCCTCGGTGAGCGGGCGGTCGGCGGCCAGGTGCAGGTACGCGAAGAGCGTGAGGTCGGGGCGCAGGAAGCCGTACTCCTCGGCCACCGGCTCCTTCACCTTGACCAGCAGCTCCGCCCGCTCCCACACGGCGGACCGGTCGACCACCTCGGCCCCCGCGGCGGTGTAGGCGTCGTCGTCGAACCCGGAGCCCTCCCCCGCGCCGGTCTCCACGAGCACCTCGTGGCCGTCCCGCACGAGCTGGGTCACCCCGGCGGGCACGAGGCCCACCCGCCGCTCGGCCGGCTTGATCTCTCTGGGAACTGCTACGCGCATGGTCCGTGCTCTCCTCTCGTCGTGGCCCGCCGGCACGGGACCCGCGGCGCCGTCGCCGGCGGTCCCGCCGCCCCCTCACCGGGAGCGGACGTAGCCGGCGTTCTTGTCCACCTGGTCGACCAGCCGCTCCCCGGCCGTCCAGCGCCGGAGGTTGTCCTCGAACTGGGCGGCGAGCTCGTCCCGCCACCCCTCCACGTCCCCGCACATGTGCGCGGACACGTGCACATTGTCCATCGCCCAGAAGGGGTGGTCCCGCGGAAGGGGCTCCGTGTCGAAGACGTCCAGGGTCGCGGCGGCCGGACGCCCCGCCCGGAGGGCCTCCAGCAGCGCGTCCTCGTCCACCAGCGCGCCCCGGCCCACGTTCACGAGGTGGGCGTGCGGGGACATCGCCGCGAGCACCCGGGGGCCCACGATCCCGTGCGTCCGCCCGGTCAGCGGGGCGGCCAGCACCACGTGGTCCGCCCACCCGGCGTGCTCGGCCAGCTCGGCGGCGGGGACGACGGTCCCGAAGTCCGGGTCCTCCGTCCGCGCCGTGCGCCCGGCGCCGCGGACCTCCACCCCCACCGCCCGCAGCAGCCTGGCGGTGGCGCGGCCGATCCCCCCGGTGCCCACGACGAGGGCCGTGGAGCCCTGGGTGCGCCGCAGCTCGCGGTGCACCCACCGGTGCTCGCGCTGCAGCCGCGCGCTCCGGTGCAGCTGCTTGTCCTGGGCCAGGACCGCGGCGAGGACGAACTCGGCGATGGGCCGGTCGAAGACGCCGTGCGCGTTGGTCACCAGCACCGCCGAGGAGCGCAGCGCCGGGAACAGCACGGCGTCCACCCCGGCGGCCGCGACGTGCACCCAGCGCAGCCCCGTCGCGGCGTCCCACGCGCCGGCGAGCGCGTCCGAGAAGAAGTCCCACAGCAGCAGCACCTCCGCCGGGCGCCGCCCGCCGGTCCCCGCGAGGGCGTCGGCGAGGCCCTCGCGCGTCACCACGGTGACGTCGGCGAGGGCCCGGAGGGCCTCCTCGTTGCCGGGCGGTGGCGTGCCCTCGGCGGTCAGCACGACGACACGGGGCGGCTCGCGCACGGTGCTCATGGGGCCACCCTACGGGGGCGGTCCGATTGTTGACAATCTGCACGGGCTGTTCCCATGATGGGCCATGACCTCACTGAGTCCGCTCCTGAAGCAGGCGACCCCGGTCGTCGTCGACTCCGCCCGGGGCTGCTGGATCTCCGGCACGGACGGGCGCGAGTACCTGGACTTCACCACCGGGATCGGGGTGACCAGCACGGGCCACTGCCACCCCCGGGTGGTCGAGGCGGCCCGCGAGCAGGTCGGCCGGGTCATCCACGCCCAGTACACGACCGTGCTGCACCCCCCGCTGCTCGAGCTCACCGAGAAGCTGGGCGAGGTCCTGCCGCCGGGCCTGGACTCCGTGTTCTACGCCAACTCCGGCTCCGAGGCGGTCGAGGCCGCGGTGCGGCTGGCCCGGATGGCCACGGGCCGGCCCAACGTGGTGGTCTTCCAGGGCGGCTTCCACGGCCGCACGGTGGCCGCGGCGACCCTCACCACAGCGGGCACCCGGTTCTCCGCCGGCTTCTCCCCGCTCATGGGCGGGGTGCACATGGCCCCGTTCCCCTACGCCCACCGCTACGGGTGGGACGAGCGGACGGCGGTCGACTTCGCCCTGCGGGAGCTGGACTACCTCCTGGTGACCCGGACGGCGCCCGAGGACACCGCGGCCCTCCTGATCGAGCCCGTGCTCGGCGACGGCGGCTACCTGCCCACCCCGCCGGCCTTCCTCGAGGGGCTGCGGGAGCGGGCGGACCGGCACGGGATCCTGCTGGTGCTGGACGAGGTGCAGGCCGGGGTGGGGCGGACCGGGCGGTTCTGGGGCCACCAGTTCGCGGACGTGGTACCGGACGTGCTGATCACCGCGAAGGGCCTCGCCTCGGGCTTCCCGATCTCCGCGATCGCGGCGCCGACCGCGCTGATGGAGCGGGGCTGGCCCGGCTCGCAGGGCGGGACCTACGGCGGCAACGCCGTGGCCGCCGCGGCGGCCTGCGCCACCCTGGACGTGGTCCGCGACGAGCACCTGGTGGAGAACGCGCGGGTCCGCGGGGACCAGCTGCAGGCGGGGCTGCGGCCCCTGCAGCAGCGCTACCCCGGGATCAGCGACGTCCGCGGCCGCGGGCTGATGCAGGGCGTCGAGTTCGCGCAGGAGGACGGCTCCCCGGACGCCGCCGCCGCGCTCGCCGTGCAGCAGGCCACCACCGGCCACGGGCTGCTCACCCTGACCTGCGGGCCGGCCGGCAACGTGGTCCGGCTGATCCCCGCACTGGTGGTCTCCGAGCAGGAGATCCGCACGGGCCTCGAGCGCTTCGAGGCCGCCCTGGCCGAGGTCCTCGCCGGGGCGGCGGCGACCGCATGAGCCCCGTCCCGTCCCGCACCGCGCCCGGACGCACCGGATCCCGCCTCGGACCCCGCGCCGCACCCCGCGCCGATCCCGACCGGAAGGACACCCCGTGACCGACTCCGCCGCCCCCACCACCGCCCCCATCACCGCCTCCGAGGACGTCCTGCGCCGGTCCCGGGAGGCCGTCGCCGGGGTCAGCACCGGGGTCTTCGTCGACGGCGAGTGGACCGAGGCCGCCTCCGGGCGCCGCTTCGACGTGGTGGACCCGGCCACCGAGGAGGTCGTCGCCACGGTGGCGGACGGCGGCCCGGAGGACGCCGTCCGGGCGATCGAGGCCGCGGGGCGGGCCCAGAAGGACTGGGCCCGGACCGCGCCCCGCGAGCGCGGCGAGATCCTGCGCCGCTCCCACGACCTCATCATGGCCCGCCGGGACGAGCTCGCGCTGGTGATGTCCACGGAGATGGGCAAGCCCCTCGCCGAGGCCCGCGGGGAGGTCGCCTACGCCGCCGAGTTCTTCCGCTGGTTCTCCGAGGAGGCCGTGCGGATCGGCGGGGACATGACCCTCTCGGGGGACGGGAGGACCCGGATCCTGGTCTCCAAGGAGCCGGTGGGACCCTGCGTGCTGGTCACCCCGTGGAACTTCCCGTTGGCCATGGGCACCCGCAAGATCGGCCCGGCCGTCGCGGCCGGCTGCACGATGGTCTTCAAGCCCGCGAACCTCACGCCGCTGTCCTCCCTGGCCCTCGTGGACGTCCTGGTGGAGGCCGGACTGCCGGCGGGGGTGCTCAACGTCGTGTGCACCTCGAGGGCCTCCTCGGTGGTCGGGCCCTGGATGTCCTCGGGGATCGCCCGCAAGATCTCCTTCACCGGCTCCACCGAGGTGGGGGTGCGGCTGCTCGAGCAGGCGGCCCAGCACGTCATGCGCTCGTCCATGGAGCTGGGCGGCAACGCCCCCTTCATCGTGTTCGAGGACGCCGACCTCGACGTGGCGGTCGAGGCCGCGATGACCGCGAAGATGCGCAACATGGGCGAGGCCTGCACGGCGGCCAACCGCCTGTTCGTCCACCGCTCCGTGGCCGGGGAGTTCTCCGCACGCCTCGCGGAGCGCATGGGCTCCCTCACCGTGGGCCACGGCGTGGCCGAGGGCACCCAGGTGGGCCCCCTCGTCGAGGAGAAGGCCCTGGCCAAGGTGGAGGAGCTCGTGGACGACGCCCTGGCCCGGGGGGCGTCCGTGCTGTGCGGGGGACGCCGGGCCGGGGGCCGGGGCTGGTTCTACGCCCCCACCGTGCTGTCCGGGGTCAGCTCCGAGGCCGCGCTCATGTCCCAGGAGATCTTCGGGCCGGTGGCGCCCGTGGTGGCGTTCGACTCCGAGGAGCAGGTGCTCGGGTGGGCCAACGACACCCCGTGGGGGCTCGTGGGCTACCTCTTCACCCGCGACGTGGACCGCAGCTTCCGCGTCAGCGAGGCCCTCGAGGTCGGCATGGTCGGGATCAACACGGGGCTGGTCTCCAACCCGGCGGCGCCCTTCGGCGGGGTCAAGGCCTCGGGCCTCGGGCGCGAGGGCGGCCGCACGGGGATCGAGGAGTTCCTCGAGACGAAGTACACGGCGGTGCCCCGTGGCCGATGACACCGCGGCCGGTCCGGACGTCCGCCCCGCGCTGTTCCCCGACGCGGAGTACGCCGCCCGGCTGCGCGCGGTGCGGGGGCGGATGGCGGAGCAGGGCCTGGATGCGCTGCTGGTGACCGACCCCGCGAACCTGTTCTACCTGACGGGCTACGACGCCTGGTCCTTCTACACCCCGCAGCTGCTGTTCGTGCCGGCGGAGGGCGAGCTGCTGCTGTTCCTGCGGGAGATGGACGCCAACGGCGCGTTCCGCACGGCCCGGCTGGACCCCGGGCAGATCGTCGGCTACCCCGAGCGCTACGTGCACCGCCCGCACCTGCACCCCTTCGACTGGGTGGCCTTCGCCCTGCGCCGCCGCGGCCGGGTCGCCCCCGCCGCCCGGGGGTGCGTGGGTCTGGAGATGGACTCCCACTTCTTCTCCCCCAAGGGCTACCGCTCGCTCGTCAACGCCCTCCCGGAGTGGACCCTCGTGGACGCCTTCGACCTCGTGAACTGGGTGCGCGCCGTGAAGTCCCCGGCGGAGATCCAGTACCTGCGCACGGCCGCCCGCGTCACGACGGCCGCGATGCAGGCCGCGATCGACACGATCGAGCCCGGGGTCCCGCAGCACCTCGTCGCGGCGCAGGTGGCCCGGGCCCAGGTCGAGGGGGTCGACGACGCGTGGGGGGACTTCCCGGCCATGGTCCCGATGCTCCCCACCGGGGCCTCCGCCGACACCCCGCACCTCACGTGGTCGGACCGGGTGCTGCGGGAGGGCGACGCCGTGGTGGTGGAGCTCGCCGGGGTGCACCGGCGCTACCACGTGCCGCTGGCCCGCACGGTGATGCTCGGCCCGCCCACGGCCGAGCTGGGCCTGCTCGAGGAGGCCGTGGCCTCGGGGCTCGAGGCCGTGCTCGACGTCACCGCCGCGGGCGTCCCGGTGCGCGAGCTCGCGAGCACCTGGAACTGGGCGCTCGCGGAGTTCGGGCTCGAGAAGCCCAGCCGGCTCGGCTACTCCGTGGGCATCGGCTATCCCCCCGACTGGGGCGAGCGCACCATCAGCATCCGCTCGGAGGACGAGAGCGTGCTCGCCGAGAACATGACGTTCCACCTCATCTGCGGCATGTGGATGACCGGGTACGGCTACGAGGTCTCCGAGTCGATCCGCATCACCGCCACCGGGACGGAGGCCCTGACCTCCTTCCCCCGAGCCCTCATCAGGAAGTGATCCCATGACCACCACCGCCGCATCCCTCACCACCGTGGCCGGCCTGCGCACCGCCCCCACCGCGGGGGTGGGCGGCGACCCCGCCCGGGGCCTGCTGCCCCTGGCCCGCCGGGCGGACGGGCTCGTGGGGTCGGTCATCGACTCCTCGACGTCCCTGCTCGCCGCCCAGACCCACGACATCGTCCGCTTCGCGATGGGCGCCCCGGCCGCCGAGGTGATCCCCACGGAGCAGTTCCGGCGGATCGCCGCCGAGGTCCTCGGCGCCGGCTCGTTCACGTACGGGGCCACGGAGGGCGAGCCCGGTCTGCTCGAGACCGTCGTGGCCCACCACTCCACGACCCCGGAGCCGACCCGGCCCGAACGGCTCGTCATCACCTCCGGCGGCATGCAGGGCCTGGACCTCGCGTTCAAGCTCTTCGTGGACCCGGGCGACCTCGTGGTGGTCGAGTCCCCCACCTACACGAACGGCTCCGGCACCGCCCTCAGCTACGGCGCGGACCTGCTCGAGGTCCCGGTCGACGAGGACGGCATGGACGTGGACGCGCTCGAGACGCTGGTCGCCGAGACGGGGCGCACCCCGCGGGCGGTCTA
Organism: Kocuria rosea; assembly: GCF_006094695.1. Taxonomy (NCBI): domain Bacteria; kingdom Bacillati; phylum Actinomycetota; class Actinomycetes; order Micrococcales; family Micrococcaceae; genus Kocuria; species Kocuria rosea. The sequence continues at coordinate 706,275 of NZ_CP035103.1, read as the reverse complement.
CACGATCCCGAACTTCCAGAACCCCTCCGGCACCACGCTGAGCGAGCCGCGCCGGCGGCGCCTCCTGGACCTCGCGCACCGGTGGGGGGCCGTGATCATCGACGACGACCCGTACGGGGGCCTGCGCTTCGCCGGCGAGGACGTCCCCGGCTTCCGCGAGATCAGCCCGGACGACCCGCTCGTGTTCTCGGTGCGGACCTTCTCCAAGGTCCTCGCCCCGGGGCTGCGCGTGGGGTGGGTGGACGCCGACCCGCGGCTGCGGAGGCTGCTGATCGCCGGCAAGCAGGCCATGGACACCTGCACGAACGTCCCCGGTCAGCACATCGTGGAGCGGTTCGTGCGCCAGGGCGGCTACGACGACCACCTGGCCGGCCTGCGCACGGAGTACCGGCGGCGCAAACAGGCCATGGACGCCTCGATCGCCCGTCACCTGGGCTCCCGGGTGGTCACGACCGACCCCGAGGGCGGCTTCTTCCTGTGGGTGACCCTGCAGGGCGACGACGCGGCCGTGGCCACGCCCCGGCTGTTCGAGATCGCCCTCGCCGAGGGGGTCGCCTTCATCCCCGGTCCCGCGCTGTCCCCCTCGGGCCGGTTCCAGGACGCCTTCCGGCTGTGCTTCGCCTCCACGAGCCCGGAGCGCACGGAGGTGGGCGTGCAGCGCCTGGCCCGGGCCCTGGACCTCGCCCGGGCGGAGCTGACGGGGCGGTAGCACCGGGCCGGCCCGGGACCCGGCGGCCGGGACGACCGCGCCCCGCCCGGCCGCCGGCCTCAGTCCGCCCCGGCGTCCTCGTAGGGGTAGGCGGCGATGACCTCCCGGACGCGGTCCAGGGCCGGCCCGTCCAGGCCGTGGTCCGGCAGGACGGCGGCCCACGCGTCCACGGCGACGTCCCCGTAGTTGTGCCCGTGGCCGGCCGGGACGGCCTCGCCCAGGACCATGTCCACGGCCAGCTGGAGGTAGGTCAGGAGCGGGATCCACACCATGGCGTCGCTCACGTCCGCGGCGCGCCCGCCCTCGGCCTGCGATCCCGCCAGCCACTCCGGCCGCTGCCAGATCACGGCGGGGTCCAGCCAGGTGATGGGGTCCGTGGCGTGCTGGAGGTAGGCGATCCGCGGGCGCTCCCACGGCCCGGGCACGGCGTCGAAGTCCCCCGGGACGGAGAGCCAGCGCACGGTCCGGCCCTGGTCCAGGACCGGCTGCCACACGGGGCTGCCGGGGTCGCGGCCCTCCTGCAGGCTCCGCCAGGGCTGCGCGTTGTTCGGCGGACCGGTGAACACGGCGCCGTCCGTGCGGCGGGTCATCTCCGGGACGTCGGCGAACACGGACTGCATCCCGGAGGCGCCGAGGCTCAGCCCGTACACCACCAGCCGGGGACGGTCCCCCGCCGGCATCCGCGCCCACTCGGCGTGCACGGCGTCGAACAGCGCCCGGCTCGAGGCGCGGGGCAGCTCCGGGGCGAAGAGGAAGGAGACCCAGCTGGGCTGGTAGGAGTACTGCGTGGCCACGATCGCCGTGCGCCCCGCGTTGAGGTACTCCACGGTGTCCACGGACTGGCGCTCGAGCCAGCCCGACCCGGTGGGCGCGGCGACCACCAGCACCTCCCGCTCGAAGCCGCCGGTGCGGCGCAGCTCGTCCACGGCCAGGGCGGCGCGCTCCTCGGCCGTCGCGGCCTGGTCCAGCCCCACGTAGACCCGCACCGGCTCCGCCGCGGGACGGCCCGTCACCTCCTCGATCTGCGCCGGGGTGGGCCCGCCGCCGACGAAGGCGCGGCCCTGCATGCCGAGCGCCTCCCAGCGCACCGGCGAGCCCCCGCCCGCCGAGCGCCACCGGGAGCCGGGCTCGGCCACGCCCTCGGGGGTCGTCGCGTCCAGTGCCGCGTAGACCCGGTCCGCCGCGGCCAGCACGCCGAGCACCACGAGCAGGACGGCCAGGAGGACGGCCGTGCCCGCGGCGGCCAGGGAGACGGCCGAGGCCGCGCCCGCGCCGGCGCCGCGACGGCGGGCGAGGTCGCGGGCGCGCCGCCGCACGGCGCCCAGCGCGCCCAGGAGCCCCAGTCCCGCCGCAGAGGTCAGCGCCCAGGACAGCAGGAACGGGCCCAGCCCGGCGGCGGCCCGAGGGGGCATGTCCACGTTCGCGCGGACGTCGTTCTGCCACTCGACCACCAGGGCGGACAGGGCCAGCGAGCCCAGGACCACGAGGACGGCGGCCGCCGCCCACTCCCGCACGGCGGTCCGGCGGGAGTCGCGCCCGGAGCCCCGGGCCGGTGGGAGTCCGCCGGTGCGGCGGGCGGCAGCGGCCCGGAGCACGAGCCCCACGAGCAGGACCCCCAGGCCGTGGCCGAGCGTGAAACCGACCCCGGCGAGAAAGCCCTGGAAGACGGGTGGCCGCGGCAGCAGGGAGGGCGTCACCGCCGCCACGGAGAGGCCGAGCCCGAGCACGAGGCCGATCGAGCGCGCCACGGCGGGGGCGCTGGAACCGGGGTCCATGGCACGAGCGTAGTCGCCGCCCCTCCCGGCGCCTGCGGGGCGCCTCACCCGCGAGTGGCGGGGGCCGGACCGGTGCGCTGGGCGCGCGCGGCCAGGAGCCGATCGGCCACCAGGGACAGCACAGCGGCGAAGACCGAGATGAGCAGCGCCGCCAGCGCGGCGACGAGCAGCCCGGAGACGGCCAGCAGGCCCGTCAGGGCGGAGAAGACCCAGATGAGCACCGCGTTCACCGCCAGGGTGAGCAGCGCCAGCAGCACCACCGACCCCGGCTGGGGCAGCCGGGCGGTGACGAGCGGCACGAGCACGTTGCAGAGGCCGATGAACAGCGCCACCACCAGGTGGGAGAGCAGACCGCCCTCGATGGAGAACCCCGGGAGCAACCACGCGGTGAGCTCGACCGCCCCCGCCAGCACCGCCCACCGCACGAGAAGCGACACGACCATGGCTGTCTCCTGTCCTGCTGCGCCCCGCTGCCTGCCGGACGGTGCTCCCACTGTCGCGCCCACGGCCGGGCCCCGCATCACCCGCGACGGGTGATGCGGCGGGCCGGCCGGACACAATTCCGGCATCCGGGCTCCTGGAGTAGCCTCCAAGGATGACGGGCGAACGGAGCGGGGCTCGTCCACCGCCGCCGGAACCGCTGTCCGCCACGCGCTCCTCGATCCCCCGGGTGCCCGCCAGGACGGTGCGCCGCCCGCGTCTCGAGCGGATGCTCGACGCCGGGGTGGCCGCCGGCACCGTGGTCGTCTCCGCCCCGGCGGGGGCGGGCAAGACGCTGCTCCTGTCGGGGTGGGCCGCACCGCGCCGCCCGCCCGTGGCCTGGCTGTCGGTGGAGCCCGAGGACCGGGACCCCCAGCAGCTCTGGGCCCGCGTCCTGGCGTCCCTGCAGGCCGCGTCCGACGTCGGCCCCGGGAGCGCCCTGGCCGGTCTGCGCGCCCCGCCGACCCACGACCCCCGCTTCGTCGACCTCCTGGTGGAGGCCTGCGGGCTGCTCCCGGCGCCGCGGGTGCTCGTGCTCGACGACCTGCACCGCATCGCGGGCTCGCCCGCCGAGGAGACCCTGGCCGCGGCGGCCCGGAAGGACCTCGGCGCCCTCCGCCCGGTGATCGCCACCCGCAGCGACCCGGACCTGCCGCTGCAGCGGCTGCGGCTGAGCGGCCGGCTGACGGAGCTCCGCGCCGACGACCTCCGCTTCGACCCCGCGGAGGCCCTGGAGCTCCTCGCCGCCCAAGAGGTCGCCCCCACACCGCCGCAGCTGGCCGTGCTGCTGACGAGGACGGAGGGCTGGGCGGCAGGGCTCCGTCTCGCCGCGCTGGCCCTCGAGGGCGCCGAGGACGTGGGCGCGGCCGTCCGCGGACTGGCCGGGGACCAGCGCGGTCCCGCCGACTACTTCACCGAGGAGGTCCTCGCGCAGCAGGAGCCCGCGCTGACCCGGTTCCTGCTCGACACCTGCGTGGTCCGGCGCGTCTCGGGCGAGCTCGCCGACACCCTGACGGGCCGCAGCGACGGCCAGCGGCTGCTGGCCAGGCTCGAGCACGAGAACCTCTTCGTGGTCGCCCTCGACGACCGGCGGAAGTGGTACCGCTACCACCACCTCTTCGCCGACCTGCTGCGCCACCGGCTCAGGGCGGAGGACCCCGCGCGGCAGGCCGTCCTGCACCGGCGCGCCGCGGGCTGGTTCGCGGCCCACAGGGAGCTGCTCGAAGCGGCCCGGCACCTGCGCGCGGCGCAGGACTGGCCGGCGCTGGCCCGGTTCGTCCTGCGCAGCGCCGGCGCGGAGGTCCTGGGCACGGACCGCGCGGCCGTCGTCGCGCTGCTCAGCGGCGTGCCGGACGAGCTGGTCGCCCGGGACTGCGAGGTGGCCGCCGCGATCGCCGCCGTGCGCTACGCCGCCTACGACCCGGTGGGGGTCGCCTCCCACGCCGCGCGCGCCCGCGAGCTGCTGCCCCGGCTGTCCGCGCAGGACGCCCGGCTGACCACGGTGGTGCTCGCCACGCTCGACGCCGTTCTGGCGTGGATGCATGCGGACGCCACCGAGCAGGTCCGCCGTTCCAGGACCGCGATCCGGCAGCTGGACGAGGTGCTCCCCGAGGAGCTCCCGGCCGCCCCCGTGTACCGCATCGCCACCGCCACGGTGCTGGCCATGGGCCTCCTGTGGACCGGTGAGCTCGGCGCCGCCGAGACCACCCTCACCCGGACGGTCGCGGCCCTCGCGGACCGCTCCGCCATGACCCCGGTGCTCGCGCTGCACCTGCACGGGAACCTCGCCGCCCTGAAGGCGATGCGCGGCCGGCTGCGGGAGGCTCGCCGCGAGGTGGACGTCGCACTGGCCGTCGCGGAGGAGTCCGGCTGGACCTTCCTCCCGCTGACGGCCACGGCGTTCCTGGCGGAGGCGGTGATCCGGCTCCTGGAGCACGACGTCGGGGCCTGCGCCGCCGCCCTCGACCGCGGGAGGGCGTGCGTGGGCCGGGTGCCGGACCGCTACGCGGAGACCGGCCTGGCCCTGGTGGGCGTGCGGCTCGAGCTCTCGAAGGGGGACGTGACCGCGGCCCGGCACCTCCTGGGGCGGCTGCGCGGGAGCACGCAGGACTGGGCGATGCCGGACTTCCTCGCCCAGTGGTGCGAGCTGGTCCGGGCCGAGATCCTCCTGGCGGAGGGACGGCCCGCCGCCGTCCCGGCGCTGCTCGGCGACCCGCCCGTCACCGCCCCGTCCCGGGGGCGGCCCCACGGGCACCGGATCGTCCTGCGGGCCCGGGCCCTGCTGGAGACCAACGACCCCGCGCAGTGCCTGCGGCAGCTGCAGCACCTGTTCCGGGAGACCGAGGTGGACGGAGGACCCGCCGTCGAGGCCTGGCTGCTGGCGGCCCTCGCCCACGACCGGCTCCGCGACGAGGTGCAGGCCCATGCCTGCCTCGGGCGTTGTCTGGCCGTGGCGGCCCCCGAGCACATCGTGCGCCCCTTCCTGCTCGTGGACGGGCAGCGGGTCAGGAGACTGCTGGAGCTGCACCGGCGGGCCGTGGGCACGCACCGGGAGTTCGTCGGGACCGTCCTGGACCTCCTCGGCGGCAGCACCCCCGCCCGCGCACCGGCCGTGCTGGAGTCGCTGACCAGCCGCGAGCGCAGCGTGCTCCTGCTGCTGCCGACGATGATGAGCAACACGGAGGTCGGCGCCGAGCTGTACCTGTCGGTGAACACCGTCAAGGCGCACCTGAAGTCCCTGTACCGCAAGCTCGGCGTCAGCACCCGGCGGGAGGCCGTGCTCCGCGCCCGGACGCTCGGCCTCCTGGAGCACACGACCCTCGACGGGTCCCCCGGATCACCCGCGCCGGGTGAGGCCCGGCCCGCGGCGGAGCGGGACCCTGGAGGTGAACCCGGGGACGCCGAGAGCCCCGCCGGACCGGGGAGGACCTCATGAACTTCTGGGAGTTTCTGTGGCTGCTGGTGATCTGGACGCCGCTGGCCCTGCTCTGGGGCGTGGCGCTGGTCGACATCACCCGCCGTGAGGACATCAGGGGCGGGACGAAGGTGCTGTGGGCGCTCGTGATCGTCCTGCTGCCGTTCGTGGGACCGCTGGTCTATCTCCTCACCCGGTCCGTCGGCGCCGCCGAGGAGCAGCGCCTCGCGGCGGCCCGGTCGCGTCCGGGGCCGGGTGACGGGGGCCGTGCCCACCAGCTGACGCTCCTGGCGGACCTCCGGGACCGCGGCGCGCTGACCGCCGGGGAGTTCGAGGCCGAGAAGGCCCGGCTCCTGGGCGACGGCTCCCCGGGCGCGGACGGGCCGACCGCCGGCGGCACGACCGCAGCACCGTCGTCGTCGACGGGTGGCGGCGCGGAGGACGGTGCGGAGGACGACGCCGCGGGCCGGGCGGCGGCGCGGACGGTCTGAGGCCGCCCCGCACCGCCGGCGGCGCCCGGGTAGGCTTCGCGGATGAGAATTCCTCGTTCCTCCGGGCCCCGCCTGCTCCGTTCGTTCGCCGTCCGCTCCGCCCTGGGCATGGTGGCCGTGCAGGCGGCGGTGGTGGCCACCCTGGTGGCCACCGACGCGATCAAGCGCCGGAGCCGCTCGAGGCGCTCCGGGTTCCCCCGCCCGGGCACGTTCGAGCACACGGTCGCGGAGACCGGCACCACGATCTACACCTACGGCGAGGACCTCTACCGGGACATGCTCGCCGCGATCCGCGGCGCCCGGCACCGGGTGCTGCTGGAGACCTTCATCTGGAAGGACGACGAGGTCGGGCGCGAGTTCCTGGACGCCGTCAACGACGCCGCCGCCCGCGGTGTCGAGGTGCACGTCATGTACGACGGCTTCGGCAACCTCGTGGTGCCCCGCGGCTTCTACCGCTTCCACCCGGACGTGCACGTCTTCCGGTTCCCCGTCCTGCGCCCGCGCCTGCTGCTGAGCCCCCTGCAGGCGACCGGGCTGACCCACCGCAAGCTGCTGGTGGTCGACGACGAGGTCGGGTTCGTGGGCGGCTACAACCTCGGCTCGCTCTACGCCACGCAGTGGCGGGACACCCACGTGCGGCTCACCGGCCCCGCCGCCTTCGAGCTGGGCCACTCCTTCGCCGCGGTGTGGAACCACCCCTCGGCGCGGCGGCCGAAGCTCCCGCACGTGAACCCCGGCTCCTGGGACTCGCGGGTGCGCGCGATCAACAACATCCCGGCCAGCCTCGTGTACCCGATCCGCAGCGTCTACCTCGACGCGATCCACCGGGCCACGGACCACATCTACCTGACCACCGCCTACTTCATCCCCGACCAGCAGATCCTCTCCGCCCTGATCGAGGCGTCCCGGCGGGGCGTGGACGTGCGCGTCATCCTGCCCGAGGACTCCAACCACGTGCTCGCCGACTGGCTCTCCCGCGGCTTCTACTCGACCCTGCTGGCCGCGGACATCACCGTGCTGCTCTACCGCCACGCCATGATCCACGCCAAGACCGCGACGATCGACGGGCAGTGGTCGATCGTCGGCACCGCCAACATCGACCGGCTGAGCCTGGGCTTCAACTACGAGACGAACCTCGAGATCCACGACCGGGACGTGGCCGCGGACATGGAGGCGGTCTTCGCCGCCGACAGCGAGAACTGCCGGGAGCTGACCGCGGGCCGGTGGGACGAGCGGTCCCCCGCGGCCTGGTTCGCCGAGACCGTCCTGGTGCCGCTGCGCCCCTTCCTGTGACGCCGTGGCCCTCCGGGGCCGCTCAGGCCTGCGCTTCCGGCTCGTCCCCGGCCGGGGCGGGCCGTCGTGCGGCCGCCCGCGGGCGTCGTGCTCCGTGGCCCCGAGCCGGCCGCCGGGGCGGTGCTGGTAGCGCATCCGCTGGTACTTCCACCGCTCGGCCATGCTCGCCTTGGACCGGGCGGTGTCCTGGGGGTCGAGCGGGTCCGGTCCCAGCACCGGGTCCTCCCCCGCCTGGTACCGGCCGCTCCACACCTGGATCACGGCCCAGGCCACCGCGGTGATCGGCACGGCGAGGATGGCCCCGAAGATCCCGCCGACGATGGTGCCCACCGTGAGGGCCAGCAGCACGACGATCGCGTGCAGGCTCAGGGTCCGGCCCATCACCACGGGCTGGAGGAGGTCGCCCTCGATCTGGTTGACGACGACGACGACGCCGGCCACGATCAGGGCGGTCCACGGGCCGTTGGTCACGAGCGTGACCAGGGCGGCCAGGATCCCCGCGGCCGTGGCGCCGACGATCGGGACGAACCCGCCGATGAACACGATGACGGCCAGCGGCAGCGCCAAGGGCACCCCGAGCAGGGCCAGGGGCACCCCGATGAACACCGCGTCGACGGCGGCGACGACCGCGGTGCCGCGCACGTAGCCGCCGAGCACCTGGACCGCCCGGTCCCCGGACTCGGCGAGCCGCGCCCGGGTCCCGCCGTGGAACCAGCGCAGCGTGAAGTTCCACATCTTCGCGCCGTCCTTCAGGAAGAAGAACAGGACGACGGTCATGAGCACCACGCCGGCGAGGAACTCGGTGGCGGCCGTGAGCCCGCTGATGGCTCCCCCGGCGAACGCGCTGGACGTGAGGAAGTCGGTGGCCCGCTGGAGCAGCGCGTCCAGGGAGGCGGTGTCCACGGGCAGGGGCCCGGACATGATCACGCGCTGCAGCTCCTCCCACCCCTCCACGGCCGAGGCCGAGAGGTTGTCCCACTCGCTGCGGACCGCGAGGACGATGCCCGTCACCACCCCGCCCACCAGAGCGAGGATGCCCAGGAACGCCGCCGCGGTGGCCAGCAGGGGCGCGGGAGACGGTGCTACCCTCGGGCGTCGGCGTGACGCGGGAGAGGCGGTGGTGGTCGTGGTGGCCGTGGAGGATCTCGACCCGAGCGCGGCCTTCGACGCCGTCGACCTGCTCGGCGTGCTGACCAACGGCGTCCTGGGCGGGGTGGTGGCGCGCCAGCTGAAGATGGACCCCGTCGGCTTCGCGTTCCTGGCCGTCGTCTCCGCGCTCGGCGGGGGACTGCTGCGCGACACCCTCCTGCAGGTCGGCTTCCCCGTGGCCCTGACGAACCCCGCGTACCTGATCACGGCGATCGCCGGCGCCACCATCGCGTTCTTCCTGCAGTTCCGGGGGAAGTGGACCAACCGCGTCCTGGTGGTGGCCGACGCCCTGGCCCTGGGCTGCTGGGCGGCGACGGGCACGGGCAAGGCCCTCGACGTGGGACTGACCTGGCTGCCGGCCGTCATGATCGGGGTGATCACCGCCGTGGGCGGCGGGATGATCCGCGACATCGCGGTGGGGCGGGTGCCGATGATCTTCGGCGGCAACACCCTCTACGCGACCGGGGCGGTGATCGGCAGCGCCGAGATGGCGGTGCTGCACGGTCTGGGCTACCCCAACTGGGGCATGGCCGCGGCGATCCTCACCGCCGCCACGGTCACCGTGGTGGCCCGGCGCCGGGGGTGGCGGCTGCCCGGGGCGGGCGAGTGGAACGTGCGCCTGCCCCGCAGGGACTGGCCCCGCCCGATGTGGCGTCCGCGCCGGCCCGGCGGTCCCGGCCGCGGCGAGGAGCCCGGCGCGTCCTGACGCCCCGCCGGCCCGCGCGCGGGCAGGGGCGCAGCCCGGTCAGGCGCCCAGGACCCGCTCGAGTCCGTCCTGCATGTGGGCCCGCAGCAGCGTGTCCGCACGGTCCGCGTCCTGCGCGTCGAGCGCCTCGGCGATCTCGGTGTGCTCCCGGAGGCGGGCGTCGGCGGACCCGTAGGTCCCCTGCATGCCGGTCAGGGACATCCGGATCTGGGTGAGCAGCGTCCGGTGCATGCCGAGCAGCCGGGGGCTGCCGGCGAGCTCCACGAGCAGCTCGTGGAAGTGCAGGTCCGCCTCCGACATCGCGCGCCCGTTCGGCTCCGGGGCGGCGGCCCGCATCTCGGCCAGCGGCACGGCCAGCGCCTCGGCGGCCCGGGGCCCGGTGCCCGTGGCCACGATCCGGCGCACGGCCGCGCACTCCACGGCCTCCCGGGCGAGGTACATGTCCCGGACCGCGTCCTCGGTCAGCTCCATCACGAACAGCCCGCGGTTGCGGTGGCCCACGAGCAGGCCCTCCTGCGTGAGCCGCTGCATGGCCTCGCGCAGGGGTCCCCGGCTCACGTTGAGCTCCCTGGCCAGCTCCTGCTCCACGAGCTGGCTCCCGGGCGGGAAGCGGCCGTCGGCGATGGCCTCCCGCAGGATCCTGGCGATGAGCGCAGGGGTCGACTCCTGGACCACGGGGGGAAGGGCCGACCGGGCTGCCATGCTGCTCTCCATCTCTCGTCCGGCCCGGGGCGGGGCGCCCGGGCCGAGGATCCATCCTAGTTCGCGCCGTGCCGGCCGGCTCAGGGCTCCTCCGCGCGGGCGAACCGCAGGGTCTCGCCCCGGGCCCCGCCCATCCACACGTCCTGGCACGCGGCGGCCAGCTCGTCGAGGCCGTCCTCGATCGTGGCGAAGACGTTGCCCGGCACCCACCCAACGTCTCCATTGAGCAGCAGGTTGTTCCGGCCGTAGAAGACGGCGAGGTCGATGAGCAGGCGGTGCTCGGAGGTCCCGGAGGAGGCGTCGTAGCCGTAGGCGGGGTTCTCGAGCACCCCGTCGAAGCTGAAGTAGCAGAGGTCCCCCGGGATGGGCGTCACGGTCTGGTTCTCGGGCCCCGGCTCCTCGGGCGCGAACGCCGGGACCAGGGCGTAGATCTCGTTGCGGGCGAACTTCCCGTGGAAGACCTGGCCGGCGAGGGGCAGCGCCCGCCAGACGGCCTCGGCGGTCCGGGGCGCCTCGCGGTCCAGGAGCCGGGCGCGGGCGGTGACGGCGCGCCGCTCCAGGCCGACGGTGAGGTAGCGGGTCACGGGGTGCTCCGCACCGGCACCGCGGCGGAGGACCGGGCCGCGGCCGGTGGGCGGAGGGCGCCGTGGCCGGCCGCGGCCTCGTAGGCGGCCGCGGCGTCGAGCACCCGCTGGTCGCCGTGGCGCGGGCCCACGATCTGCAGGCCGACGGGCAGCCCCTCCGCGGAGAGCCCGCACGGGACGGTGACCGCGGGCTGCTGGGTGAGGTTGAAGGGGTAGGAGTAGGGCGTCCAGCTGGTCCAGTCCTGGCTCGGGGACCCGGCCGGGACGTCCGTGCCGGCCTCGAAGGCCGTCCGGGGCAGGGTGGGCGTCACGAGGACGTCGTAGCGCTCGTGCAGCAGGCCCATCCGGCGGCCCCAGGCCATGCGGCAGGCCGTGGCGTCGAGGTAGTCCTGGGCGGTGAAGCCGTGGTGCCGCTCGAGCGCGGCGCGCAGGGAGGGGTCGATCCGTTCGAGCGCGCCCGCCCCGCAGCCGGCCACCACGGCCGCCGCGCCGCTGAACCAGAGCACGTGGTAGGCCCACACGGGGTCCTCCTGGCCCAGCTCCACCTCCTCGACCACCGCGCCGAGCTCGGCCAGCACCCCGACGGCCGCCCGCACGGAGCGCTCCACCCCGGGGTCGTTGGCGCCGTAGCCGAGGTCCGGGCTGAAGGCCACCCGCAGGCCGGCCGCCCGCTCCGGGCCGGCCAGCCGGCCGAGGAAGCTCCCGGTGGGGGTGGGCAGCGCGGACCAGTCCCGGGGGTCGTACCCGGACAGGGCGTCGAGCATCGCGGCGGCGTCGGCCACGGTGCGGGTCAGCGGCCCGGCGTGGGCCAGCGTGCCGAAGGGGCTCGCCGGGTACAGGGGCACCAGCCCGTAGGTGGGCTTGAGCCCCACGATCCCGCAGAAGGAGGCCGGGATGCGGACGGACCCCCCGCCGTCGGTGCCCACCGACAGGGCGCCGAGCCGGGCCGCCACGGCGGCGGCCGAGCCGCCCGAGGAGCCGCCGGGGGTCCGGGCGGTGTCCCAGGGGTTGACCGTGACACCGGTGCGGGGGCTGTCCGTGACGCCCTTCCAGCCGAACTCCGGGGTGGTCGTCCTGCCGACGAGCACCGCGCCGGCCTCCTTGAGCCGGGCCACCGACGGGGCGTCCTCGTCCCACGGCCCGGCGTCGTCGACGAGCAGGGAGCCCCGCAGGGTGGGCCGGCCGCGGGCCAGGAGCAGGTCCTTGACCGTGGTGGGCACCCCGTCCAGCGGTCCGCGCCCCTCCCCGCGGGCCCAGCGCTCCTGCGAGTCCCGGGCGCCGCGCAGCGCCTCGTCGCCCTCCACGAGGCAGAAGGCGTTGAGGACCGGGTCCACGGTCTCGATCGCGCGCAGCGTCGCCTCGACGACCTCGACCGGCGACAGCTCGCCCGCGGCGTAGGCCGCCGACAGCTGCAGCGCGGACAGCTCCAGCACGTCCTGCACGGGACCCCCTCCGGCGGCTACGATTGTCGACAATCAAACTGTAAGCTCTTCGCCGATCTCGTCCAACCCTCCCGGGAGGGGGCGCCCCGACGTGCACACCGTGGTCATGCTCTATCCCGGGCACAGCGCGGAGGACGACTACGCGGTGCTGGAGCGCCTCGTGCCGGACGCCGCCTTCCCCGTGGTGCACACCTGGGAGGGCGGCACCGCGCACGACGTCGGGGCGCTGCTCGACCTCGGCGCCCGCCGGCACCTGGAGCCCGCCGCCCGCCGGGCGCGCGCCCACGCCCCGGACGCCGTGCTGTGGGCCTGCACGTCGGGCAGCTTCGTGCACGGCCGGGAGGGCGCGCTCGTCCAGGCCCGCTGGGTGGCCGAGGCCGGCGGCGCTCCCGCCTCCTCGACGTCCTGGGCGTTCTCGGCGGCGGTCCGGCACCTGGGGGCCCGCCGGGTCGCGGTGGCGGCGACCTACCCGGCGGACGTCGCGGTCCGCTTCACGGCCTTCCTGGCCGGGGACGGCATCACGGTCACGGCGCTGTCCGCCCACGGCGTCCCCAGCGGCGAGGACGCCGGGCGCCTCGACGCCGAGTGGCTGCTCGGGGCCGCGCGCGCCGCGGACGTCCGGGGCGCCGAGTGCCTGCTCGTCCCGGACACGGCCCTGCACACGGTGGCCGCCCTGCCGGAGCTCGAGCGGGCGCTCGGGCTGCCCGTGCTGACCGCGAACCAGGTGACGGCGTGGCACGGGCTGCGGCTGGCCGGGCACCCCGCCCGCGCCGACCGGCTCGGCGCCCTCTTCCGGGCGTGACCCTGGCCGGCTCAGCGCAGCTCGGCCTCGCGGGACGGCAGGGCGCACAGGCGCTGCCCCGGGCCCTCCGGGGTCAGGCCCAGCCGGCGCAGGCCCGCCCACAGCGTGACCTGGTTGGCGGTCAGCACCGGCTTGCCCAGCTCCTGCTCGAGGGGCGCGATGAGGTCGTAGGTGGGCAGGTTGGTGCAGGCCACGAAGACGGCCCGGGCCTCCTGCCGGTCCGCCCGGCGGACGAGGTCCGCCGTCACGGCGTAGGGGACGTGCCAGATGAGCCGGTCCAGCCCCAGGCCCGCGCAGGCGACGACGTCCCTGCCGTCCTCCGCGAGGAAGTCCTCCAGCCGCTGCGTGAGCCGCTCGACGTAGGGGGTGGCGATCGCGAGGGCGGTCGTGCCCAGGGCGTCGAGCGCCTCGAGCAGCGCCTCGGAGGTGGTGAGGGCCGGGACACCGGTCTCCTCGGCGATCGTCCGGGAGATCCGCCGGGCCCCCCGCCGGCCGTGCACGAAGCTGCCGGACGTGCAGGCGTAGACCACGGCCTCCGGGCCCACGGCCGCCAGGGAGCGGGCCGCCGCCCTGATCTCGGCGTCGTCGCCGATCCGCGCGGCCATGAGCTCGTCCACGACCAGGGGGTGGTACGGCGTGCGCGCCACCGCCAGGGACGTCGTCGCGGGCATCCACCGCCACATCTCGCGGTCGAGGGCCATGTCGTAGGGGTTCACCACGCCGAGCACGCGCTGGACGCCGGGGCCCTCCGGGAGGGGCGTCTGCGGGGCGGCCATGCCTCCATGCTGGCACCGCTCCGGCCGGTCGACAACGGTCGTGACCGGACACGACGAGGGCCCGGGAGCCGTCCTCCGGCGTCCCCCGGGCCCTGGCGACCGCCGGGTCAGCGCTGCAGCTGCTCCGCGGCGGTGGGGTCCGAGTCGTTGAGGAACTTCTGGATCCGCTCGGCCTCGTCGAACTCGCCGATGGCCGCGGCGGCCCGGCCCAGGGCCGCGAGCGCCCGCAGGAAGCCGCGGTTGGGCTCGTGGGAGAACGGGACGGGCCCGTGGCCCTTCCACCCGTGGCCGCGCAGGGCGTCGAGGCCGCGGTGGTAGCCCACGCGGGCGAAGGCGTAGCCCTCGAGGACGCGGCCCTCGGTGAGGGCGTCCTCGGCGCACATGGCCCACGCGAGGGAGGCCTTCGGGAAGCGCGCGGCGAGGTCCTCCGCCTCGTCGCCCGCCTCGATGCGCTCGACCAGGCCCGGGTCCTCGGTGAGGTAGGTGGGCTCGGGGCCGCCGAGCAGGTTCTTGCCGGTGAGGCTCATGAGGGACGGGGTCCTTTCGATGCGCGGGACTGCGGGGCGTGCAGGACGGGCGCGGGAACGACGGCGGCGCCCCGCTCGGGCAGGACGCCGCCGTCGTGCTCCGCGGCCGCGGAGGGGCGGCTACTTGACGGAGGTCCCGGCGGAGCCGAGGTTCTGGCAGGCCTCGACCACGCGGGCGGCCATGGACTCCTCGGCCAGGGCCCCCCACACGCGCGGGTCGTACTTCTTCTTGTTGCCGACCTCGCCGTCGATCTTCAGGACGCCGTCGTAGTTGGCGAACATGAACCCGGCGATGGGGCGGGTGAAGGCGTACTGGGTGTCGGTGTCCACGTTCATCTTGACCACGCCGTAGGAGACGGCGTCGGCGATCTCCTGCGCGGAGGAGCCGGAGCCGCCGTGGAAGACGAGGTCGAACGGGCGGTCCTGGCCGAGCTTCTTGCCGACCTCCGCCTGGATCTGCTGCAGCAGCTCGGGGCGCAGCTTGACCCCGCCGGGCTTGTACACGCCGTGCACGTTGCCGAAGGTCAGGGCGGTGAGGTAGCGGCCGTTCTCGCCGGCGCCGAGGGCCTCGACCGTGGCGAGACCGTCCTCGACGGTGGAGTACAGCTTCTCGTTGATCTCGTTCTCGACGCCGTCCTCCTCGCCGCCGACCGCGCCGATCTCGACCTCGAGGATGATCTTGGCCTTGTTCGTGCGGGCCAGCAGGTCCTGGGCGATCCTGAGGTTCTCGTCGAGCTCGATGGCGGAGCCGTCCCACATGTGGGACTGGAAGATCGGGTCCTCGCCGCGGGCCACGGCCTTCTCCGACTCCTCCAGCAGCGGCAGCACGAAGCCCTCGAGCTTGTCCTGCGGGCAGTGGTCGGTGTGCAGGGCGATGTTGACGTCGTAGTTCTTGGCGACCTCGCGGGCGAAGGCGGCCATCGCGAGCGAGCCGTTGACCATGTCCTTGACGGAGGCCCCGGACCAGTAGGCGGCGCCGCCGGTGGAGGCCTGGATGATGCCGTCCGAGCCGGCCTCGGCGAAGCCGCGGATGGCGGCGTTGAGGGTCTGGGAGGAGGTGACGTTGATCGCCGGGTAGGCGAAACCCTTCTCCTTGGCCCGGTCGATCATCTCGGCGTAGACATCAGGGGTTGCGATGGGCATGCTGGCTCCTTCGGTTCGGGTGTGGCCTGGCTCCCACTCTAGCCAAAGCCGCGCCGCGGGACGACGGGGGGACGGCGGGTGGACGCGGCGGGTCGCCCGTCAGGCGACCGGCTGGCCGAAGACGTGGCGCCGGATCCAGGCGTGCATCGCCACCGCGGCCGCCGCGGAGGCGTTGATGGAGCGGGTCGAGCCGAACTGGGCGATCGACAGGGTGGCCCCGGCCGCGGCGTGCATCTCGGGGCTCAGCCCCGGCCCCTCCTGGCCGAGCACCAGCACGCAGCGCTCGGGCAGGTCGTAGGTCTCGAGCCGCTGCGAGTCGGGGAAGTTGTCGATCCCGATCACGGGCAGGCCCTCGGCGTCCGCCCAGGCGGCGAACTCCTCGACGCTCGCGTGGTGGCGCAGGTGCTGGTACCGGTCGGTGACCATCGCTCCCCTGCGGTTCCAGCGCCGTCTGCCGACGATGTGCACCTCCCGGGCGAGAAACGCGTTGGCGGTGCGCACCACCGAGCCGATGTTCAGGTCGTGCTGCCAGTTCTCGACCGCCACGTGGAACCCGTGCCGGCGGGTGTCCAGATCGGCCACGATCGCGTCCATCGTCCAGTACCTATAGGCGTCCACGACGTTGCGCCGGTCCCCGTGCTCGAGCAGCTCCGGATCCCACTGCTCCCCCTCGGGCCACGGGCCCGCCCAGGGGCCGACGCCCACCGCGGGGCCCGGTCCCGCGGCGCCGGTCCCGTCGACGGGGTCAGTCAAGCCCGAGCTCGTCCTTCGTGAAGGCGTAGAGGCACGGCACGCCCGCCGTCTCCTCGATGCGCTCCTTGGCGCCGGTCCGCCGGTCCACGATGATCGCCACGGCCACCACGTTGGCGCCGGCCCGCTGCAGGGCCTCCACCGCGGTGAGCGCGGACCCGCCGGTCGTGGAGGTGTCCTCCACGACGACGACGTCGCGGCCCTGCACCGGGGGGCCCTCGACCTGGCGGCCCATCCCGTAGCTCTTCTGGGCCTTGCGGACCACGAACGTGTCGACGGCCCGGCCCTGGTCCCCCGCCGTGCGCATGATCGCGTGGCCCACGGGGTCCGCCCCCATGGTCAGCCCGCCCACGGCGGCGCAGGAGATCCCGGCCTCGTCGAGCAGCGCCAGCATCACCTGACCCACGTAGCGCGACGCCTCGTGGTGGAGGGTCACGCGGCGCAGGTCCACGTAGTAGTCGGCCTCGATGCCGCTGGCGAGCGTGACCCGGCCCCGCACCACGGCGAGGTCGATGATCAGCTGGCGGAGGCGGTCGCGGGCCGTCGCGAGGTCGACGGGCGAGAAGTCGGTGGTCATGGGCCCCAGTCTATGGGGCGGTCTCTCAGCGGGGCGCCATGCGCAGCGCCCCGTCCATCCGGACGGTGGTGCCGTTGAGGTAGTCGTTGTCGAGGAACGCCGCCACGAGCTGGGCGAACTCCCCGGGCCGGCCGAGCCGGCGCGGGAACGGCACACCCGCCGCGAGCGCGGCCCGGAACTCCTCGCCCACCGCCGCGAGCATGGGCGTCTCGATCACGCCGGGGGCGATGGTGTTCACCCGGATGCCGGCGCTCGCGAGGTCCCGGGCCGCGGTGATGCCGAGGCTGTGCACCCCGCCCTTCGACGCCGCGTAGGCGGCCTGCCCCACCTGCCCCTCGAACGCGGCGACGGAGGCCGTGTTGACGACCAGCCCGCGCTGGCCGTCGTCGTCGACGGGGTCGGTGGCGGCGATCCGCTCCGCGGCCAGGGCGAGGACCGTGAAGGTGCCGAGGAGGTTCACGCGCAGCACGGTCTCGAACAGGTCGAGGTCGTGCACCCCCTTCTTCCCCAGCACCCGGGCCGAGGGGCCGATGCCGGCGCAGTTGACCACGGTGCGCAGGGGCCCGGCCCCGGCCGCGGCCGCGACGGCCCCGCGCACCTGCTCCCGGTCGGTGACGTCGGCGGGCACGCGGGTGACGCCGGGGACGTCGGGGGCGTTCTCGAGCGCGGCCGGGAGGTCCACGCCGAAGACCCGCACGCCGCGCCCGGCGAGCAGCGCGGCGGTGGCCGCGCCGAGGCCCGAGGCGGCGCCGGTGACGAGGGCGGAGGTGTCGGTGACGTCCATGCGGGGTCCTTTCGGAAGGAGCTGCTCGGGGCGGTGGGGGCCGGACGGTGGTGCGGGGACCCGGCTCAGACGAACGCGGAGACGCCGGTGACGGCGCGGCCCACGATCAGGGCGTTGATCTCGTAGGTGCCCTCGTAGGTGTAGAGGATCTCGACGTCGTTGAAGAGCTTGGCCATCTCGTGGTCGGTGACCACGCCGTTGCCGCCGAGCAGGTTCCGGCCCAGGGCCGCGGACTCGCGGGCCAGGGACGTGGTGGTGGCCTTGGCCAGCGCGGCGTGGGGCATGTCGAAGCCCCCGTCCTCCTGGAGCCGGGCGATCTGGGCCATGAGGCCCAGGGCGGCCGTGGCGTTGCCGAGGATCCGGGCGAGGGGCTCCTGGACGAGCTGGAACTTCGCGAGCGGGCGGCCGAACTGCCGCCGGGTCAGGGCGTAGTCGCGGGCGACGTCGAAGATCGCGAGCTGGACCCCGGCGCTCTGCCAGCCCACCCAGGCGCGGGAGTTGCGCAGCATCACGTTGGCCGCGGCGAAGTCCTGCGCCCCGGGCAGGGCGTTGTCCGCCGGGATGCGGACCTCGTCCAGGACGATGTCGGCGTTCTGCATGATCCGCAGCCCGATCTTGTGCTCGATCTTCGTGGCGGACCAGCCCGGCCGGTCGGTCTCCACGAGGAAGCCCTTGACCTTCCCGTCGGCGGTGTCGCGGGCCCAGACGATCGCGACGTCGGCGATCGTGCCGGCGCCGATCCAGCGCTTGGTCCCGGTGAGCACCCACTCGTCCCCGTCCCGGGTCGCGGTGGTGGCCAGGCCGCCGGCGATGTCGGAGCCGTGCTCGGGCTCGGTGAGGGCGAAGGCGCCGAGGGCCCGGAAGCGGCGCAGGTCGGGCAGCCAGCGGTTCTTCTGCTCCTCCGAGCCCAGGGCGGCGATCAGGTCGACGATGAGCTCGTTGTGGATCCCGACGAGGGCGCTCAGCGACACGTCGGCCCGGGCGACCTCGGCGTAGGCCAGGCCCCGGTAGAGCCGGCTCGCCCCGGAGAGCTCGAGCTCGCCGAGCCCGTGGGCGGCCAGCGCCGGGAGCAGGTGGGACGGGAACTCCTCGCGGTTCCAGTAGGGCGTGACCACGGGGCGGACCTGCTCCTGGAGGAAGGTGTGCAGGTCGGCCAGCCGGGCGCGCTCCTCCGGGGGGAGCAGGGCGGCGAAGCAGAAGAGGTCGGCGTCCGGGAAGGGGATGCCGGGGTGCTGCTCCACGGACGGGGATTCGCCGCGCAGGACGGGAGTCATGGGTGGTCCTCTCGTCGGCCCGTCACGACGGGGTGGGTCGTGTGAGCCGGGTCATACGAAAACGGTGGTGGTCCCGATCGTACTGCGCGGGCCGGGGAGGCGCCGGAGCGTTCCGGCGCGGTGCTCAGCCCGCCGCGACCCGGCCGTGCTCGAGCACCACGACGTGCTCGGCGAGGGCGGCGGCGTCCCCGGGGTCGTGGCTGATGACCAGGGCCGTGCGCCCCGCCAGCACCCGGACCAGCAGCTCGCGGACGAGGGGCCGGGCGGCCGCGTCCAGGGCGGAGAACGGCTCGTCCAGCAGCAGCAGCCGCGGCTCGGCCGCCAGGGCCCGGGCGATCGCCACGCGCTGCGCCTGGCCGCCGGAGAGCTGGGCCGGGCGGCGGTCGGCGAACTGCTCGGCGCCCACCTCGGCGAGCCAGTGCCGGGCGGCGGTCCGCGACCGGGCCCGGCCCGCCCCGCGGCTGCGCGGGCCGAAGGCCACGTTCTCGAGCACGCTCAGGTGCGGGAACAGCAGCGGCTCCTGCGCCATGAGCGCGATGCCGCGCTCGTGCGGGGGCACCCAGCGCCCGCGCCCCGTGGCGTCGAGGTCGAAGAGCACGGTCCCGTCGAGGGTGCACCGGCCGGTGTCCGGCACGAGCAGCCCGGCGAGGACGGCGAAGAGGGTGGACTTCCCCGCGCCGTTGTGGCCGGTCACCGCCACGGTGGCCCCCGGCGGGACGCTCAGCGAGAGGTCCACGTCCCGGGCGGCCAGCCGGGCGGTCACGGACAGCCCCTCCGTCGCCGCCGGCCCGGTCACCACCGGCCCGCCGTCCGGCGCACGGGGGCGGAGAGCCCCACGACGAGGACCGCCACGACCACGAGCACGAGCGAGAGGGCGACGGCGGCGTCCGGGTCCGTCTCCCGCAGCAGGTAGATCTCCAGGGGCAGGGTCCGGGTGGTCCCCTGCAGGCTGCCGGCGAAGGTCAGAGTGGCGCCGAACTCGCCCAGGCAGCGGGCGAAGGAGAGCACCGCGCCGGAGGCCAGCCCCGGCAGCACCAGCGGGAGGGTGACCCGGCGCAGCACGGTGGTGGGCCGGGCGCCGAGCGTGGCCGCGACCTCCTCGTAGCCCGCCGCCGCGCTGCGCAGCGCCCCCTCGAGGCTGACCACGAGGAACGGCAGCGCCACGAACGTCTGGGCGAGCACCACGGCCACGGTGGTGAAGGCGATGCTGATCCCCGCCAGCTCGAGGTGGCGCCCCACGAGCCCGTGGCGCCCGAAGGTGTGGAGCAGGGCGATCCCGCCGACCACGGGCGGCAGCACGAGCGGCAGCAGCACCAGTGCCCGCAGCAGCCGCGCCCCGGGCAGCCGGGCGCGGGCCAGCACCAGGGCCAGCGGGGTGCCCAGGAGCACGCACAGCGCGGTGGAGACGGTCGCGGTGCGCAGGCTCAGCCACAGCGCGGTGCGGGAGGACTCGGAGGTGATCAGGCCGAGGAAGCCGCCCCCGTCCACCCGGGCGAGCATCCCGAGGACCGGCAGGACCACCACCAGGGCGCCCAGGGCCGCCGGGATCCACACCCAGCCGGGGACGGTGCTGAACCCGCGGGGACGGCGCCGGGTCACGGCGCCCCGAACCCCGCCCCGGCCAGGACCTCCCGGCCGCGGTCGCCGGCGACGAGCTCGGTGAACTGCCGGGCGAGCTCCGGCTCGTCGGAGTCCGCGAGCGCGGCGACGGGGGAACGGGTGACGGCCTGCGCCGCCTGCGGGACCTCGACGACCTCGACCGCGTCCCCGGCCGAGCGTGCGTCCGTGGCGTAGACCAGGCCGGCGTCCGCCTGGCCCGAGACGACCTTGCCGAGCACGTCCGTCACGGAGCCCTCCTCGCTCACCGGGCTCAGCCGCACGCCCGAGGCATCCTGGGCCCGCTCGCCGGCGGCGCCGCACGGCACCTGCGGGGCGCACACCACGACCTGCACGCCCGGCTCCGCCAGGTCCCGGAAGGACGCGACGCCGGCGGGGTTGCCGGCGGGCACGACCACGGTCAGGACGTTGGTCGCGAAGACCTCGGGCTCGCCGTCGACGAGGCCGGCCGCCACGGCCCCGGCCATGCTCCGCTCGTCCGCGGTGGCGAGGACGTCGGCGGGCGCCCCCTCCGTGAGCTGCTGGACCAGGGTGGAGGACCCGGCGAAGCTCAGGGACACCTCGATCCCCGGGTGCTGCGCCTCGAACTGCTCGGCGAGCTCGGTGAAGGTGCCGGTGAGGGAGGCGGCGGCGTGGACGTCGAGAACGGTCGCGGGGTCCCCGCCGGCCCCGCACCCGGTGGCGCCGAGGCCGAGGGCGGCGAGGAGGACGGCCGCGGCGGGGGCCCTGGTGCGCACCGCCGCCTCACGCCCCGGGGGTCTCGACGACGACACTGGTCGACTTGACGACGGCCGTGGCCACGCGGCCGGGCTCCAGGCCCAGGTCCCGGACGGCCTCGGTGCTCATGAGCGAGACCACCCGGTGCGGGCCGCACTGCAGCTCCACCTGGGACATCACGGTGTCCGAGACGACCTCGGTGACCAGTCCCACGAACCGGTTGCGCGCCGAGCTGGCGACGTGCGCGGGGTCCTCGGGCCGGACGGCGCGCTCCTTGAGCAGGCGGGCCAGCTCCAGTCCGTCCACCACGGTCTGGCCGGTCGCGCTCCGGGTGCTGTGCAGCGCGCCCTGGTCGATCCAGCGCCGGACGGTGTCGTCGCTGACGCCGAGGAAGCGGGCGGCCTCGGCGATCCTGAGCTCGGTCATGGCGCCATGCTATCCGCATCTACGGTCATTCGTCCGGCACGGCATCCGCAGGTGCGGATCATCAGGCGTCGGCGACGACCTGGCGGACGGCCTCGCCGTAGCGCTCGAGCTTGGCGTCGCCGACACCGGAGATGCCGCGCAGCTCCCCCAGCGAGCTCGGCCGGGCCTGGGCGATCGCGGCGAGGGTCGCGTCGTTGAAGACGACGTACGCGGGCACGCCCTGCTCCTTGGCCACGGCGGAGCGCCAGGCCCGCAGCTGCTGGAAGAGCTCCTGCTGGGGCTGGTCGAGGACCGGCGGCGCGGCGGCGGTCCTCGGCGTGCGGACGGTCCTGGCCCGCTCCGGCTCGCGCCGCAGGCGCACCTCCCGCTGCCCGCGCAGCACCTCCCCGGCGGCCTCGGTGAGCGCCAGGACGCCGTACTCGCCCTGCACCTGGAGCAGGCCCTGGGCGAGCAGCTGGCGCACCACCCCGCGCCACTCCTGGTCGCTCAGCTCGGTGCCGATGCCGAACGTGGTGAGCTCGGTGTGGCGCATCCGCACCACCCGCTCGGTCTCCCGGCCGAGCAGGATGTCCACCAGGTGCCCGGCGCCGAACTGCTGGCCCCGCTCCCGCTGCAGCCGCACGATCGTGGACATGAGCTTCTGCGCCGGGACCGTGCCGTCGAAGGCCTCGGGCGGGTCCAGGCACGTGTCGCAGTTGCCGCACGGCTCGCTCGCCTCGCCGAAGTAGCGCAGCAGCTGCCGGCGGCGGCACTGCACCGTCTCGCACAGCGCGAGCATCGCGTCCAGGTGCAGCGTCTGGGCGCGCTTGCGCTGCCGGTCCCCCTCGCCGTCCTCGATCATCCGGCGCTGCTGGACGACGTCCTGCAGCCCGTAGGCCAGCCACGCCGTCGACGGCAGCCCGTCGCGCCCGGCGCGCCCGGTCTCCTGGTAGTAGCCCTCGACGCTCTTGGGCAGGTCGAGGTGGGCGACGAAGCGCACGTCGGGCTTGTCGATCCCCATGCCGAAGGCGATGGTCGCGACCATGACGACGCCGTCCTCGCGCAGGAAGCGGGTCTGGTGCTGCGACCGCACCTCGGCGGGCAGGCCGGCGTGGTACGGCAGCGCGGTGACGCCCTGGCCGGCCAACCACTCCGCGGTGCGCTCGACCGAGGCGCGGCTGAGGCAGTAGACGATGCCGGCCTCGCCGTCGTGCTCGGTCCGGATGAGCTGGAGCAGCTGCCGGCGGGCGTCCTTCTTGGGCCCGACCCGGTACTGGATGTTGGGCCGGTCGAAGCTGGAGACGAAGACCCGGGCGTCGTCCAGGCGGAGGTTGCGGACGATCTCCTCGCGCGTCTCCGCGGTCGCGGTGGCGGTGAGGGCGATGCGCGGGACCCCGGGCCAGCGGTCGTGGAGGATCGTCAGCCCGAGGTAGTCGGGGCGGAAGTCGTGGCCCCACTGGGCCACGCAGTGCGCCTCGTCGACGGCGAAGAGCGCGATGCGGGCGCGGTCGAGCAGATCGGCCGCGACCGGGAGGCGCTCGGGAGCGAGGTAGAGCAGGTCGAGCTCGCCGGCCAGGAGTCGACGCTCCACGTCGCGGCGCTCCTCGAGGGTCTGGGTGGAGTTGAGGTACGCGGCGCGCACGCCGACCTGCTCGAGGGCGTCGACCTGGTCGTGCATGAGCGCGATGAGCGGGCTGATGACCACCCCGGTGCCCTCCCGGACGAGCGCCGGGATCTGGTAGCACAGGCTCTTGCCGCCGCCGGTGGGCATGAGCACGAGGGCGTCCTCGCCGCCGGTGACCGCGTCGATGATCTCGGCCTGCTGCCCGCGGAAGGCGTCGTAGCCCCAGACGCGGGTGAGCACCTCGAGGGGCGCGGGGCGCGTCACGGCGTGCGGGGGGCGCGCGGGGCGCGTCCCGGGGGCTGGTGCGGGGCGGGGGTGGGCGGGTGCGGCGTGTGCAGCGGCGCGGTCGCGGGGCGCGCGGCCGTGACGGCCAGGGCCTCGCCGTCGATCTGCAGCGCCACCTCGCCGGCGTCCCCGTCCAGGACCCGCACGGTCGTGCCCGAGCGGGTGATCTCCACGCCGAGCCGGCGGCCGTGCCACCGGAGGCGGAAGGCGATCCGGTGCAGCCGCTCCGGGAGCCGGGGGGCCAGGCGCAGCTCGCCCCCGTCCGTGTCCAGTCCCCCGAACCCGCAGACCACGGCCAGCCACGACCCGGCGGCGGAGGCCAGGTGCAGGCCCTGCTCGGCGTCCTGCTGGATGTCCCGCAGGTCCACGAGGGCGGACTCGCGCAGGTGCTCGAGGGCGAGGTCCAGGTGGCCCACGCGGGCGCAGACCACGGCCTGCACGCAGGCCGAGAGGGACGAGTCGCGGACGGTGCGCTGCTCGTAGTAGTCCAGGTCCCGGGCGGTCTGCTCCGGGGTGAACGCCTCGGCGCACCACCACAGGGCGAGGACCAGGTCCGCCTGCTTGACGATCTGGCGGCGGTAGATCTTGGCGTAGTGGAAGTGCTCCTCCACGGGGTAGCCGTCGCGCTTGGCCTCGAAGTCCCACTCGCGGTAGGTCGTGAACCCCTCGTTGGAGGGGTGCACGCCGCGCACGGCGTCGTAGGGGATGTGGATCGCGTCCGCCAGGACCCGCCACCGCTGGAGCTCGTCCGCCGTCACGGAGAGCCGCCCCACGTGCTCGGGGTGCTCCTCGCACGCGTCGGCGGCCGCCCGGAGGTTGCGCCGGGCCATGAGGTTGGTGAAGACGTTGTCGTCCACCACGCCGGTGTACTCGTCCGGCCCGGTCATGCCGAGGAGGTGGATGCCGCCCTCGTGGTCCTCGTGCACCATGGCCGCCCACACGCGCGCCGTCTCCACCAGGACGTCGACCCCGCCGACCTCGGTGAGGTCCTCGCCGGTGGCGTCGGCCCACCAGCGGAAGGCCCGCGCGATGTCGGCGTTGACGTGCATGGCCGCGGTGCTGGCCGGCCAGTACGCCGACGTCTCGTGCCCGTCGATGGTGCGCCACGGGAAGGAGGCGCCGCCCAGGTCCAGGACCTGCGCCCGCTCCCGGGCCCGGTCCAGGGTCGAGGAGCGCCACTGCAGGAGCCGGGCGGCGTCCCGGGGGCGCAGCAGCGCCAGGGCCGGCAGCACGAAGCCCTCGATGTCCCAGAAGGTGTGCCCGCTGTACCCGCCGCCGGTCAGCCCCTTCGCCCCGACCGGGGCGCGGCTGACGCAGGCCGCCGCCTGCAGGAGCTGGAACAGGTCGAAGCGGATCGCCAGCTGCAGCTCGGGGTCTCTGTCGATCTCCACCTCGGCGCTGTCCCAGTACTCGTCCAGCTCCGCCCGCTGGTCGGCGAGCAGCCCGTCCCAGCCGCGCCGCCGCGCCCCGGTCATCGCGGCGAGCACCTGCTCCCGCAGGTCGGCCGAGGGGTCCGCGTCCGAGGACGCGTGGCAGAGGTACTTGACGAACCCCACCCGCTGCCCGGGCCGGAGGTCGGTCACGAGGGTGGTGACCACCTGGTCGTCGTCGCACTGCGTGCTCACGGCGCCGCCGGCCGGCATGTCGACCTCGTGCTCGACCGCCGCGGCCACCCCGATCTCGCTCCCGTGGGTGCGGTGGACCAGGACGCCGCCGGTCTCGTGGCAGCGGCTGAGGCGGGCACGGAACGGCTGCTCCAGGACCGCGGCCACGCGCGGGTCCTCGTTCTCCACCTTGGGCGGGGTGCCGTTGACGACCAGGTCGGAGCGCAGCACCGCCTGGACCGTGCGGTCCAGCGCCTCGACCTCGTAGCGGATCGCCGTGACGGAGCGCTGGGTCAGCGAGACCAGGCGGGTGGACGTCAGGCGCATCCGGGCGCCGCGCGGGGTGACCCACTCCGTCTCGCGGCGCAGCGTGCCCGCGCGCAGGTCGAGCACGCGGTCGTGCTGCTCCGGCGGGGACTCCCGGACATCCAGCGGCACCCCGTCCACCTGCAGGCGCACGGTGCTCCCGTCGGCCACGCCGATGATGGCCTGCCCGTGCTCCGGGTGCCCGTAGCCGCCCTCGGGGTAGGACAGCGGGTGGTACTCGTAGACCCCGGCCAGGAAGGTCCCGCGGGAGGCGCTGGGCTGCGCCTCGTCCAGCGTGCCCCGGATCCCGACGTACCCGTTGGACAGGGCGAAGACGGACTCCAGGGCGCCGTGCGCGCCGGGGTCGAGGGCGGACTCGCGGACCTGCCAGGCGGAGGCATCGTTCGACGGTTGAGGCATGGCACCACGTTAGCTCCCGCGGCCGGGCGGCACCCGGCCGCGGCGGGGGTTCAGCGGTGCGTGAACCGCGGCTCGCGCTTCTCCGCGAACGCGGCCATGCCCTCCTTCTGGTCCTCGGTGGCGAACAGCGCGTGGAAGAGCCGCCGCTCGAGGTGCACGCCCTGCGCGAGGGTGGTCTCGAACGCGGTGTCCACGGCTTCCTTGGCCGCGAGGACCGAGGGCAGGGACTTCGCCGCGATGGTCCCGGCGACGTCCAGGGCCTCCGCCAGCAGGTCCGCCGCGGGCACCACGCGGGAGACGAGACCCGCCCGCTCCGCCTCCGCGGCGTCGAGGTGCCGGCCGGTGAGGACCATGTCCATGGCCTTGGCCTTGCCCACCGCACGGGCCAGGCGCTGGGAGCCGCCCATCCCGGGGATCACCCCGAGGTTGATCTCGGGCTGCCCGAAGCGGGCCGTGTCCGCGGCGATCAGCAGGTCGCACATCATCGCGAGCTCGCACCCCCCGCCCAGGGCGTAGCCCGAGACCGCGGCGACCACGGGGGTGCGCACCCGGGTGAAGGCGTCCCAGCCCGCGAACCAGTCCGCGAGGTACATCTCCGGGGCGCTGCGCCCCGCCATCTCCTTGATGTCGGCGCCGGCGGCGAAGGCCTTCTCCGAGCCGGTGAGGACGATCGCCCCGATCCCCGGGTCGGTGTCCAGGGCGGTGGACGCGGCGACGACCTCCCGCAGGGTCGCGGCGTCGAGGGCGTTGAGCGCCCGCGGCCGGTTCAGGGTGATGATCCCGACCCTCCCTCGGGTCTCGACCAGGATGTTCTCGTACGTGCTCCCCGAGACGTTCCGTGAGGTGTTCCCGGAGGTGTTCCCAGGGGTGTCCTCGGCGGTGTTCCGGCGGTCGGTCCCGTGCTGCTCGCTCATGCTGCGCTCCTGGTTCGCTCGGTCGGTCGGATCCGGTGCTCCCGGGGGCGGCTCCGGTGCGGGGGCATGGCCCGCATCCTACGCAAGGGCCCCGCCGTTCCGGGACCGTGTTCCCCTTGCCCGCCCGGGCGCGGCCCGCACTAGCATGGGCCCATGCGGACACTGCAGGCAGCAATCATCGAAGAGATGGGCGTGAAGCCCGAGATCGACCCCGAGCAGGAGATCGAGGCGCGCGTCGGCTTCCTCTGCGACTACCTGCGGGCCAGCGGCACGAAGGGCTTCGTGCTCGGCATCAGCGGGGGCCTCGACTCCACGCTGGCCGGCCGGCTCGCCCAGCTGGCGGTCGAGCGGGTGCGCGCCGAGGGCGGCGAGGCGGAGTTCGTGGGCGTGCGCCTGCCCCACCGGAAGCAGCACGACGAGGAGGACGCCCAGGCGGCCCTGCGCTTCGTCGCCGCCGACCGCACCATCACCTACGACATCGCCCCGGCGGTGGACGGCTTCGAGCACGGCTTCGAGGGCGCCACGGACCGGGAGATCTCCGACTTCAACAAGGGCAACATCAAGGCCCGGATGCGGATGATCGCGCAGTACGCGATCGCCGGGGAGCACAACTACCTGGTGATCGGCACCGACCACGGCGCCGAGTCCGTGACCGGGTTCTTCACCAAGTACGGCGACGGCGGGGCGGACGTGCTGCCGCTGTTCGGGCTCGACAAGCGGCAGAACCGGCTCCTCGCGAAGACCCTCGGCGCCGAGGAGCGGCTGTGGGCGAAGGCCCCCACCGCCGACCTGCTCGACGACGCCCCGGGCCAGACCGACGAGGCCGAGCTCGGGCTGTCCTACGACGACATCGACGACTACCTCGAGGGCCGCGAGGTCGCCGACGCCGTGGCCGAGCAGATCGAGCACCGCTGGCGCATCACCCGGCACAAGCGCACGACCCCCGCCACGATCCTCGACGACTGGTGGCGCTCCTGACGCCCGAAGCACCCGCACCACCACGGAGCCGCGCACCCCGATCGGGGTGCGCGGCTCCGTCGTCGTCGGGGCCCGTCGGCTTAGCGAGTCTGAGGTGCTGGGGAGAATGGTTCCATGACGGCGACGGCGCAGCGGCGGACCCGGACCCCGGTGGCCGGGGAGGAGTCTCCGGCGCGGCCGGTGCTCGCCGAGGTGCACGACACCGCGGTGCAGGGCGCTCCCGGGCCTGCCGCCGAGGTGCGGGCTGCCGCGGCGGGCCTGGTGGAGGCCGCGGCGGCGGAGGCGCGGGCGGTGGGCGCACAGGTGCGCTGCATCCACCGGTTGTGGCTGGCCGGGCAGGCGGCGCGCACGGCGGCCCGGTTCCAGGCGATGGCGCAGGCCGAGGCCGAGATCGCCGCCGGCGGGTTCCTCCGCCCGGACCCGCTGAGCCCGCTGGCCGAGGCGGAGCACCAGCTGCTCGTGGACGTCGCGGCCGAGGTCGGTCCGGCCCTGCGGCTGCCGGCGGGCACGGCCCGGCGGCGGGTGGAGGACGCCGTGCTGCTGGCCGAGATGCTCCCGGAGGTCCTCACCGCCCTGGAGGAGGGCCGGATCGGCTCGCCCCAGGCCGCGGTGCTGGTCGAGCAGTGGCGTGAGCTGATCACCCAGGCCCCGACCTGGGCCCCCGGCCGGTGCGACCCGCCGCCGGTGGCGGCCGTCGGCCGGCTGATCGCCGAGCTGCTGGACCGGGCCCCGCACGCCACCGCCGCGCAGCTGCGCGCGACCGCCCGCACCCGGCGGGCCGTGCTCGTGGCCGGCGCCGAGGAACGCGCCCGCCGCGCCGCGCGCAGGGCCCGGGCGGTGTGGGTGGAGCCGGCCGCCGACGGCACGGCCTGGCTGCACGCCCTGCTGGAGGCCCCGGTGGCCCTGGCCGTGCACGACCGGCTCGAGGACCTGGCCCGGCTGCTGGGCCAGGACGTCCCGGACCCCGCACGATCGGGGCGGCCGGGACCGCAGGATCAGGAAGAGTCCGTGCCGCGCTCGGTGTCGGAGCTGCGGGCCGACGTGCTGGCGGACCTGCTGCTGGACGGGGTCCTGCCGGAGGAGCCGGGCTTTCCGCGCGGGGTGCGGGCCCGGGTGAGCGTGCTGGTCCCGGTCTCGGTGCTGACGTGCGCCGGCACGGCCGGGGGCGAGTCGGCCGGGGACGGGGTTCCGGTGCTGTCGGGCTACGGGCCCATCAGCGCGGAGGTGGCCCGTCAGCTGGCCGCCGGGGCCGGGGCGTGGCACCGGGTGTTGACCCACCCCGTGACCGGAGTGGTCCTCGACCACGACCGGACCGTCTACGCCGTGCCCCGGGACCTGCGCCGGCTGGTCGAGCTGCGCGACGGGACCTGTCGCTTCCCCGGGTGCCGGCGCCGGTCCGAGGCCTGCGATCTCGACCACACGGTGGCCTGGGCCCGGGGCGGGCCCACGGCCGAGCACAACCTGGCCGCCCTGTGCCGCCACCACCACCGGGTCAAGCACCGCCACGGCCACCTCGGAGCCTGGTCGGTGCGGCGGATCACCCCCGGCCCGCACGACGGCACCGCCCCGGGCACGGACGGCAGCCCGCCCGGAGGAACGGCCGGGGGCGCGGCCGGGCACGCCGCGGTCCTGGAGTGGACCTCACCGGGCGGGCTCGTGCACCGCACCGCACCCGAGCACACGGCTGCCCGCCCCGAACCCGAGCACACCGCTGCCGGCACCGCACCCGACCGCCGGAGCGCCCCGGCCACCGGCCGGCCGCCCGGCAACCCTCCGCCCGTGGGTCCGGCCGCTGATCCTCCGCCCGGCGGCCTCCGGCTCGACGACCTCCCGCCCGATGACCCCCCGCCGTTCTGAGACCGGCGAGCCCGCGGCCTCCTGGGCCCGGCTCCCCGAGGCCGGTGTCGTGGTGAGGTGGTCCGGACCGGCCGCGCGAGCGCGCCTGTTGCCCACGGCCGGGAACGACCCGCAGCCGTTTCCCCTGAGCATCTCCTCAGGTCACCGGGGCCGGAACCGCGGTGGAACCGCCGGACGATCCGACGAACCGTGCGCGCCACGTCGGAACACCCCCGGCTCGGCCGGTCCCACCGCACGGAGAGACCGACCTCGACAGCTTCGGTCTCAGCGGGTGACCCAGGTGCGCCCCGCGGCGTAGTGGACGGTGACGCCCTTCGAGAAGCGCTGGCGCACCTCGGCGCCGTAGCGGTACTCGTCGGTGACGGGGAAGCCCCAGCCGCGCTCGGAGCCGGCGGCCTTCCAGGCCCGCCCGATGGCCCCGTACTGCTTGACCGCGCGGGAGCCCGTCCCGGGACTCCACAGGAGCATGGTGGAGCGACCGTCGCGGCGGAAGACCTGGTACGCCCCACCGGTGGCCGGGCGCTCGTCCGTGACGGGCAGGCCGAAGTGGTGCTCCCGGCCGGCCGCGACCCACCGGCCGCCGATGGATCCGTAGTTCTTCACGGCCATCGCGCCGTAGCCGGGGGCCCAGTAGACGGTGGTGGTGCGGGTGCCCTTCCGGAACTGCTGGTAGACGCCGCCCTCGATCAGGCCGCCGCGCTCGTTCATGGTGGGCTCCCCGAGCACGGCCGCCCCGCCCAGACGGTGGTACTTGGTGCCGATCGCCCCCCGGACGGCGTAGGACGGCGCCGTCACCGGGGGTGCGGTCACCGGCGGCACGAACCCCTGCGCCGGGCTCGCGACCGTCCCGGGCACGGCCTGCCCGGCCGGATAGGCGTAGTAGTAGATCGTCAGGTAGGTCTCCCACCCGGGACCGCCCGAGCCCGACGTGGCGACGTGACTCACCCCGACCCCGAGATGGGTCAGGTCCCGGGCGAACTGGTCGGTCCCGTTGCGGGGGAAGAAGTCCAGCAGGTAGTGCGCGAGCGCCTCGACCGCCTCGACGCCCTCGAAGGGGCCGGTGAAGACGCCCTTCCCGTAGTACTGGTCCATCCGGATCCCGCCGGCAGGGGCGCCCGCCCAGGGGTCCGGGTTGCGGGACTCCTTGCGGGCCCCGGCCATGGTCTCCGCCCACTGCTGGGCGTTGCGGGACAGCGCGGTGTTGTAGACCAGCGGGGCGCGCCTCGCCTGGCCGCGGTGGTCGTTGACGATCTTGAAGGCCTCGGTGATGTCCTCGACCGTGGTCGGGTGGGCGCCGGCCGACGCCGCCCCGGCCAGGCCGCCGGCGGCCCGGTCCTCCGCGGCCGCCGGCGCCGGAACCCCGGCCGGGGCGGCGTCGGTGCCCGAGCCGCCGTGCAGACTCAGGGCGGGCGCGCCCGCGGTGGCGGCCGGCTCGGCCGGACCGGACAGCTCGGGCAGATCGGCCGGAGGAGTCGGGGCTGCGAGCGCCGCCGGGACTCCGCCGAGGAGGAGGGCGAAGGTGGTGGACACGACGAGCGCGGTCCGTGCGAGGTTCATGGGGGTCTCTCCCTGCTGGGGGCGGCGCCGCCGGGGGCACGGGCCAGCAGGAAATTAGCATGTGCAACCACCCGGTGGAAGGGCGCGCGGGGAAACCCCTGGTCCCCCGGCGCGGCGGCGCTGGCCGCGCCGGGGTGCTCAGCGGACGGAGACCCGGCGGTACAGGCCCCAGCCCAGCAGCGCGAGCAGCACGGGCGCCGCCGCGGCCAGGAGCACGAGTCCCGCCGGGACCCCCGCGGAACCCGCGCCGACGGCCGCGGCGGAGCCCGCTCCGGTCGCGGCGGCCCACACCAGCACGGCCAGGGTCGTCACGACGGTCCCGATGATGGACAGCGTCAGCGCCACGGGGCCGCCCCGGACGTACACCGTGGCGAAGACCGCCCCGACCAGCTGCGCCCCGAGGTAGACCAGGAACGCCACGAGGAGGGCCCACGCCGGGGACCCTCCGGCGAAGACGCGGATGTCGAAGGCGGGCAGGCCCAGGAACCAGCCGCCGGTGGCGCGCTCCAGGAGCAGGAACACGGTGAGGACGGCCGCGGCCAGCAGGGCGTGGAGCACGAACGTCAGCACCGAGCCCCACCACATCGACCGGCGGGTGGCCCCCAGCGCCAGGGCGAGGGGCGTGCTCGTGCCGATCACCTGGGCGGCGTGGACGAGCAGGGCGATCCCGGGCCACCAGAGCAGGACCTGGTTGTAGCGCAGGCCCTCGGCCACGGCGCCCAGCGGGGCGCCCAGGACCACGTGCAGCACGACCCCGGCGAGCAGGCTGAGCAGCCCGGACACCGTGATCACGCCCACGACCATCCAGACCCCGGCGGACCGGTTGACGGTGTTGAGCTTGAGGACAGGGGTGAGTCGTGACATGGCGGAGGTCCTCTCAGGCGTTCTGGAGCTGGTCGGCGGGCACCGGGACGAGCCCGTGGGCGGCCACGGCCGACTGCAGGGAGACGGCGTCGATCTCGATCCCGTGGCGCGCGGCGGCCGCCCGGGCGTCGTCGTCGTGGGGCGCCGCCACGGTCACGGTGCGCAGCGCCCCGATCCGCTGCTCGCGGGAGACCTGCTGCTCGAGGCGCCGCTCGGCCAGGTAGCCGGCGACGTCGGCGGCGGGCCCCGCGACCGTGTGGGCGCTGGCGCGGGCGGTCTCGAGACCGGCGTCCAGCACGAGCCGCCCGCGGTCGAGGAGCAGGACGTGGTCGAGGAGGTTGGCGACCTCGTCGACCAGGTGCGTGGAGATCACCACGGTGCGCGGGTGCCGCGCGAAGTCCTCGAGGAGCCGGTCGTAGAACAGCTCCCGGGCCACCGGGTCCAGCCCGCCGTAGGGCTCGTCCAGCATCGTGAGCTCCGCGCGGGACGCGAGGCCCAGGACGATGCCGAGGGCCGTGTGCTGACCCGTGGAGAGCTTCTTGATCCTGGTCCGCGACGGGAGCCGGAGGTCCTCGGCGAGACCGCGGGCGAGCTCCTCGTCCCAGCCGGGGTAGAACGCCGGCGCGGCGTCGAGGACGTGGCGGACCCGGAACTCCTCGGGGTAGCGCTGCCGGTCCCGCAGCAGCACCGTGCGGGAGAGCGCCTCGGGGTTCTCCCACCCGGGGCGGCCGAACAGCTCGACCCGCCCGCCCCGGTCGGGGCGGACCTGCTGGCCGATCACGGACAGCAGGGTGGTCTTGCCGGAGCCGTTGCGCCCCACGAGTCCGTAGATCCGGTCCGGGGCGAGGTCGAGGTCGACGCCGTCGAGGGCCCGGGTCTCCCGGTAGGTGCGGGAGACGCCGCGCAGGGCGACGACGGGGGCTGGCGTGCCGTTCATGGGGTGGACTCCTGACGGGTCGGTGCGGCGGCCTCGGACCGGCCGAGGGCGGAGCGGACGAGGTCGAGGACGTCCCCCGGCGGGAGCCGGAGGGAGTGCGCCTCGGTGACGAGCGGTGCCACGTAGCGGTCGGCGAACTCCTGCCGCCGCTGCTCGAGGAGCCGTTCCCGGGCGCCGGCGGCGACGAACATGCCGATGCCGCGGCGCTTGTAGAGGATCCCCCGGTCCACGAGCCGGTTGACGCCCTTGCCGGCGGTGGCCGGGTTGATCCGGTAGAAGGCGGCGAACTCGTTGGTGGACGGGACCTGGGTCTCCTCCGGATAGGCGCCCGCGAGGATGTCGGCGCAGATCCGTTCGGCGATCTGCTGGAAGATCGGGCGGTCGTCGGCGATCACGGCCCTCCCCCTCACTGGTTCATTAGTTATGTAACTAACCATGTCACCTGGACCGGTGCTGCGCAAGGGGTGCTGAAAATTCCCGTCCGGGGCAGCCGGTAACGTGGGGCCCATGAGGATCGCCACCTGGAACGTGAACTCCGTCCGCGCCCGCGCCGACCGTGTGGAGGCGTGGCTGCAGCGCTCGGACGTGGACGTCCTGGCCATGCAGGAGACCAAGGCGAAGGACGACAACTTCCCCTGGGAGCTCTTCGAGTACATGGGCTACGACGTCGCCCACTTCGGCCTCAGCCAGTGGAACGGCGTGGCGATCGCCTCCCGGGTGGGCCTCGAGGACGTCGAGCGCACCTTCCCGGACCAGCCGGCCTTCGGCAAGCCCGGCGAGGAGCCCGTGCAGGAGGCCCGGGCGATCGGCGCCACGTGCGCCGGCGTGCGCGTCTGGTCCCTCTACGTCCCCAACGGCCGCGGCCTGGAGGACCCGCACATGCCCTACAAGCTGGAGTGGCTGCGCGTGCTCAAGGACCACGCCAAGCAGTGGGTCGACGAGGACTCCACGGCGCAGGTCGCCCTGGTGGGCGACTGGAACGTGGCCCCGCAGGACGAGGACGTGTGGGACATGCAGTTCTTCCTCGACAACGGCCTGACCCATGTCAGCGCGCCCGAGCGCGCCGCCTTCCGCGCCTTCCTCGAGGAGGCCGGCTACCTGGACGTGGTCCGCCCCCGGCACCCCGGCCCGGGCGTCTACACGTACTGGGACTACAAGGGCCTGCGCTTCCCGAAGAAGGAGGGCATGCGCATCGACTTCCAGCTCTACTCCCCCGCCCTGGCCGGCCGCGTCACCGACGCGTCGATCGACCGCGAGGAGCGCAAGGGCAAGGGCGCCTCGGACCACGCCCCCGTCGTCGTCGAGATCGCCTGAGCCGCCGTGGCCCAGCTGCTGCAGGTCGGCCGGACGTTCCGCTCGGCCACCGGGATCCCCCACCAGTTCGCCCTGCGGGTGTACGTGCCCGCCGAGGAGCTCGACGCCGTGTACGCCCCGCTGGTGCCCCGGGCCCTGTCCCCCGAGGAGGCCGGGGTCAACGAGCTGACCGAGCAGCTCGCCCGCCTGGCCGAGCCGGGCCAGGAGCCCCTGCCCCCGGCCGTGGAGCCGCTGTGGACCCTGCCGTTCTCCGCGGCGCCCCGGGGCCGGGACATGCTCGCGGCGGGGGTCGGGGACTTCCCCGTCTACCACCCCCCGCAGCGGCTGCGGCGCTCGCTGCGGCTCGTGGCGCTCGCCGAGGAGGAGGGCGGCCAGCCCCTGCCCAACCTGCTCATCCCCGAGGACGCCGTCCGGGCCGCGGGCGATCGCGTGAGCCGGGAGCACTTCGTGCCCGTCCACGCGCGCCAGTCGGCGTTCACCGTCCCCATGGCGTGGTTCTCCCTCTTCACCGCCCAGGACCACACCGAGAGCTTCCACCACGGCAACCGCGTGCACCGGTGCGCGGTGCCGGTGGACCTCGCGACCCGTCGCGTGGTGCGCGCCGCGCAGGTGGTGGAGGACGCGGGCGGCGAGGACCTCGAGGACCTCGCCGAGGACCTCACGCACCTGGGCCGGTGGCTCGGGGCGTTCTCCGCCAACTCCCTCGTGGTCCTGCACTACGGCTCGCTCGCTGACCCGTTCCAGCCGGACGAGAGCCCGCAGGACTTCTCGGACGCCGTGGAGCTGCTGGCCGCGCGGGACGCCCACGGCGCCGCCGTGGCGTTCCGCCGGCTCATGCACCGCTGGCTGCGCCTCGCGCACCTGGAGAGCGCCAGCTGACACCGGACCAGGGCCGGGCGGCGTCCTGCGCGGCGCGCCGGATGGCGTGCAACGCACCCAGGGCCATCTCGTCGAAGTGGCCCTGGACGGCGGTGAGGAGGTCACGGACGCTGAGCGGGTGCTCCGTGCTCGGCGCACCAGGGACCGATCCGGGCCCCTCCGGGGTGCGACGAGGATCACGCCCGAGACGCCGCACTTCGCCGGGACGCGCGGGGACTCGACAGTTGCCCATGTCGTAGGGGTACACTCTGGTCCTTCCGTGCAGGGCACCCTCTGCACAGCACCACCCCGTTCCAGGAGGACGCACCACATCATGGCCACCGATTACGACGCCCCGCGCACCCGGCCCGAGGACGAGCCGGCCAACGAGTCCCTGGAGGCGATCCAGGTCCAGCGCAGCGCCACCACCCAGACCGCGGTCATCGACGCCGAGGACTTCGACACCGCCGAGGGCATCGACCTGCCCGGCGCCGACCTCTCCCACGAAGAGCTCACCGTGGCCGTCATCCCGGAACAGGTCGACGAGTTCACCTGCGCCTCCTGCTTCCTGGTCCGGCACCGCTCCCAGCTGGCCCGCCAGTCCGGCGAGACGCGGTACTGCACCGACTGCGAGGGCTGAGCGGACCGCTCCGTCCGGCCCGCGCCCCGGTGCCGCCGCACCCCGTGATAGAACAGGCCGGTGCGCCCGTCCACCCCGCCCCCTGACCGTTCCGCCGTCCCGCCCCGCGTGCCGGGGTGGCTGGTGGTGCTCGCGGTGGCGGTCGTGGCGGTCAATCTCCGCCCCGGGGCCACCTCCGTGGGGCCCGTGCTCGCGGAGGTGCAGCAGGGACTGGGGCTGAGCCCCACGATGGCCGGGGTGCTGACCGCCCTGCCCGGGCTCACGTTCGCCGCGGCGGGGGCGTGCGCGGCCGCGCTCTCGCGCAGGACCGGCATCAGCGGTGCCGTCACCGCCGGTCTGGTCCTGGTCGCCGCCGGGCTGCTGGCCCGGCCGGTCACGGGATCGGTGCCGGTGTTCCTGCTCCTGTCCGTGCTGGGCTTCGCCGGCATGGCCGTCGGCAACATCCTGGTGCCGGCGTTCATCAAGCGCCACGGGGGCCGGCGCACGGCGGCGCTGAACTCCCTCTACACGACCGGCCTGGCCGTCGGCGCCACGCTGCCCCTGCTGGCGGCCGGGCCGCTGGCCGCGAGCGGGCCCGACGGGTGGCGTGCCGCACTGGGCCTCTGGGGCCTCGTGGCCCTGGCCGCCGTGGTCCCCTGGGTCCTGGTCACCGTCCGCGACCGGCGCGAGCCCGCCACGACCCCCGGCCGCGCCCTGCGTCCCGGCCGCGGCACCTCGATCCTCCGCTCCCGCACCGCCGTGGCGCTGTGCGTCTACTTCGGCATCCAGTCGATGCACGCCTACGTCCAGTTCGGCTGGGTGGCCCAGATCTACCGCGACGGCGGCCTGGGCCAGGCCCAGGCCGGGCTGATGGCCGCCCTCATCGCCGCCATGGGCATCCCGGGAGGGCTCCTCATGCCCGTCCTGGTGGCCCGCTCACCGCGCCTGCGGCGGTGGATCGTGGGCCTGGGCGTCTGCATGGTCGCCGGCTACTCCGGCCTGCTGCTGGCGCCCGCCACCACACCCTGGGCCTGGGCCCTGCTCCTGGGGGTGGGCGGCTTCGCGTTCCCCACCGCCCTGGCGCTGCTCACGGCCCGCTCCCGGGACCCCCGGGTGACCGCGCAGCTGTCCGGGTTCACGCAGCCGGTGGGCTACCTGCTCGCGGCGGCCGGGCCCTTCGCCGTCGGCGCCCTGCACGAGGCCACCGGCAGCTGGACCGCTCCCCTGCTGCTGCTGATGGGCACCGCGGTGCTCCTCGTCGTCGCCGGCGGCGTCGCGGCCGCGCCCCGCTTCGTCGACGACGAGATCGCGGGCCCGGACGGGCCGTAGCGGCCCGGTGCGGCCCGGTGCGGCCCGGTGCGGCCCGGTGCCAGGGGCTATCGTGACCGCATGACTGATCAGGGTGCAGGACGAGTGCTCACCGCCGGACTCGTCGGGTACGGCATGGCCGGGCGGGACTTCCACGGGGACCTGCTGCGGCGGGCCGGCGGGCGGGTCACCGACGTCGTCACCGGCGACCCGGAGCGGGCCGCCCGCGCGGGCGCCGACTGGCCCGGGGTGCAGGTGCACCGGGACCTGCCCG
The DNA here is from genome assembly GCF_006094695.1 of Kocuria rosea. Classification (NCBI taxonomy): domain Bacteria; kingdom Bacillati; phylum Actinomycetota; class Actinomycetes; order Micrococcales; family Micrococcaceae; genus Kocuria; species Kocuria rosea. The sequence continues at coordinate 668,939 of NZ_CP035103.1, read as the reverse complement.
GGCTGCTCGAGCGCTCGCGGCCCGACGTGCTGGTCGTCGCCTCGCCCACGGGGCTGCACGTGGAGCACGCGCTGGCCGGCCTGGAGGCCGGGATCCCTGTGGTGGTCGACAAGCCGCTGGCCATGGACCACGAGGGCGCGGTGGCCGTGGTCCGCCGCGCCGAGGAGACCGGGACCCCGCTGACGGTCTTCCACAACCGGCGCTGGGACAGCGAGCAGCTGACCCTGGCCCGGGTGCTCGCCGAGGGGCACCTCGGGGACGTGCACCGGTTCGAGCGCCGCTGGGAGCGGTGGCGCCCGGTGCCCAAGGACCGGTGGCGGGAGAACGCGGTCGGCCGGGGCGGCGGGCTGCTGCTCGACCTCGGTCCGCACCTCGTGGACGCGGCGATCCAGCTGTTCGGGCCGGTGGCCGCGGTGCGGGCCGAGCTGCGCGCGCTGACGACCCCGGCCGAGGACGACGTCTTCCTGGCCCTGGACCACGCCTCGGGCACGATCAGCCACCTGTGGGCCGGGAGCCTCGTGGGGGCGCCGGGGCCCCGGACCCGGGTGCTCGGCTCGGCCGGCGCCTACCTCGTGGCCGGGCACGCCGACAGCCCCGGCCCCTTCGACCTGCTGGACCCCGGGGAGGGCATGACGGGTCTGCTCGTCCGGGGCACCGGGACCGACCCCGTGCCCACCGCCCCCGGCGAGCCCGCCGACTTCTACCGGGCCGTGGCCCGGTGGCTCCTCGGCGACGACGAGGCCCCCGTGGACCCGTGGGACGCCGTGGCCGTCGCCGCCGTGCTGGACGCGGCCCGGCGCAGCGCCCGCACCGGGGCGCGGGAGGTGCCCGCAGCGCCCTGAGCGCGGCGCACCGCGCCGAGGACACAGCCGAGGACGCGCTCGAGGGGTCGTGCACCCGTGGCCGCGCGGTAGCGCAGGACGCCGGGGACCGCCCCGGCGTCCGCCAGCGGCTCCCCACGGGCGAAGCCGGCCCACAGCCGCCGGAGGCGCCGGCCGTGGCCCTGGACGCCCTCCCACGGGGCCCCGGCGAGCAGCCCGGTGCCGGCCCATGCGGCCTCGTCGCCGAACAGGAGCGGGAGGTCGACCGTGTGGGCGGATCCGTACGGGCTGCCCGGCGCGCTCCAGGTGAGCAGGTAGGTGTGGGCGCGGCCTCCGGCCCGGGCGTGCCGGGCGGCGAACCGGCGGACGGCCCGGCCGTGGACGGCCGCGGTCACCTGCCCCACGACGGCGCGGCGGAGCACGGGGCCGAGCAGCGGGACGCGGGTGACCCGGTGGAGGAGGGGCAGCGTGGGCAGGTAGAGCCGGGCCTCCTCGGCGGTGTGGCCGATGAGCACGTCGATGTGCGGGGCCACGCGGTCCCAGGCCGCCTCGACGCCCTCCTCGGCGGGCAGGGGGTGGTGGCCGTACTGGGTGCCGAACGGCATCCGGCCCCGGAGCCCGAAGGAGGACGCACCGGCCTCGACCTCGGCCTGCAGCGCCACCACCTCCGCGGCCGGCGTCCCCGCGGTGACGGCACCGGCCGCGCCCGCCATCGCCGCGGTCATCGCCGCCCGGCCGCGGGCGATGCCCAGCGGAGGGCTCTGCAGGATGGCCCGGCGGAACAGCAGCTCCGCGCCCGGGACGGCCATGAGATGGGCCACGGCGTCGCCCCCGGCGGACTGGCCGAACACGGTCACCCGGTCCGGGTCGCCGCCGAAGGCCGCGATGTTGCGCCGCACCCAGCGCAGGGCCTCTAGCTGGTCGAGCAGACCGAGGTTGGCGGGGCGGCCCCGGCCCGCGCCGAGGTAGCCGAACAGTCCCAACCGGTAGGTGACGCTCACGACCACGACCCGCTGCTCGGCGACCAGGGGGCGGGGATCCATGATCGGGGCGTCCCCGGCCCCGGTGGTGTAGGAGCCGCCGTGGATCCAGACCATCACTGGCAGCCGTTCCGCCGGCCCCCGCTCGAGGGGCAGGGTCACCGACAGCCGCTGGCAGTGCTCGTCCCGCGGGAGCCCGGCGAGGGTGTCGCCGAGGACCCCGGTGAGGAAGGGTGAGTGCGCCTGGGGGCAGGCCGGGGCCGGGCGGGTGGCGTCGAACGGTTCCTCCCGGTCCGCGACCGGGACGGGCGCGGCGAACCGGTCCGCCGTGGCGTACGGGATCCCGGTCGCCCGGACGACGTCGCCGTCGACCCGGCCGCGCACCGGCCCGCAGGGAGGCGCGAACGCGCGCGTCGGAGTGGTCATGCCCTCTTCTACCACGCGGCCCGCCCGGGACGGGGGCGGGCCGGCTTCCGCGAACGCGGCTGCGCCCGGCGCACCGCGCCCGGGGCGCCCGTCGCCCGCCCTGGGTAGATTGGACCGTCGACCAACAGGAACCCGCCCATGACCGCACACCCGCAGCGCCCGGCGCCGCTCCGCGTCCGCGCGCACGCCCGCACGACGACCACCGACGTGCCGGTCGCACCGTGAGCGGCACCGTGAACGGCACCGTGAGCCGCGCCGTGGGGCGCACGGGGCGCCACGCCGGCCTCGGCGTCGCGGCCATCCTGCTCACCGCGGTCCTGTGGGGGCACGACCGGGACCGCGGCGACCTTCGCCCCCGGCGCGGGTCCGCTGGCGATCGGGGCCGCCGCCCTGGGCGTGGGCGGGCTGCTGCAGGCGGCGATCGCCCTGCCCGCCCTGCGCCGCTCGCGGCGGTCGCTGCGCTCGCACGCCGGGCTGGTGGCGGCCGGGGCTGCGGCCGTGGCCGTCTATCCGCTGGCGTTCTACAGCTCGATGCACCTGGGCGGCGTCGCGATCGGCACGGTCGTCTCCCTGGCCTCCGCGCCGCTGGCCTCGGGCGTCCTGGAGCGCGTCCTCGAGCGCCGCCCCCTGAGCCGGTGGTGGATGACCGCCGCGCTCCTGGGCGTCCTCGGCAGCGGCCTGCTGTGCCTGTCGAGGGACGGCCGGTCCGGGGCCTCGGCCGCGGACACCGCCGCCGGCATCGGGCTCGGACTGGTGGCCGGGGCGACGTACGCGCTCTACTCGTGGGTGGTGCACCGGCTGATGGGCCACGGGGTGGGGCGCGCGGCCTCGATGGGCGCCGTCTTCGGCGCCGGCGGGGCGCTCCTGCTCCCGGTCCTCGCCCTCACGGGGGCGCCCCTGCTGGCCTCGGGGCAGGCGTTCGCCGTGGCCGCGTACATGGCGCTGGTGCCGATGTTCCTCGGGTACTTCCTGTTCGGCGTGGGACTCGCCCGGGTGCGCCCGAGCACGGCGACGACCCTCACCCTGACCGAACCGGCCGTCGCGGCGGTCCTGGCCGTCGTCGTCGTCGGCGAACGGCTGACGGGCGCCGGCTGGACCGGGCTGGCGGTCCTCGCCGCCGCGCTCGTCGTCCTGGCCCTCGCCCCCACCAACGTGGTCGTGCACCGGCCGGGCGGTCCCGGCCGGACACCGGCCGCCCCAGCGCCGGCCGCCGTGACACCGCGCCCGGGGACTGACTAGGTTGGGGACGCCCCCGCACCGGAGCCGCCCGCACCGGACACCCCCGACGAAGCACCCGAGGAGCACCCCCATGACGCAGCAGGTCAGCCAGTCCCCCACCACCGAGGAGGGCGAGTGGTGGCGCTCCGCGGTGATCTACCAGATCTATCCCCGGTCCTTCAACGACTCCGACGGTGACGGTCTGGGCGACCTGCCCGGGATCGTCGACCGGCTGGACTACCTCGCGGACCTCGGCGTGGACGCCCTGTGGCTGTCCCCGTTCTACGTCTCGCCGCAGCACGACGCCGGCTACGACGTCTCCGACTACCGGGACGTCGACCCCCGCTTCGGCACCCTGGAGGACTTCGACCGGATGCGCGCCCGGATGGCGGAGCTCGGGATGCGGCTGATCGTGGACCTGGTGCCCAACCACACCTCGAGCGAGCACGAGTGGTTCCGGGCCGCCGTGGCCGCCGGGCCCGGCAGCCCGGAGCGGGACCGGTACATGTTCCGGGACGGCCGGGGCGAGCACGGGGAGCTGCCGCCGAACAACTGGCGCTCCGTGTTCGGCGGCGAGGCCTGGACCCGGCTGCCGGACGGGCAGTGGTACCTGCACCTGTTCGACAGCACCCAGCCGGACCTCAACTGGGAGAACCCGGAGGTGTGGGAGGAGTTCCGCTCCGTCCTGCGCTTCTGGCTGGACCGGGGCGCGGACGGCTTCCGCGTGGACGTGGCCCACGGCCTCGTGAAGGCCGAGGGGCTGCCGGACTGGGACCACCAGGTGCACATGGTCGAGGGCGAGCACGACGCGCGGGAGCACGACGCCCCGGACACCCCGCTGAGCACCGGCAGCCCCTACTTCGACCAGGACGGCGTGCACGAGGTCTACCGCGACTGGCACCGGGTGCTCGCCGAGTACGACGGCGACCGGATGCTGGTGGCCGAGGCGTGGGTCGAGCCGGCGCACCGGCTGGCGATGTACGTCCGCTCCGACGAGATGCACCAGGCGTTCAACTTCGACTTCCTGGTGGCCGGGTGGGACTGGGCCCGGATGTCCCGGGCCATCGAGGACTCTCTGGCGGAGTCGGCGAACGTCGGCGCGCCCACCACGTGGGTGCTGTCCAACCACGACACCGTCCGGCACGTCTCCCGCTTCGGGCTCACGGATCCCATCGCCTACCCCAAGGGGATCGACGCGGACGGCGAGCAGCCGGACCACGAGCAGGGCCTCGCCCGCGGCCGCGCCGCCGCGCTGGTGGAGCTGGCCCTGCCCGGCTCCGCCTACCTGTACCAGGGGGACGAGCTGGGCCTGCCCGACCACACGCGCCTGCCCGCCGAGCTGCGCCAGGACCCGGCGTTCGCCCGGACCGGGGGCGAGGAGATCGGCCGCGACGGCTGCCGGGTCCCGCTGCCCTGGGCCGCGGGAGAGCCCGGCCACGGCTTCGGGGCCGACCCGTGGCTGCCGCAGCCCGAGGAGTTCGCGCAGCTCGCGGCGGACCGGCAGGTGGGGGTCCCCGACTCCACGCACACGGTGTACCGCACGGCGCTGCGGGTGCGCCGGGAGCTCGGTCTCGGCCGCGGCTCCTTCGCGTGGCACGCGAGCCACGACGCCGCGACGGGCCGGCTGTCCTTCGTGAACACCACCGGCGCCGGGGAGCGGGTCCTCGTGGCGGCGAACCTGGGCGGCGCCCCGGTCCCCCTGCCCGCCGGAGAGCCGCTCGTGCTCAGCAGCCGGGACGCCGTGCAGGACGGCGTCCTGCGGCCCGAGCGGGCCGTGTGGTGGCGTCTGGCCCCCTGAGCCGTCCTGCCGGCCCTCGGGGCCCCGGCCTCGGGGGCCCCGGCCTCGGAGATCCCGGCGGTCCTGGCGCACGGCGTGCGGCGCCGCACGCCGGCACGCCGCGGACGACCGCTCGTCGCGGACGCCCGGTCCGGCGCGCCGGTCAGTGGCTGGTGCGCCCCCGGCCCGACACGAGCACCGGCGCCACCAGCCGGTCCGCGAGCACGCCGGTGACCACGGAGTACACCGTCTTGTGCAGGACGTCCACGGCCTGCTCACCGGCCGGCCAGGTCGACGGCGGGGCGCCGACCCCCGTCGCGTTCTCCACGGTCTGGTCGAAGGCCAGCCGCACCACCGTGTGCCAGGCGTTCGCGTGCGGACCCCGGATGCCGGTCACGGCCCACACGCCGCGCAGGGCGCCGAGGGCGGCGCCCGTGCCGTAGTGCATGGCGGAGTTCCAGCCCGTGGGCTGCTCGCGGTCCCCGGGGTGCCGCCCCAGCAGGGTGAGCAGGGCGCGCGCGGGGACGTAGGAGTCCGGCCGGTGGGTGAGCGCCTGCTCCGCCTTCTCCCCCAGCACCATCAGAGCGGCCCCGGCGATCCCCGCCGCGGCGCCGGTCGCCGCGGCCCGTCCGAGCGCGCTCGTCCGCGCGGGGCCGGTCACGGCCGCCCCTGCTCGTCGCCGGGCCGCTCGGCACCCAGTCCCTGCTGCTCCAGGTCGCGGTCGAGCTCGGCGCCGGGCTCGACGACCACGCCGTCCTCGCGCTGGTCGTCGACCGGCCCGTGCCCCGGTTCCTGCTCGCGTCGGTGCTCGGTCATGTCGGCTCCTCCCGTCGGGGCCACCCGGGCCGGGCGACCTGCCCCCCAGTCCAGGCAGGCTGCTGATCAGTTCGAGGGGGTGGGCTCCGCGCACGCCCGGCGGAGCCAGTCGCCGACCGGCGCGAGCGTCCGCTGCAGATCGGCCAGCTCGGCGGGCTGCACGGACGGGCCCGCGGCGTCCAAGGCGGCCACGGCGTCCTCGAACGCGGGGCGCAGCTCGGCGGGCAGCCGGGAGGTGAGGTCCCGCACGGAGGCAGCCGCCCTCTGGGGGCGGAAGTGGGGGTCCGGCTCGTCGCCGGACAGCGGCACGAGGGTCAGCGCCGTGTAGGCACTCGCCACGTCGAAGCAGGCCTCCGGTTCCGCGGTGGGCCCGGCCGGCACCGGGGCGGGCGAGCCCGCGGTCGGCTCGAGGACGAGCCCGGAGGACTGCGGGCCGGCGCCGCAGCCAGTGAGCGCCAGCAGGCTCAGGGCGGTCAGCGCGGCCGCTGCTGCCCCGCGGGGGCTCGGGCGACGGGGATACCGGATCACGGCTCCCAGGGTAGGGAGCGAACCTCCGTGTCCGCTGGCAGCGGGCGGCAGGACCTCCCGGCACGAAGAAACCGCCGGCCCCTCGAGGGGACCGGCGGTTTCCGCAGTGGCTCCGACCGGCGTCGATCCGGTGACCTTACGATTTTCAGTCGTACGCTCTACCAACTGAGCTACAGAGCCCCGGCACATCCGCAGCGGATATGCCGCGACGGCGCCGCATCGACTCGATGAACGCCGTCTGAGCGACCCTGACGGGACTTGAACCCGCGACCTCCGCCGTGACAGGGCGGCACGCTAACCAGCTGCGCTACAGGGCCTTGCTGTTTCCAACGAGGACTGATCTTACCAGCATTCCTCGCCGGTTGTGCAAATCGGCGGGCGGACCCTCTGATCGCGTACCCCCAACGGGATTCGAACCCGTGTCGCCGCCGTGAAAGGGCGGTGTCCTAGGCCACTAGACGATGGGGGCCGGACACCCGCGTCGACGACCACGACCTCGGGGACCGAGGACCGTGACACGGGAGAAACCGAGTACAGCTTAGAGGCTCGCGCGGATCCCGCACAATTCCCGGCCCGCTCCCGGGGACCCAGCCGGCGCCCGGGCTCGTGGGGTAGGAAGGGGAGCGTGATCGAGATGACCCGCGAGGAGTTCGACGGCGCCGTCGACGACGCCATCGACCTGATCCCGGACGCGCTGTTCCGGGCGATGGACAACGTGGTGATCCTGGTCGAGGAGGAGCCGCCGGAGCACTCCCCCGGGCTGCTCGGCCTCTACGAGGGCGTGCCCCTGACCGCCCGGGACGGCGGGTGGGGTGCCGGCTCCCTGCCGGACCGGATCTTCGTCTACCGGGGTCCGCTGCAGCGCATGTGCGCGGAGCGCGAGGAGCTCGTGGAGGAGATCACGGTGACCGTCATCCACGAGGTCGCCCACCACTTCGGCATCGACGACGAGCGCCTGCACGAACTGGGGTGGGGCTGAGCCGGCCCGCTCAGGCGTCCCAGGGGCGGATGTCGTCGGAGTCGAAGTCCTTGCGGGTCTCGATCCGCTCGTCGTAGCGGTCCGGGACGATCAGCACGGGTCCCGCGGCGTTGTGCAGCACGCCCTGCGAGGTGGAGCCCAGGAGCATCCCCGCGAAGCCGCCCCGGCCGCGCGTGCCCATCACCACGAGCCCGTTGCGCCGGGTCTGCTCGACCAGCACCTGCACCGGCGCGCCGTCCGCGAGCTCCGAGCCGATCTGCAGGTCGGGGAACCAGCTCTCGAGCCAGGCGACGCCGCCGTTGAGCGCCCGCGCGACGTCGTCGTACATCACCTCGAAGTCCACCGCCGTGGGCATCCACGCGAGCGCCCCGCTCACGGGCGGGAGCGCGCACAGCACCGTCAGGGGCACGCCGAGCAGGCGCGCCTCCTCCGCGGCGTAGAGCATGGCCGCCCGGGCCTGGGTGGAGCCGTCCGAGCCGACGACCACGCGGTCCACGAGGGCCCGGGTGCTCGTGAGCTCCTCCGCGCCCAGGTGCTGCTGCGCCCACGGCAGGGGGACCACGCCCGTGGGGCACTTCGAGTGCGCCGGCACCGCCGTGGAGACCGTGCCGAGCAGCCGGCCCAGCAGACCGCCCCGGCCGCGGGAGCCGAGGACCAGCAGCTCCGCCGTGCGGCTCAGCTCGAGCAGGGCCCCGGAGGGGTCCCCGGTCTCGACGGTCGCCCGCAGCTCGACCCCCACGTCACGGACCTGGTCCGCCGCGTGGTTCAGCAGCTCCTCGACGCCCTGGGTGAGGGCGGCCTCGTCCACGGTGGCGTAGCCGGTGTCGAACCCAGAGCCGGAGAACACGGGCAGGCTGTACGCGGTGACCAGCCGCACCGGACGACCGCGGCGGCGGGCCTCCCGGGCCGCCCACCGCAGCGCCCCGAGGCTCTGCTCGGAGCCGTCGATGCCCACGACGATCTCCCCCGTGGCGTCGAGGGACCGGCTCTGCCCGCCGCCCGAGGGGACGCGGTCGCGCACCGCCTCCTCGCCCAGCGTGGTCTCGTGGGGCTCCTCGCGCTCCCGGTCCGGGGACGGGTGGTCGGTCATGGTGCTGCCTCCTGTGCGCGTCCTCGGTCCGCGGTGCTCCGGATCCCGCCGCGGGCTTCGCCTCCGATGGTACGCGCGGCGGGGCCGCAGGACGGGGTCGTCGAGGGCGCCGGAGCGCCCTCGGGATGACATGATGAGGGCGCACTGTGCACCTGCCTGCGAGGAAGGACGGTCCCGCCGATGAGCGAGGTCTCGCTGCCCGACGCCCTGCCCGGCGAGACCGGGACGAGAGAGTGGGCCACGTGGGGCAGGACGCACTCCGTCACCCCCCGGCACGTGCTGCGCCCCACCTCCGTCCCGGAGCTCGCGGAGGGCGTCGCCGCCGCCGTGCGCCGCGGACTGGGCGTGCGCGCGGTGGGCTCCGGGTGCAGCTTCTCGGCCCTGCCCCTGGCCCCCGACGTCATGGTCGACCTCTCCGGGCTGTCCGGGCTGCCGGCCGTCGACCGGGAGAACCAGCGGGTCACGGTCCTCGCGGGCACCACGATCCGTGACCTGAACCAGGAGCTGGACGCCCACGGGCTGGCCGTGACCAACCTGCCGGACAGCGACTGGCAGACGGTCGCCGGCGCCGTCTCGACCGGCACCCACGGGACCGGCTTGGCCTTCGGCTCCCTCTCCCAGCAGGTGGTGGCCCTGAGCCTGGTCACGGCCGACGGCGAGCTGGTGGAGTGCTCCGCCGAGCAGCGCCCCGAGCTGTTCCAGGCCGCGCGCGTGGGCCTGGGCGCCATGGGGGTCCTCGCGAGCGTCACCCTGGTGTGCGAGCCGACGTTCCGGCTGCACGCGGCGGAGCTCAAGGAGCCCCTCGGCCAGCTCGTGGACACCCTGGGCAGCCGGATGGCCGGGGCCGACCACTTCGAGTTCTTCTGGACGCCGGGCACCGCCACCGCCCAGACCCGGATCCTCACGCGCCTGCACAAGCTCCCGGACTCCTACACCCGGCCCGGCTCCCCCGTGGCCCGCACCGTGCGCCGGCTCGACGACGCCCTGCTGCGCAACACCCTCACCGCGGGGCTCAACCAGCTGGCCACGGCCCTGCCGCGCTCCACGCCGGGGCTCAACCGGCTCGACGCCCTCACGAACAGCCCGCGGCAGTACAGCGACCTGTCCTTCCGGGTGTTCACCGTGCCGCGCCGGACCCGGTTCGTCTCCTCCGAGTACGCCCTGCCGGTCGAGGAGCTCGTCGTGGCCTTCCGGGAGCTGCAGACGCTCATCGAGCGGCGCGACTACTCGTTCTCGCTCCCGGTGGACGTGCGCTGCGCCGCGGCCGAGGACGCCTGGCTCGCCCCCGCCCACGGCCGGGAGACCGGCTGGATCGCGCTGCGGCAGTACTGGCGCCGGTACGACCCGAAGGTGTTCGCCGCGGCCGAGGAGATCTTCGTGGCCCACGGCGGCCGCCCCCACTGGGGCACCGTGCACACGCAGGACGCCGAGTACCTGCGCTCCGTGTACCCGCGGTTCCAGGACTTCCTCGACGCCCGGGCGTCCGTGGACCCGGACGGGGTGTTCCTCAACGACCACGTCCGCGGGCTGCTGGGCCTGTAGGCCCGGAGTCCGGCGGCGCGAGGGATCCGGCGGCGCGAGGGGCCGCGTCCGGCAGGACGCGGCCCCTCGCGGCACGGCGGCGCGGTGCCGCGGTGCGGTGCTGTGGCTCAGACGGGCGAGGAGACCGGCTCCGCCACACCCTCGCGGGAGACGCTGACCATCTCCTCGCGCTCGACCACCTTGACGCGCTCGCGCGGGTTGCCCTCGGCGTCGTGCGAGGACTGGCCGAGGCCCTGCTCGTACTCGTCGAGGGCCAGCCATCCCTCCCAGGTGGTGTACTCGACGCCGCGGGCCTCGAGCACGTCGTTGACGGACGCGGGGTCCGGGCGGGTGGCGCCCGGCAGCACGGCGCGGTCCTCCAGGAGGTGGGTGACCGTCTCGAGGGCGTCGGACTTGGTGGCGCCGATCAGCCCGACCGGACCGCGCTTGATCCACCCGGTCGCGTAGAGGCCGTGCAGCACGGTCCCGTCCTCGGCCAGCACGCGGCCCTCGGCGTTGGGGATCACGCCGCGGCCGTCGTCGAACGGCAGCTCGGGCAGGCGGGAGCCGAGGTAGCCCACCGCGTGGTAGACGGCCTGCACCGGGTAGTCGACGTACTCGCCGGTCCCGGACACGGAGCCGTCGCCGTTGAGGCGCGTCCGCTCCATGCGCAGCCCCGTGACCCGGCCGTCCTCCCCCAGCACCTCGCGGGGACTCTGCAGGAAGTGCAGGTGCAGCCGCCGGGAGGCGGTCTTCGGGGAGTCGTCGGCCCGCCACTTCTCGAGGGTCTTGACCATGACCTTGACCTGGTTGTTCTCGGCGATCGCCAGCTCGGAGCCCTCGTCGTACTGGAAGTCCTCGTCGTAGACGACGATGTCGACGTCCCGCGACTTGGCGAGCTCGCGCAGCTCGAGGGGGGTGAACTTCACCTGGGCGGGGCCGCGGCGGCCGAAGATGTGCACGTCCGTGACCGGGGACGCCTTGAGCCCCTGGTAGACGTTGCCGGGGATCTCGGTGAGGAGCATGTCGTCGGCGTGCTTGGACAGCACGCGGGCGACGTCGAGGGCCACGTTGCCGTTGCCGATGACCGCGATCTCGCGGGCCTCGAGCGGCCAGGTGCGCGGGAAGTCCGGGTGGCCGTCGTACCAGGCCACGAACTCGGCGGCCCCGTGCACGCCCCGGAGGTCGTTGCCGGGGATGTTCAGCGGGGCGTCGTAGACGGCTCCGGTGGCGAAGATCACGGCGTCGTAGTGGGCACCGAAGTCGGCGAGGGTCAGGTCCCGGCCGAACTCCACGTTGCCGAAGAAGCGGATGTCACCGCGCCCCAGGATGGCGCGCAGCGCGGTGATGATGCCCTTGATCCGGGGGTGGTCGGGGGCCACGCCGTAGCGGATGAGGCCGAACGGGGTCGGGTAGCGGTCGAACAGGTCGATGCTGACCTCGAGCTCCCCGTTCTTCACGGGCTCGGACTTGGTGAGCATGTCCGCGGCGTAGATGCCGGCCGGACCGGCGCCGATGATGGCGACGCGCAGGGGGCGGGTGGTGGTGTCAGCCACGTGGCTTCCTTTCGATTGCGCGCACGGCGTCCGCCGCGCGCATCGTAGACCGGGTACAAGGGTAGTGAATCCGGCGCAGAATCTCCTGGGTGCGGAGGCTCACGAGCGGTGGCCGAGCAGCCCTCGCCCGCGCAGCAGGCGCCGTTCCACGGGGTTGAAGAACAGCAGCTCCACGAGGATGCCCACGACGAGGATGGACAGCACGGCGACCATCACCACCGCCATGTTGGAGACCGTCCGGCCCTGCTCCAGCAGGGAGCCGAGGCCGAACCCGATGGAGCCGCCGATCGCGATGAGCTCGGCGCCCATGAGCGAGCGCCAGGAGAAGGCCCACCCCTGCTTGAGCCCGGCGAGGTACCCGGGCAGGGCGGCGGGGAGCACGACCTTGCTGGCCATGGTCCACCCCCGGGCGCCGAGCACGTGCCCGGCGCGGCGCAGCTGCGGCGGGATCTGGTCCACGCCCGCGAGCATGCCGTTGATGATGGAGGGGATGGCGCCCATGAGCACCACGAAGTACACCGTGGCGTCGGACAGGCCGAACCAGATGATCGCGGCGGGCACCCAGGCGATCGAGGGCAGCACCTGGAGCCCGGAGATGATCGGGCCCACGGCGTCGCGCAGCCCTCGCCACTGGGCGATGAGCAGCCCCAGCGGCGTGGCGACCGCCGCCGCCACCAGGAAGCCGCTGATCCCCCGCCACAGGCTCGTTCCCAGGGCGCCCAGCACGGTGCCGTCGCCGACCAGCGCGCCGAACTGCCGCGCGACGTCCAGCGGGCCGGGCACGACGTCGGGGCGGGTGCCCAGGAGCGCGACGAGCAGCTGCCACAGCAGCAGGCCGGCCACCAGGGCGACCAGGGGCGGGGCGACCTTGGTGCGCAGCACTTCGCCCACCGAGGTCTTCCGGGTGCGCTCGGTCTGCAGCGCGTCGAGTCCGGCGAGCTCCTCACCGGTCCCGGCCGGGTCGCCGGACCGGTCCGGGGCGGGTCCGGGGACGGCCCGTTCCGCGCCGCGGCGGGGTGCCGGGGGCGCGGGCGCCACCGGCGGCGCGGCCGGGACGCCGGACAGGGCGGTGTCATTTCGCATGGCGGCTGATCTCCTCGCGCAGACGTGCGGTGATGGTGCGGGTCAGCTCGCCGAGGGTGTCGTCGAGCGACTGCGCGCTGCCCTCGAAGCCGTAGGACTCGGGGTCCTTCCACGGGCGGGTGTCCCACTCCTGGACCACCTGACCGGGGCGGGAGGACATCAGCAGCACCCGCTGGCCCAGCCGCACGGCCTCGGCGACGTTGTGCGTGATGAACACGATCGTCCGGCCGGTGGTGCGCCAGACGCGCAGCAGCTCCTCGTGCAGCAGGTCCCGGGTGATGGCGTCGAGCGCGGAGAACGGCTCGTCCATGAGCAGGACCTCCCGGTCCTGGGCCAGGGCCCGGGCCAGGGCCACCCGCTGGCGCATCCCCCCGGAGAGCTCGTGCGGGCGCTTGTCCGCCGCGTGCGGCAGCCGGACCAGCTCGAGCAGCTCCCCGGCCTGGTCCCGCCGCCGGGCGGTGGGGACCCCGCGCAGCTCGAGGGCCAGCTCGACGTTGCGCCGCGCCGTGAGCCAGGGGAACAGCGCGGCGTCCTGGAACATCAGGGCCGCGCCCTCCGCGGGGACCGTCACGGAGCCCTCCGTCGGCTCCTCGAGGCCCGCGACGATGTTCAGCAGGGTGGACTTCCCGCAGCCGGAGGCGCCGAGCAGCGCGACGAACTGCCCGCGCTCGACGTCGAGGTCCACGTCCTGCAGGACGGGGCCGTCCTCGGGGGCGAAGCTCTTGCCGAGGCCGCGGAGCCGGATCGCGGTGGTGGTGCTCATGCGCCCCCCTCCGAGCCGGCGCGGACCCGGTCCAGGACCGTGGTGTCCACGAGCCCCTCGAGCGGGGCCTCCTCCGTGGTCCCCGCCGCCACGCCGTCGGCGAGCAGCTGCGGGTAGGTGTCCGCGAGGGGGTCGGTGGTCCACTCGACGGCCTCGAGCGCACCCGCGACCGTCGCCTCGGGCAGCGTCTCGGTCTGCGCGCTCTCCAGGCCCTCGTTCAGGGTGGAGGCCAGCAGCTCGGGCTCCGCCTCGTGCTCGTGCAGCCAGTCCACGGACCGCTGCAGACCGCGCACGAGCTCCTCGACGGTCTCCGGGTGGCGCTCGAGGTAGTCCTTGCGCACCACCAGGACGGTCGTGGGATAGCGCCCGTCCGCCCAGAGGTCCCGCTCGTCCACGAGGACCCGGGCGCCGTCCTGGACGGCACGGGTGGCCCAGGGCTGGGGCAGCCAGGCGCCGTCCACGCGGCCCTGCCGGAGCATCGAGATGGTCTGGCCGTTGGCCATGGGCGTGATCGCCACGGCGCGGTCCCCCTCGCCGTCGGCGTCGTACTCCTGCTCGGCGAGCCAGGTGCGCAGGGCCACGTCCTGGGTGCCGCCGAACTCGGGACTCGCCACGGTGCGCCCGGCCAGGTCCTCCGGGCCCGTGACGGCGGGGCGCACCACGAACTGCGCGCCGCCGGAGGCGGCGCCCGCGACCACGGCCAGCGAGCGGCCCTGGGAGCGGACGAAGGAGTTGATCGCCGGGTTGGGGCCCACGAACGCGGCGTCGATCGACCCGGCGTTCATGGCCTCCACCGCTGTGGGGCCGCTGTTGAAGACCTGCGCGGACAGCGCGGTGTCCCCCAGCTCCTGGGCGAAGTAGTCGTTCTCCAGTCCGACGAGGGCGGGGCCGTGCGTGAGGTTGCCGAAGTAGCCCAGCCGCAGCTCGGCGGCGTCCGAGGTCTCGACCGCGTCCGCCTCCCAGGCCGCGAGCGTCCCGTTGTCGCGCAGCGCGGTGGCGGCGACCGTCAGGGCGGCCAGTAGCGCCAGCGCGGTCAGCACCAGCGGCCATCCCCGGCGGCGGCGGCCCGAGGCGGCGCGCCCTCCGTCACCGGCGGTCACCGTGACGAGGGCGGGCGGCTGCTGCCCGCCCACCTCAGGCGTCCTGCACGAGCCCGGCGGCGAGCGTGTTGCCCGTGGCCGGGTCCACGACCAGGAAGGCGCCGGTGCGCCGCAGCCGGTCGTAGGGGTCGACGGGCAGCGGGGAGGCCAGCCGCAGCCGGACCCGCCCGATGTCGTTGAGCTCGAGGGTGCCGGCGTCCCGCAGCACCAGCTCCTCGAGGTCCAGCCGCCCCTCGAGCTCGACGACCATGGCCTGGACCGTGGCGGCGCCGTGCTTGACGAGCACGCGGGCGCGGGGCTGCAGGGGCCGCTCGCCCAGCCAGGCCACGGAGGCCACGAGGTCCCGGACGGGCTCCGGCAGCTCGTCGTCGGCGCTCGCGACGAGGTCGCCGCGGGCGATGTCGATGTCGTCGGCCAGCCGCAGCGTCACGGACAGCGGCGCCGCGGCCTCCGTGAGCTGCTCGCCGGGCAGGGGCGCTCCGGGGGCGGGCGCGGTGCCCGCCACGTCGATGCCGGTGACCGTGGTGCGCCGGCCCGCGGGCAGGACCACGACCTCGTCCCCGACCGCCACGGTGCCCGAGGCGATCTGGCCCGCGTAGCCGCGGTAGTCCCGCAGCCGCTCGGCGTCCGCGCCCGGGGCCGTGCCGCCCTGGGGGCGGATGACGTACTGGACGGGGAAGCGGAAGGGGCGGGCGGTGCCGCGGCCGGACTCGTCCACCGTGGGCAGCTCCTCGAGCACCCGCAGCAGCGGCCGCCCGGAGTACCAGGGGGTCCGCGCGGAGGGCTCCACCACGTTGTCGCCCTCGAGGGCGGAGACGGGCACCACGTGCACGTCCTCGACCCCCAGCCGGGCGGCGATGCCCGTGGCGTCCGCCGCGACCCGGTCGAAGACCTCCTGGTCGTAGTCGACGAGGTCGATCTTGTTCACGGCGACCACCACGTGCGGCACGCGCAGCAGGGACACGACGGCCAGGTGCCGCCGGGTCTGCTCGACCACGCCGTGCCGGGCGTCCACGAGGAGCACGACGGCGTCGGCCGTCGAGGCGCCCGTGACCGTGTTCTTCGTGTACTGCACGTGGCCGGGGCAGTCCGCGAGGATGAAGGAGCGGCGGTCCGTGGCGAAGTAGCGGTAGGCCACGTCGATCGTGATCCCCTGCTCCCGCTCGGCGCGCAGGCCGTCGGTGAGCAGGGCGAGGTCGAGCCGGCCCGTGCCGCCGCCGAAGCCGCGCTCGGCGGAGGTCCGGCCCACGGCCTCGAGCTGGTCGGCGAGGATCGCCTTGGCGTCGTGCAGCAGCCGGCCCACCAGGGTGGACTTGCCGTCGTCGACGGAGCCGGCGGTCGCGAAGCGGAACAGCGAGCCGGGATCGATCGTGGGGACCTGCTCGGCCGCGGGGGCGTGCCCGGTCACGGTGCTGGGGGAAGTCATGTCTAGAAGTACCCGTCCTTCTTGCGGTCCTCCATGGCGGCCTCGGAGATCCTGTCGTCCGCGCGGGTGGCCCCGCGCTCGGTGAGCGTGGACACGGCGACCTCGGCCACCACGTCGGCCACGGTGCGCGCCCCGGAGAGCACGGCGCCGGTGCAGGACATGTCCCCCACGGTGCGGTAGCGCACGGTCTGCCGCTCCACGGCCTCGGCCCCGGCCGGCGCCGAGAACTCGCCCACGGCCATCCACATCCCGTCGCGGCGGAAGACGTCCCGCTCGTGGGCGTAGTAGATGGGCGGCAGCTCGATGTTCTCGCGCTCGATGTAGCGCCAGATGTCCAGCTCGGTCCAGTTGCTGATGGGGAACGCCCGCACGTGCTGGCCGGGGGTGTGCCGGCCGTTGTAGAGGTTCCACAGCTCGGGGCGCTGGTTGCGGGGGTCCCACTGGCCGAACTCGTCGCGCAGGGACAGGATCCGCTCCTTCGCGCGGGCCTTGTCCTCGTCGCGGCGGCCGCCGCCGAACACGGCGTCGAACCGGTGCTCCGCGATGGCGTCCAGCAGCGGGAGGGTCTGCAGCGGGTTGCGGGTGCCGTCGGCGCGCTCGAGCAGCCGGCCGTCGTCGAGGTAGTCCTGCACGCTCGCCACGACCAGCCGCAGGCCGAGCCGCTCCACGGTGCGGTCCCGGAACTCCAGCACCTCCGGGAAGTTGTGGCCCGTGTCCACGTGCAGCACGGGGAAGGGGATCCGGCCGGGCCAGAAGGCCTTGGCGGCCAGGTGCAGCATGACCACCGAGTCCTTGCCGCCGGAGAACAGCATGGCCGGGCGGTCGAACTCCGCCACGACCTCGCGCAGGATGTGGATGGACTCGGCCTCGAGCGCGTCGAGGCTGCTGTGCACGCCGGCCTCCGCGGGGGCCGGGGCGGTGGTGGGGGTGGTCACGTTCGCCTCCGTCGTGGTGGGTGCGCTCACAGGTGGATACCGCACTCGATCTTGTCCTGGCCGGCCCAGCGGCCCGCGCGCGGGTCCTCGCCCGGGGCGGTGGGCCGCGTGCAGGGGGCGCAGCCGATGGAGAGGTAGCCCTCCGCCATCAGCGGGTTCGTCGGCACGCCGTGGTCCTGCGACCACTCGACGAGGTCGTCGAGGCTCCAGCGCACCATGGGGTTGACCTTGACGAGCTTGTGGGTCTCGTCGAAGGTCACCATCGGGGCGTTGGTGCGGGTCCAGGACTCGTCCCGGCGCACGCCGGTGAACCACACCTCGTAGCCCTCCAGGGACTTCTTGAGCGGGGCCCCCTTGCGGATCGCGCAGCACAGGCCGGGGTCGCGGGCGAAGAGGTCCTTGCCGTGCTTCTCGTCCTGCTCGGCCACGGTCAGCTCCGGGAGGGCGTCGACCACGGTGATGTCGAGCATGTGCGCCACGGCGTCCCGGGTGCCGATGGTCTCCGGGAAGTGGTAGCCGGTCTCGAGGAACAGCACGTCCACGCCGGGCAGCTGCTCGGCGACCAGGGCCGGGAGCACGGCGTCGGCCATCGAGCAGGCCACGGTGACGCTGCGCAGGTCGAAGTTCTCCGCGACCCAGCGGATGGCCTCCTCCGTGGAGGCCTCCCCCTCGGCCGGGACCCGGCCCTCGGCGTCCAGCTCGGCGTGCAGCGCGGCGGCGCCGGCCGCCGCCAGGTCGCGCAGCTGCTGCTCGTCCCGCAGCGCGGGGCGGGTGCCCGTGTCCGTGCCGGTCATGCCAGTTCACTCTCCTCGACCCGGTGGGTCCACTCGGCGAAGCTCTCGTCCTCGGTGCGCTGGGCCAGGAAGCGCCGGACCAGCCGCTCCACGTAGTCGGCGAGGTCGTCCTGGAAGACCTTCAGCCCGCGCACGGTCCGGCCCAGGCCGGCCTCCGCACGGTCGTCCGCGGCGAGCCCACCGCCCAGGTGGACCTGGTAGCCGGGCTTCTGCCCGCCGTCCTCGGTGGGCAGCAGCTGGCCCTTGAGCCCGATGTCCGCGGTCTGGATGCGGGCGCACGAGTTGGGGCAGCCGTTGACGTGCATCGAGATGGGGTGGGGCAGCTCCACGCCGTCGAGCCGCCGTTCGAGCTCGTCGATGGTGTCCGAGGCGGTCTGCTTGGTCTCGACGATCGCGAGCTTGCAGTACTCGATGCCGGTGCACGCCACGGTCGAGCGGCGGAACGCGGAGGGCCGCGCCTGCAGGTCCAGGGCGTCGAGGTCGGCGACGGCGTTCTCGACGTCGGCCTCCTCGATGTCGAGCAGCACGAGCTTCTGGTGCGGGGTGGTGCGCAGCCGGTCGGAGCCGTACTTCGCCATCACGTCGGCGAGGGCCAGCAGCTTCGCCCCGGAGACGCGGCCCACGCGCGGGGCCACGCCGATGTAGAACCGGCCGTCCTTCTGCCGGTGCACGCCGATGTGGTCGCCGGGGACGGCCGCCTTCTCCGGCGCGGGGCCGTCCGCGAGCGCGTAGCCGAGGTACTCGTCCTGGAGCACCTGCCGGAACTTCTCCGGGCCCCAGTCCTGGACCAGGAACTTCAGCCGGGCGCGGTTGCGCAGCCGCCGGTAGCCGTAGTCGCGGAAGATGCTCGTGACGCCCTTCCACACCTCGGGGGCCTGCTCCTCGGTCACGAACGCGCCGAGGCGCTTGCCGAGGAACGGCACCACGGACAGGGCGCCGCCGACCCACAGGTCGTAGCCGGGGCCGAGCTCGGGGTGGACCACGCCCACGAGGGCGCAGTCGTTGATCTCGTGCACCACGTCCAGGGACGGGTGGCCGGTGATCGCGGTCTTGTACTTGCGCGGCAGGTTGGAGAACTCCGGGGAGCCGATCCAGGTGGACTTGATCCGCTCGATCACCGGGGTGGGGTCGATGATCTCGTCCTCGGCGATCCCGGCGAGCGGGGAGCCCAGGATCACGCGCGGCACGTCCCCGCAGGCCTCGACGGTGTCCAGTCCCGCGTCCTCGAGCCGGCGCCAGATCTCGGGGACGTCCTCCACCCGGATCCAGTGGTACTGGATGTTCTGCCGGTCCGTGATGTCGGCCGAGTCCCGCGCGAAGTCCGCGGAGATCTGCCCGAGCACCCGCAGCTGCTCGCGGGTCAGGGCCCCGCCGTCGAGCCGGACGCGCATCATGAAGTACTCGTCCTCGATCTCGGCGTCGGACAGCGAGCCCGTCCGCCCGCCGTCGATGCCCGGCCGGCGCTGGGTGTAGAGGCCCCACCAGCGGAAGCGCCCGTGCAGGTCCTGGGGGTCGATCGAGGCGAAGCCGTGCTTCGAGTAGACCTCCTCGATCCGGGTGCGCACGTTGAGCCCGTCGTCGGCCTGCTTGAAGACCTCGTTGGGGTTCAGGGGGTCCCGGCCGTCGACCTTCCACTGCCCCTCGGCCTTCGGCTTCCGGGCAGCGCGGGGCGCGCGCGTCGTCTGTGTCATGCGCTCGATTGTTCGCGCGTCCCGCTGGACAGTCACGCCGGTCGTCACAAACCGCCACGAACCGTCGTGACGGGACACAGGGGTGGACACGGGGCCCGGCGTGTGCAAGGACACCGGGCCCGCGGCCCGGCGTCGTCCCGGCGGCGTCCCGTCCCGGCGGGGACGGGCCCCGGCGCGCCCGGACGCGGGGAGGTAGTGTCGTCCCGGTGGCACGCCGGTGCCGCCGTCAGCCCGGGAGCGTCCCCTGTGGAGTCGTGCTCCCTCCCGTCGAGTGCCTGAAGGACCGCCATGGCATCCTCCGCTTCCGTCTCCACCGAGACCCCCTCCGGTCCGCCGCGCAACGGCCTGGACCGCTTCTTCAAGATCAGCGAGCGCGGCTCCTCGGTGGCGAGCGAGGTCCGCGGCGGCGTGGCGACGTTCATCGCGATGAGCTACATCGTGGTCCTCAACCCGCTGATCCTCGGCTACGGCCCGGACGGCGCCGGCAACATCCTGGGCGGTGAGCGGGTCGCGGCCGTGACGGCGCTCGTCGCCGGGGTGCTGACCATCCTCATGGGCGTCGTGGCCCGCGCGCCCTTCGCGATCGCCACGGGCCTGGGCGTCAACGCGTTCCTCGCCGTGACGATCGTGACCACCCCGCAGCTCACGTGGCCCCAGGTGATGGGGCTGGTCGTGTGGGCGGGCCTGATCATGTTCGTCCTGGTGCTCACCGGCTTCCGCACCGCCGTGTTCAACGCCGTGCCGGCGTCCCTGAAGACCGCCATCGTGGTGGGGATCGGCCTGTTCATCGCCCTGATCGGCTTCGTGAACGCCGGCTTCGTGCGCCGCATCCCGGACGCCGCCGGCACCACCGTGCCCGTGCAGCTCGGCGACGGCGGGACGCTGCTGGGCTGGCCCATGCTCACGTTCGTGGTCGGCCTGCTCCTGACCGTGGCCCTCATCGTCCGCAACGTCCGCGGCGCGATCCTGATCGCCGTGGTCGCCACCACGATCCTCGCCCACGTGCTCGAGGCGGTCGTCCCGTCCGGCTCCTCCGTGGACGCCCCCACCGGGTGGTCGCTCGTCGTGCCCGCCGCCCCCACCTCCTTCGTGGCGCTGCCGGACCTCTCCCTCGTGGGCTCGGCCGCCCCGCTCGAGGCGTTCCGGAGCCTCGGGGCGCTCGCCGCGGCGCTGCTGATCTTCACGATCCTGCTCTCCATCTTCTTCGACGCGATGGGCACGATGGTCGGGCTCTCCCAGCAGGCCGGGCTCGTGGGCCGCAACGGGCAGATCCAGAACGTGGACAAGATCCTGCTGGTGGACGCCGCCGGCGCGATCGCCGGCGGCGCGGGCTCCGTGTCCTCCAACCAGATCTTCGTGGAGTCCTCCACCGGCATCGCCGACGGCGCCCGCACCGGCCTGGCCAACGTGGTCACCGGCGTGCTGTTCCTGCTCGCCATGTTCATCACCCCGCTGGTCAACGTGGTGCCGTTCGAGGCCGTGGCCCCGGCCATGGTCGTGGTGGGCTTCCTCATGGCCAAGCAGGTCGTGCGCATCGAGTGGGACGACTGGGGCCTGTCCGTGCCGTCCTTCCTGACGTTCGCCGTCATGCCGTTCACCTACTCGATCGCGGACGGCATCGGCGCGGGCTTCGTCTCCTACGTCTTCATCCGCCTCGTGCAGGGCCGCGGCAAGGAGGTCCACCCGCTCATGTACGTGGTGGCGGCGGCCTTCGTGGTGTTCTTCGGCAAGGGCGTGGTCGAGGGCTGGATGGCGTGATCGACGACGACGCCCGCTGCCCCTGCGGCACCGGGGACACCTACGGCGCCTGCTGCGGGCGCTTCCACGGCGGCCGCCCGGCGCCCACGGCCGAGCTGCTGATGCGCTCGCGGTTCAGCGCCTTAGCCGCCGGGGACGATGCCTATCTGCTGGCCACGTGGCACCCGGGCACGCGCCCGGGGTCCGTGGACCTGGACCCCGCGCTGCGCTGGACCCGGCTCGACGTCCACGGGGTGACGGGCGGCGGCCCCTTCGACGACGAGGGGTGGGTGGACTTCACCGCGCACCGGCGCGGCCCGCACGGGGCCCGGGGGGCCCAGCGGGAGAACTCCCGGTTCCGGCGCGAGGACGGCCGGTGGTACTACGTGGACGGCGTGCTCGCCTGAGCCCGCCGGCTCAGTCCTCCTCGAGGTCGGAGAGCACGCAGAACTCGTTGCCCTCCGGGTCGGCCAGCACCACCCAGGTCACCTCGGGCCCCTGGCCCACGTCCACGCGGCGGGCGCCGATGGACTCCAGGCGGGCGACCTCGGAGTCCCGGTCGGTGTCCACGGCGCGCAGGTCGAGGTGCAGCCGGTTCTTGACGGTCCGGGGCTCGGGGACGACCACGAAGTCGAGGTGCGGGCCGCTGCCCTCCGCGGGCACGATGCCCACGAACCCCTCGGCCTCCGCGTGGACGACGTAGCCCAGGGCGGCGCACCAGAAGCGGGCGAGGGTCTCGGGATCGCGGCAGTCGACGACGACGGCGGACAGGGTGCTGGTCATGCGCTCAGCCTAGGCCCGGCGCCGCCGCCCGGGAAGACGCCGCAGGACCCGGGGCGCATGCTTCAGGACCCGGGGCGCGTGCCGCAGGACCGGCCAGTAGGAGCCCGGGAGGACTCGCGCCACGAGGTCCGGCAGCACGGCGCTGGGCGCCACGAGCAGCCGGTTCCGGCGCCGCTCCACCGCCCCCAGGATGTCGGCGGCCGCACGCTCCGCCGGATAGCTGAGCAGCGCCGCGAAGTCCTCCCGGTCCTTCCGCGCCCGCTCCTCCGACACCCCGGCCGGGGTGCGGGCGGTCTCGGCGATCCTGGTCCGGACCCCGCCCGGGTGCACCACGGTGACCCCCACCCGGCCCGCCAGCTCGTGGCGCAGGCCCTCGGAGAACCCGCGCAGGGCGTACTTGCTCGCGGAGTACGCCACCTGCCCGGGCGGGGCGATGAGGCCGAACAGGCTGGAGAGGTTGACCAGGTGGCTGCCGGGGGCGGCGAGCAGGGCGGGCAGCAGCTCGCGGGTGAGCACCACCGGCGCCCGGAAGTTGATGTCCATGAGCCAGTCGAACTCCTCGGCGGAGACCTGCTCGAAGGTCCCGCCCAGGCCCACCCCGGCGTTGTTGACCAGCAGGTCGATCCGCGGGTGCTCGGCCCGGATCCGCTCGGCCACGCCCGGCAGCGCGGACAGCTCGGCGAGGTCGGCCACGACCGTGCGCACCGGCAGGTCCGGGTGCCCCGCGCGGATCGCCCCGGCGACGGTCTCGAGTCCCGCGGCGTCCCGGTCGAGGAGCACCAGGTGGGTGCCGCGGGCGGCGAGGCCGTGGGCCAGCTGCTCGCCGATGCCGGAGGCGGCGCCGGTGAGCACCGCGGTGGCGCCGGCGAAGCGGAAGGGTGCGGACGGGGACACGGGCTGCTCCTGGGGTCGGGGTCGTGGATCGGGGCCTGCTGTCCAGTGTGCGGGCGGGCACCGGGCACCGCTTGACCCACCGCGACAGGAAGTTGACGCGCGGCGACACCCTCAGCCGGCGGGGACGCCCCGGCGGCGGACGTCCCGCGGCGGGGCGCTCCACCAGCGGCGGGCGCACCGGGTGAGCGCCGAGGACTCCGAGAGCCCCACGAGCCCGGCGATCTGGCCGAGGGGGACGTCGGTGGTGGTGAGCCAGCGCAGGGCCGCGCTGCGCCGGGTCCCGTCCAGGACGGCGCCGAAGGTGGTGCCCTCCTCGGCGAGCCGGCGCTGCAGGGTGCGGGGGTGCAGGTCCAGCACCCGGGCCACGGCCTCGATCTCCGGGGCCGCGGTGCCGAGCAGCTGCACCAGCACGCCCCGGACCCGGGGCGCCCACGCGGAGCCGGGCCCGGGGAGCTGGGTGTCGAGGAAGGCGAGCGCCACCTGCCGGACCCCGGCGTCCCCGTGCAGCGGGCGGGCGAGCGTGCTGGTGGGGATCCGCAGGAGGACGTCGGGGCGGCCGGTGCGCACGGGTGCCCCGAAGAACTCCTCGTAGACCCGCAGCGGCGCCGCCGGCCGGTGGGCCAGCTCGACCGTGCGCAGCCCGTAGCGGCCCCCCACCAGGGAGCTCAGGGCCCGGTGCAGCAGGCCCAGGCCCAGGTCGGTGCCCTGCGGGCTGCCGCGCCCGGGGTCCCGGGCGGTCGCGGCGGAGCCGCCGTAGCGCACCGCCGTCACCCCGCGGGCCCGGTAGGGGTCCGGCACCAGCGCCAGCTCGAGGGACGGGGCGTGGACGAAGAGGTAGCGGGAGGTGCACTCGAGGGCGTCGCGCACCGTCTCCGAGTGGCGGGCGGCGAGCGCGAGGGGGCCGAGGACGCCCGGGTCCTGCCGGGCGGCGACCCGCAGGCCCAGGTCGGGGCAGTCCAGCTCCCGGGCGGCGGTCTCCAGCACCCGTGCGACGGCCCGCTCGGGGACCAGGAGGTCGTCGGTGTCCAGGGCCGACCGGGGCAGGCCGGCGGCGTCGGCCAGGGCCTCGGCGTTCCCGCCGAGCTCCGCGACCGCGGCGCGGAAGCCGCGCAGACCTGCGGACCGGATGACCGTCATGTCGCCCAGGGTCAAGCAATCGTCGCGTAGCGTCAAGTCCTGGCGGGCGCGCCGGGCGATCCTGGAAGCATGCGAGCACCTTCCACCGCCAGCGAGCCGCCCCGCGAGATCCCCGGCGGCACCGACCACCGGGACGTCGTCGTCGTCGGAGCCGGCCTGTCCGGCATCGGCGCGGCCTACCGCCTGCAGACCGAGCGCCCCGAGCTGTCCTACGCCGTGCTGGAGGCCCGGGACGACCTCGGCGGGACCTGGGACCTGTTCCGCTACCCGGGCGTGCGCTCCGACTCGGACATGTTCACGCTCGGCTACTCCTTCAAGCCGTGGCGGGACCCGCAGGCGCTCGCGGACGGCCCGTCGATCCTCGCGTACATCCACGAGACGGCGGAGGAGTTCGGCATCGACCGGCACCTCCGCCTCCGCACCCGGGTGGTCTCGGCCGACTGGTCCGGCGCCGAGCAGCGCTGGAGCCTGGGCCTCGAGGTGCGGGACGAGGACGGTGCCGTCCACCGGCGCAGCATGACGTGCTCGTTCCTGTACTCGTGCGCCGGCTACTACGACTACGACCGCGGCCACGACGCCGCGCTGCCCGGCCTGGAGGACTTCGGCGGCCGGGTGGTGCACCCGCAGTTCTGGCCCGAGGACCTGGACTGGACGGGCCGGCGCGTGCTGGTGGTCGGCAGCGGCGCCACCGCCGTGACCCTCGTGCCGGCCATGGCGCGGACCGCCGCGGGCGTGACCATGCTGCAGCGCTCCCCCACGTGGATCAGCGCCGTGCCCGGCCGGGACCGGCGGGCCGACGCGCTGCGCCGGCTCCTGCCCGCGGGGCTCGCCCACCGGGTCATCCGCGCCAAGAACATCCTGTTCAGCACGGCCGTGTACCAGTTCTGCCGCCGCCGCCCGGCCGCGGCCCGGGCGTTCTTCACGTCCCGGGCCGCGCGCATCCTCGGCTCCGAGGAGCTCGTGGCCGAGCACTTCACGCCGTCCTACGACCCCTGGGACCAGCGGTTGTGCGCCGTTCCGGACGCGGACCTGTTCAAGGCGCTGAAGCGGGGGCGGGCCGAGGTGGTCACCGGCACGATCGACACGTTCGTGCCCGAGGGGGTCCGGCTGAGCGGGGGCCGGGTCCTCGAGGCCGACCTCGTGGTCACCGCCACGGGTCTGCGGCTGCTCCCCTTCGGCGGGATCGTCCTGACCGTGGACGGGACGCCGGTGGAGCTCGCCGAGCAGTTCGTGTGGAACGGGGCGATGCTGACCGGCGTGCCGAACTTCGCGCTGTGCATCGGCTACACGAACGCGTCCTGGACCCTGCGCGCGGACCTCACCCACCGGCTGGTGTGCAGGGTGCTGCGGCACCTGGAGCGCCACGACGCCGGGGCCGTGGTGCCGCGCGCCCCCCGGGGCATGGCCGAGCAGCCGCTGCTGGACCTCAGCTCCGGCTACGTCCGGCGCGCGATCGGCGCCTTCCCGCGCCAGGGCGACCGGCACCCGTGGCGGGTGCGGCAGAACTACCTGCTGGACTCCGCGACCACCCTGCGCACCCCGCTCTCCTGCACCCTCGACCTGATCCCCCGCACCGCGGCCCGCCGCGGCGCCCGCCCGCAGGAGGCCCACGCATGACCGACCGGCACGCCCCCGTCCCCGCCGCGGACTCCCCCGCCGGCACCCCGGAGGCCACGACGACGACGGTGGAGGTCGCCGGCCGGCCCGTGCGCATCCGCCGCTCCGGGCCCGCGCAGGCGCCGCCGGTCGTGCTGCTGCACGGCATCGGCCGGAGCCTCGAGGACTGGTCGGCCGCCCACGACCTGCTGGCGCGGGACCACTGCGTGCTGAGCATGGACCTCCCCGGCTTCGGGCTCACCACCGCCGGCGCGGACCGGCCGGGGCTCGGGACGTTCGCCCGCGCCGTGGTCGGCGTGCTCGACGCGCTCGGCGAGCAGCGGCCGGTGCACCTCATGGGCAACTCCCTGGGCGGCGCCGTAGCCATGACCGTGGCCGCCGAGCACCCCGGGCGGGTCGCGGGGCTGCTGCTCGCCAACAGCGCCGGGTTCGGCCGGGAGGCCAACGTCTCCCCCCTGCCCATGGTGTGGGCGGGGCTGTCCCGGCTGCCCGTGGTGGGCCGCCGGTTCCGGCCGCTGGCGCGGGCCGCCGCGGTGCGGTCGAACCAGAACTGCTTCTTCGACCCGGCCCTGGCCACCCCGGAGCTGCTGCGGCACGCGGCGCGGGTGGGCGCCCAGCCGGACTTCCGGGCCACGTTCCTGGGCACCTACCGGAGCATCGGGCTGCCGGTGATCGGCGTCCTGCCCGGCTGGCGGAGGGCCCTGCTGGAGAAGGTGCGGGCCTCGGGCCTGCCCGTGCTCGTGGTGTGGGGCGAGGCCGACGCCGTGCTGCCGGCCCACCACGCCGAGGCCGCGGCCGCCGCCCTGCCCGGCGCCCGGCTGCACGTCTTCCCGGACACCGGGCACATGCCGCAGATCGAGCGCACCCAGGAGCTGGTGGAGCTGGCCCGGGAGTTCGTGGCGTCGGTCGAGGCCTCGCGCGCCTCCCGCTGATCCCCGAGCCCACCGGAACGCCGCCGCGGGGTCGCCTCCGCGCCGAGCGCACGCGGCGGGTCGCGTTCCGTCGCTCAGCACACGCGGCGGGTCGCGTTCCGTCGTTCAGCACACGCGGCGGGTCGCGTTCCGACGTTCAGCGCGGCATGTTCTCGCCGATGGCGACCCCTCGACCGACAGGGGCGCGACGACGGGTGGGCGCCGCAGCTGGCGGGCACGGCGGCCGACAGCACGGCGCTGCTCGCGCTGCAGGACTGACCCAGGATGCGCGCGGCACCGGTGCGAGCGGCTCGCACCGGTGCCGCGCCGGGCACGTGCCGCAGCCGCGGATCAGCGCTCGGGGACGGCGGCGTGCCGGTCGGCCGCCCAGGATCCGAGCAGCCGGAGCCGCTCGGCCGAGGGCGAGCCCGGTTCGGCGGTGTAGATCATGAGGACCTGCCCGGGCTCGGCGGTGACGGCCAGCTCCTCGTAGGCCAGCGTCAGCTCCCCCACCACCGGGTGGCGGAAGCGCTTGGTGCCGGTGCCGTGGGTGCGCACGTCGTGGGCGGCCCACAGGGTGCGGAAGGTCTCGCTGCGGGTGGACAGCTCCCCGACCAGGTCCTGCATCGCCCGGTCGTGCGGGTCGCGGCCGGCCTCGGCGCGCATGATCGCCACGCACATGCTCGCGAACACCTCCCAGTCCGGGTAGAACTCCCGGGAGGCCGGATCCAGGAACTGGAACCGGGCCAGGTTGGGGGTGCGTCCGCCGTCCCCGAGCAGCGGGGCGTAGAAGGCGCGCCCCAGGGCGTTGGTGGCCAGCAGGTCCTGGTGCTGGTTCCGCACGAACGCCACCCCGCCGGTGATCGCCTCCAGCGCCCACTGCAGCCCCGGCCGGGAGCTCGCCTGCCGCGACGCCCGGCGGCGCGGGCGCCGTGCGGCGGACACGCCGTCGGCCGCCCGCGCCAGGTCGAGCAGGTGCGCCCGCTCGGTCTCGTCCAGGCGCAGGGCGGCGGCGACCGCCTCCAGCACCGAGGCCGAGGCCCCGGCGACCGCCCCGCGCTCGAGCTTGGCGTAGTACTCCACGCTCACCCCGGCCAGGGCCGCCACCTCGGAGCGGCGCAGCCCCGGCACCCGGCGGTTGCCCCCGGCCGGCAGACCGGCCTGGGCCGGGGTGAGCTTGGCCCGGCGCGAGACGAGGAAGTCGCGGACCTCGGTGCGGTTGTCCATCCCGCCAGGATAGGGCGCGGCCGGACGGTGGAGCGTGGGGACCTCAGGGACGCAGCTGCGCGGCGGCGGCCTCGCGGTGGCCCGGTTCCCCGGACGCCAGGGCGAAGAGGGCGTAGTTGAGGGGTCCTGCGGCCACGAGGGCCTCGCAGCGGTCGGCGAGGCGGGGTTCGTGGCGGCCGGTGAGCTCCTCGTAGGCGCGGACGGTCGCCGCGAAGGACTCGGGCGGGGCGATGAGGTGCTGGTACATGAGGTCCAGGGCCGGGTCGCCGACGCCGGCCGTCGTCCAGTCCAGGACGGACAGGATGCGGCTGCTGTCGTCGAGCAGCAGGTGGGCGGGATAGAGCTCGCCGTGCGTGAGGACGGTGCGGCGCGGCCACAGCCCGTCGTCGTCGAGCCAGGCCCGCCACCGGGCCGCGAACTCCGCGGCGACGTCGAACTCCCCGAGCACCCGCTCGAGGTCGGCCGCCCACCGCCGGCGCACCTGCTCGGGGGTCTCGGCGGAGACCCCCGCCGCCGCGGCGGCGGCGGGGTCGAGGCGGTGGAGGGACGCGACGACCTCCGCCAGGGACCGGGCGTGCTCCGGGGAGGCGGTGTCGTAGTGCCAGACCGGCTGCCCCGCGGCGTCGAGGGTGAGACCGGGCCGGCCGGGCAGCAGCGGATAGGCGACGAGCTCCGGCCCCGCGATCCGCCAGTCCGGCACGGCGACCGGGAGCCGCGGGCGCACGAAGTCCAGGATCCGCAGCTCGTCGGCCACCTTCGCCGCGACGTCGGGGCGGCGCGGGATCCGCAGCACCCACTGCTCGCCGCTCCCGGAGGCGGCGGCGAACGCCACCCGGTAGTCCAGACCCGCCTCCTCGAACCGGACGGTCCCCGGTTCCAGGTCCAGGCCGTGCCGCCGGGCGAGGCCGCGCACGTCCTGCTCGGTCGCGGGCTCAGGCGCCATCGCGCGCCCCCTCGGCGACGGGGTCGTGGCGCGGCGGGGTGCCGCCCACGAAGGAGCGCACCCACGCCTCGTCCTTGTACTGGGCGGGCACCGCGCCGCCGAGCAGCTCCCGGCCGAGCGCGGCCGCCCCGGGCGAGCCCTCCAGCGGCAGCGGGGCGGAGGAGGCGGCCAGCACGATGTTGCCGTAGCGGCGGCCCTTGAGCATCGCCGGGTCCGCCACGGCGGCGACGTGCTCGAACACCTCGGACAGCGCGGCGAGCTCGGCGCGCGCCCCGGCGAGGTCCCGGGTGTCGCCGCAGTTGAGCACGTACAGCCCGCCGGGGGCCAGGACGCGCCGCACGTGCCGGGCGAACTCCACCGTGGTGAGCGGCTCGGGGGTCACGGCCCCGGCGAAGACGTCGCGGACCACGACGTCCCGGGTGGCCGGGCTCAGCGACTCCGTGACGGCGCGGGCCTCCCCCACCCGGATCCGCAGCAGGGGGGCGCGCGGGAGGTCGAACCACTCCCGGACCAGCTCGGCGAGCCGCCCGTCGAGCTCGACGACGACCTGCCGCGCGGCCGGGTGCGCGTGGGCGAGGTAGCGGGCGAGCGAGCAGGCGCCGCCGCCGAGGTGCAGCACCCGCAGCCGCTCCGGGTCCGGGTGGGCGGCGAGGTGGGCGTCCACGACCGCGGCGATCCAGCGCATGTACTCGAAGTCCAGCCGCTCGGGGTGCTCCGGGTCCACGTGGGAGGAGGGGACGCCGTTGACGTGCAGCACCCAGGAGCCGGGGGCGTAGGCGTCCGGGACGAGCTCGGCGGTGCCGGTCGAGATCTCGTAGCTCCCGGCCGCGGGGCCGGTGGGCCCGGCGGGCGCCGGCGCCGTGCGCGAGCGGCGGGACGCCCGGCTCACGCGGTCCCCGTCCGCAGCATGCGGTGCATGCGCTGCCCGGTCCAGGGCCCGCCGGCGGGGAAGGACTCGGCCAGGGCCCGGAAGCCGTGCCTGGCGTAGAAGCGCTCCGCGCGGGCGTTGCCGTCCATGATCCACAGGTACGCGTCCGCGGAGCCGATCGCGGCCTCCTGCAGGGCGGCGCCGAGGCCCGTGCCGTGGGCGGCCCGCAGCACGTAGAGCTGGAACAGCTGCAGCGGGACGAGCGGGGCGGGCACCCCGGCCCGCCCCTCCCACGCGGCGGGGGCCGGGCCGGCGGAGACCAGCCCGAGGGCGGCCCCGTCGTCGTCGACCGCGAGGAGGGTGCGCACGTGCGGGTCCGCGAGGAGGGCGAGGTCGTAGCCGGCGGTGCGCTCGGCCGCGGCCTGCTGCCGGTCGGCGAAGGCGTCCCCGAAGAGCGGACGGTAGGTCTCGTCGAGGCAGCGCAGGTGCAGGGCGGACCAGACCCCGGCGTCGGACGGTCCTGCGGTCCGCAGGCGGACCGCCGCGGGGGCAGCGCTCAGGACTCTATGGCCTGCCGCTGGATCGCGGCCTCGAGGCGTTCGACCTTGCCCTGCAGCTCACCGGTGTGGCCGGGGCGGATGTCGGCCTTGAGCACGAGCGAGACCCGGGGCCCGTAGCGGCCCACGGCCTCGGTGGCGCGCTTGACGACGTCCATGACCTCGTCCCACTCGCCCTCGATCGTGGTGAACATGGCGTCGGTCTCGTGCGGCAGTCCGGACTCGCGGACCACGCGGACGGCGGCGGCGACGGCGTCGTGGACGGAACCGCTCGGGTTCTCGCCGCCGGACGGGGAGACGGAGAAGGCAACCAGCATGCCCCCATCCTCCCACCCGGCGGCGTCCGGGTGAACCCCGGGGACGACGACGGCCCCGCCGCCACGCGAACGGCGTGGCGGCGGGGCCGGCGGATCAGTCCGCGGGGTCGACCCGGCGGATCACTGGACGGATCACTGGGCGGTGAGCTGCTCCAGCACGGCGTCCTTGGAGGGATCCTTGGCGCCCTGGTTCCAGGGCATCTTCGAGAGCACGTTGGCCATGGCGCAGGTGTTGGACAGCGCGGAGTACGCGAGCCCGCCGCCGACGCCCGCGGCGACGGCGCGCAGCTTCGGGGAGACCAGCTGCCCGCCCACCACGCTCGCCAGCACGAGCGAGCCGGCGACCATGCGGACCTGACGGTCCATGGCCCAGGTCGAGGCGCCGCGGACGACCGCGCCGCCGGCCTTCTCGAAGTCGTCGACGGTGCCGTCGACGACGTAGGTGTTCTCGGTGCCGGCCGAGGAGAGGATGTCCTGGGCGCGGGTGGCCCGGGCGCCGGAGCGGCAGATCAGGGCGACCTTGCCGCCGAGGGCCGCGGCGATGTCCTGCGCGTGGTCGGCCACGAGGTCGACGGGGACGTTGTAGGCGCCGTCGATGTGCTCGGCGGCGAACTCGGCGGCGGAGCGCACATCGAGGACGGCGACCTCCTCTCCGGACTCGATCCAGGACTTCAGCTCGGCGGGGGCGACTTTCGAGGTCATGCGGCAGTTCCTTCCGGGTGACGGTGGGTGTGACTCCATGATGCACTATACCCCCCTGGGTATGCAAGATCCCCCAGGGGGTATAGAATCGTCGGAGCAACCACCACACCCAGGAGCGCCCCGTGCAACTCGACCCCCAGGACCTCACCCCCACCATCAACCGGCTCAAGCGGGCCCAGGGCCAGCTCGGCGCCGTCATCCGCATGCTCGAGGAGAGCCGCGAGTGCAAGGACGTGGTGACGCAGCTCTCCGCGGTCTCCCGCGCCCTCGACAAGGCCGGCTTCTCCATCATCGCCACGGGCCTGGACCAGTGCCTGCGCTCGGAGGACCCGAGCCTCGACAAGGCCGAGCTGGAGAAGATGTTCCTCTCCCTCGCCTGAGCGGCCCCGCACCCGGTCCTGCGGCGGGCGGGCCCTAGACTGGGCACGGACCCAGCCCGACCGTCGGAGGACCCCGCCACCATGACCCAAGGCATCTACGTCAGCGCCATGACGCCGCAGTCCGGCAAGTCGCTCGTGGCCCTCGGCCTGGCCGACTCGCTGTTCCGCAAGACGGACCGCCTGGGCTACTTCCGGCCCGTCCACCTCGGGGAGACCCCGGCGGAGGACCCGATGGTGCAGCTGATGAAGCGCAACTTCGACCTCCCGGACGAGCGCTGCCGCGGCGGCATCTCCCTGGCGCGCACCCGGGAGCTGCTCGCCGCGGGGGACCACGACGAGCTCGACGCGATGGCCGTGACCGTCTACGGCGAGATGGCCCGGCACTGCGACGTGATCGTGGTGGACGGCACCGACCTCCTGGCGCACAACGCGGCCACCGCCGAGTTCGACATGAACGCCCGGATGGCCAACAACCTGGGCGCCTCCGTGCTGGCCGTGATCGGCGCCGACGAGTCCGAGAGCCCCGAGGACGTGCTCAACGCGGTCGAGGTCACCCGGGCCGAGCTGAACCAGGTGCGGTGCGACATCTTCGCGGTCATCGTCAACCGCGCCCGCCCCGACTGGGTGGAGCAGATCGAGCACAACGCCGCCCGCGGCGTGCGGGGCCTGCCCGTGTACGTCATCGCCGAGAACGAGGCGGTGGCCGCGCCGACCGTCGCCGAGCTGCGGGACCGGCACGGGTTCGGGGACGGCCCGTCCGCGGTCTCCCTGGACCGGGACGTCAAGGGCGTGAAGATCGCCGCGATGACCGTGGGCCACTACCTCGAGCAGCTCGCCGACGGCGACTTCGTCATCACGCCGGGGGACCGCTCCGACATCGTCGTCGCGTCCCTGGCCTCCGCCCTCTCCCCCGCCCTGCCCGTCCCCTCCGGGATGCTGCTCACGGGCGGCTTCGAGACCGAGGGGCGGATCCGGGAGCTCACCGCCGCGGCGCCGTTCCCCGTGCTGACCACCGGGCTGGACACCTACCGGGCCGCCCGGGAGGTGTCCCGGACCCGGGGCACCCTCTCCGGGGCGCACCCGCGCAAGGTCGCGGCCGCGCTCGGCGAGTGGGCCCGGCGGGTGGACGGCGAGGAGCTCGTGAGCCGGCTCGACCTGCCGCGCCCGGCCAAGCGCACGCCCCTGCGCTTCCTGCACGAGCTCGTCGAGACGGCCCGGGCGGACCGGAAGAACATCGTGCTGCCCGAGGGCGAGGACCCCCGCATCCTGCGGGCCGCCGAGATGATCCACCGCCGCAATTTCTGCGACCTCACGGTCCTGGGCGACCCCGGGCGGATCGCCCAGCTGTGCCAGACGGAGGGCATCAACCTCGACTTCGCCGAGGACGGGCTGACCCTCGTGGACTTCGAGCACGACGACGCGCTGCGCGAGAAGTACGCCGGGGAGTACGTGCGGCTGCGCGCCCACAAGGGCGTGCAGCCGGAGACGGCACTGGAGCGGATGCTCGACGGCTCCTACTTCGGCACCATGATGGTGCAGATGGGGGACGTGGACGGCATGGTCTCCGGCGCCGCGCACACCACCGCCAACACGATCCGCCCCGCCCTGGAGTTCGTGAAGACCTCCGAGGGCGTGAAGATCGTCTCCTCCGTGTTCTTCATGCTCCTCGAGGACCGCGTCCTGGTCTACGGCGACTGCGCCGTGAACCCCAACCCGGACGCCCAGCAGCTGGCGGACATCGCGCTCGCCTCCGCCCGCACCGCCCGCCAGTTCGGGGTGGAGCCCAGGGTGGCGATGCTGTCCTACTCGACCGGCGGGTCCGGCTCCGGCGAGGACGTGGACAAGGTCCGGACGGCCACCGAGATCGTGCGCGGCGCGGACCCGGGGCTCGAGGTGGAGGGCCCCATCCAGTACGACGCCGCGGTGGACGCCTCGATCGCGGCCTCCAAGCTGCCCGGCTCCGCCGTGGCCGGCCGGGCGACCGTGTTCGTCTTCCCGGACCTCAACACCGGCAACAACACCTACAAGGCCGTCCAGCAGTCGGCCGGCGCCGTGGCCGTGGGCCCGGTGCTGCAGGGGCTGCGCAAGCCCGTCAACGACCTCTCGCGCGGGTGCACCGTGGACGACATCGTCAACACGGTCGCGATCACCGCGATCCAGGCGCAGGGCATGTGACCCACCGGCCCACCGCTCGCACCGTCCCCGTCCCCATGCCCGTCGCCACAGCCCCAGGGAGTCCTCCATGCTCGTGCTCGTCGTCAACTGCGGCTCGTCCTCGCTCAAGTACCAGGTCCGGGAGCTCGAGGCCGGTGCGGACGGCGGGACGGTGCTGGCCTCCGGGCTGATCGAGAACATCGGCAGCTCGCGGATCGCGGACCACACGCAGGCGCTCGAGCTGCTCGCGGAGCGGCTCGAGGCCGAGCTGGAGGGGCGCACGATCGACGCCGCGGGCCACCGCGTGGTCCACGGCGGCGAGCGCTTCTCCGCGCCGGTGCTCGCGACCAACGAGATCATCCGCGACATCGAGCGGCTGGTCCCGCTGGCTCCCCTGCACAACCCCGCCGCCGTCCTGGGCCTGCGGGCCGTGCAGAAGACGTGGCCGCACCTGCCCCAGATCTGCGTGTTCGACACCGCCTTCCACCGCACCATGCCCGAGCACGTGTGGCGCTACGCCGTGCCGGAGGAGTTCTACGAGCGCTGGGGGATCCGCCGCTACGGGTTCCACGGCACGTCCCACGACTGGGTGACGGGTCAGGCGGCGCAGTTCCTGGGCGTCCCGCGCGAGCGGTTCAGCTGCGTGGTGGCGCACCTGGGCAACGGCGCGTCGGTGACGGCGGTCAAGGACGGCGCCTCCTACGACACGTCGATGGGCTACACCCCCCTGGCGGGCCTGGTGATGGGCACCCGCACCGGGGACCTGGACCCGTCCGTGGTCACCGCCGTCCTGCGCCGGGACCCCGGGATGACCCCCGAGCGGCTCGACGCCGTGCTCAACAAGGAGTCCGGCCTGCGGGCCATCGCCGGCGACCACGACATGCGCGCCGTCCAGGAGGCCGCCGACCGCGGCGACGAGCGCGCCGAGCTGGCCCTGGAGATGGCCGCCCACCGCCTGGCGAAGTACGTGGGCGGCTACCACGTGGCCGTGGACGGCGCGCAGGCGCTGGTCTTCACGGCCGGGATCGGGGAGAACGCCTCGGCCTTCCGCGCCCGCGTCTGCGGGCGGCTGGGCGCCCTCGGGGTCGTGCTCGACGACGACGCCAACGCCGCCCGCTCGCGGGAGGTCCGCCGGATCTCCGCGCCGGGATCCGCACTGGAGGTCCTCGTGGTGCCCACCGACGAGGAGCAGGCGATCGCGGCGGCGACCGCGGCGCTCGTCGCGGCCGGGACCTCCCCCGCCTGAGCGGATCCGGGCGTCACGCTCCGCCGCACCGGGGCCATGGGGCCGCCAGGTGTTCGCGAATGCGATTCCAACGGATAGGTTCGGTGCTGGGCCCTGCGCAGGGCCCTCCCCGTGTCAGGCCCGTGCGTCAGGAGGCACCGACGATGTCCCAGCAGCCCCACCAGCCCCGGGGCCACGGCGGCCCGCCGCCGCCCGGCGCTCCTCCCTACGCGAAGGCCCGCCCGCCCCGGCCCCCGGTGACGGCCGATCTGCGGCTGCTGCTCCGGCTCACCGTGGCGTCCTTCGTGGTCGCGGTCCTCGGCAGCGCGGTGGGGTACCTGGCGGCGCCCGAGCAGTACACCGGCCTGCCCGCAGGGGCGTTCGGGACGGTCGTCCTCGCCATCTCGCTCCTGTTCGGCCTCGGGTTCACCGCCGGGCTCTACGCCCTGGTGTACTTCCCGCTGCGCGAGCAGCGGCAGTGGGCGTGGATCCTCGGCATCGTCTTCGCGTCCATGGCGCTCCTGACCACCGTGGCCAACGCCGTGCTGCTGCTCGTGGTCCCGGCGGGCACGTCGATCGGACTCGCGACGGGCGCGCTCAAGGCCGTCGTGGACGTGGCCTGGCTCGTGGTGGCCGCCCGGCCGGGCGTGCGGGCGGCACTGCGCTGAGCTCGCGGACCGGGACGCCGCAGCCCCGTCCTCAGGCCAGCCGGCGGGCCAGCCGGTCCATGACGGCGGCCAGCCGGTCGGCGTCGTCGCCCTCGAGCGCACGGAGGAACAGCTCCTCGACGTCGCGGGCGTGGGCGGGCCGCAGGCGCCGGAAGGCGCGCAGCCCCTCCTCCGTGAGCTCGGCCTCGAGGCCGCGCGCGTCCTCGGCGCAGCGCCGGCGCCGCACCCAGCCGCGCTTCTCCAGCACGCCGATCTGGTAGCTGAGCCGGCTCGGGGAGAAGACCAGCCGCTGGGCCAGCTCCCCCATCCGCAGCCGGTGGTCGTCGGCGTTGCGCAGCAGCAGGAGCACCTGGTAGTCCATGAGCGAGCAGCCGTGCTCCTTGAGCCGCGCCTCGATCTCCGTGGTCAGCCGGGCGGTGGTCTCGAAGAACAGCTGCCACACGTCCCACGGGCGGGCGGCGGGCTCCGGCGCGGCCGCGGGCTCCGGCGCGGCCGCCGGGTGGCCGGTCACCGGCCGGCCCGGGCGAGCAGGTCCGCGAAGTCGGGGACCCCGTCGAACCCGCCGCCCCGCCCGGGCGCGGCCGCACCGGCCGGGACCTCGCCGGCCGCCCGTCCGGCCGGCTGCGCTCCCGGCGCGATCGAGCGCGCCAGCTGCGCGCCGGCGCGCCGGATGCGCGACTCGAGCGATCCGCCGGCCCAGTCCTCGGTGGCGGCGTAGACCCCCAGGGGCAGCACCAGCGCCTTGAGGTGGGTGAACAGGGGGCGCATGGCGGTGTCGAGCATCAGGGAGTGGCGTGCCGTGCCCCCGGTCGCGGCCACCAGCACGGGCACGTCCTCCAGCGCGGCGTCGTCGACGAGGTCGAAGAAGGACTTGAACAGCCCCGAGTAGGAGGCCTTGTACGTCGGGGTGGCCGCGATCAGGGCGTCCGCCCCGGCGACCGTGTCCAGGGCGGTCCGCAGCTCCGGACCGGGGAACCCGGTGAGCAGGTGGTCGGCGACGGCGTGGGCCAGCGGGCGCAGGTCCACGCGCTCGATCCGCACCGGCGTCTCGGCCAGTCCGTCCCGGGCGGCCTCGGCGAGCCGGTCGGCCAGCAGCGAGGTGGAGGAGGCGTCGGACATCCCCGCCGACACCACGGCCACGGTGAGCGGGCGCGCCGCGGTGGGGTCCGGCGTCGTCGTCCCGGTGGGGTTCCGGACGCTCATCGGTGGGCCTTCTCCGTGGTCCGCCCCGTGGTCGGCTCCGCGGCCTGCGCGGCGCGGGCCCGCCCGGCGGGCGAGTCCTCGGCGCCGCCGGGCACCGGGTCCTGGCCGGCGCGGTGGCGTTCCAGCAGCGAGGCGTGGGTCGGGGCCTCCGGCACGTGGGCGGGCCTGAGCGCGGCGAACTCCTTGCGCAGCACCGGCACGACCTCCTCGCCCAGCAGGTCGAGCTGCTCCAGGACGGTCTTGAGCGGCAGGCCGGCGTGGTCCATCAGGAACAGCTGGCGCTGGTAGTCGCCCGCGTAGTCGCGGAACCCGAGGGTCTTCTCGATGACCTGCTGCGGGGAGCCGACGGTCAGCGGCGTCTGCGTGGTGAAGTCCTCCAGGGACGGCCCGTGCCCGTAGACGGGGGCGTTGTCGAAGTAGGGGCGGAACTCCCGCACGGCGTCCTGGGAGTTCCGGCGCATGAACACCTGGCCGCCGAGGCCCACGATGGCCTGGTCGGCCGAGCCGTGGCCGTAGTGCTCGAAGCGCGTCCGGTAGAACTCCACCATCCGTCGGGTGTGCTCGGCGGGCCAGAAGATGTTGTTGTGGAAGAACCCGTCGCCGTAGTAGGCGGCCTGCTCCGGAATCTCGGGGGAGCGGATCGAGCCGTGCCACACGAAGGGGGCCACGCCGTCGAGCGGGCGCGGGGTCGAGGTGAAACCCTGCAGGGCGCCGCGGAACCGGCCCTGCCAGTTGACCACGTCCTCCCGCCACAGCCGGTGGAGCAGGCTGTAGTGCTCGATCGCCAGCGGGATGCCCTGGCGGATGTCCTGGCCGAACCACGGATAGACCGGGCCGGTGTTGCCCCGCCCCATGGTGAGGTCCACGCGGCCGTCGGTCAGGTGCTGCAGGTAGGCGTAGTCCTCCGCGATGCGCACCGGGTCGGTGGTGGTGATCAGGGTGGTGGCCGTGGACAGCTGCAGCCGCTCGGTCTGCGCCGCGATGCTCGCCAGCAGGACGGGCGGGTTCCCCGGCGCCACGAACGGCGGGTTGTGGTGCTGGCCCGTGGCGAAGACGTCCAGGCCCACCTCCTCCGCCTTCTTCGCGATCTCGACGGTGGCCCTGATCCGCTCGTGCTCGGTGGGGGTGCGTCCCGTGGTGGGGTCCTCGGTGACGTCCCCGATGGTGAAGATGCCGAACTGCATGTGGTCCTCCTGCTCCGCGGCGGCGTCCGGCCGGACGGCCCGCCCTGTTCTTTCAAATTTGAACTACTACCGTCAAGCGGCGCCCGTCCCGGATTATTCCCGCCCCGGTCCGCCTAGGGTGGACGCATGCCCCTCCCCCACTTCCGTCCCACCGGCGCCGGCACCGCGGACCCGGGCGCCGTCGTCGCCGGCGAGCACTACCGCATCAGCGTGCTGAGCCCCGGGCTGCTGCGCCTGGAGTACAGTCCCGCCGGCCGCTTCGAGGACCGTCCGTCCGCGTTCGCCGTCGACCGCCGGTTCCCGGTGCCGGACTTCCGGGTGCGGCGCACGGCGGCCGGGCTGGAGCTGAGCACGGAGCGGATCCACCTCAGCTACGACGAGCGGGCCTTCAGCCCGACGGGACTGTCCGCGCAGATCCGCGGCGGCGTGACCAGCTACCACAGCGTGTGGCGCTACGGCGTGCCCGCCCCCACCCTGGGCGGGACCGCGCGCACCCTGGACGAGGCCGACGGCCCGATCCCGCTCGAGCCGGGCATCACGTCCCGCGAGGGCTTCGGGGTGATCGACGACTCCGCCTCGGTGCTGCTCACGGACGACGGCTGGTACGCGCCGCGCGCGCCCGAGGAGGGCGCCGTGGACCTCTACCTCTTCGGCTGGGGCCACGACCACCGGCAGGCGCTGCGCGACCTCTACGCCCTGTCCGGGCCGCAGCCCGTCCTGCCGCGCTGGGCGCTCGGCAACTGGTGGAGCCGGTACCACGCCTACGACGAGGCCGAGTACCGGGAGCTGGTCGCCGAGTTCGACCGGCGCCGCCTGCCGTTCTCCGTGCTGGTGGTGGACATGGACTGGCACCTCACGGACGAGCACGTGGAGCGCCGGCACGGCTCGGGCTGGACGGGCTACACCTGGAACCGGGAGCTGTTCCCGGACCCGCGGGGCTTCCTCGCGTGGGCGCACGAGCACGGCTACCGGGTCACGCTCAACCTGCACCCGGCCGACGGGGTGCGCTCCTTCGAGGACGCGCACCCCGCGATGCTCGAGGCCCTGGGGCGCGAGCCGGGCTCGGAAGAGCCCGTGGCCTTCGACGTCACCGACCGGGACTTCGTGGCCGCGTACTTCGAGGTCCTGCACCGCGGCCTGGAGGCCGACGGCGTGGACTTCTGGTGGGTCGACTGGCAGTCCGGGCCGCACTCGCGGCTGCCCGGGGTCGACCCCCTGTGGGTGCTCAACCACTACCACTTCCTGGACTCGGGCGCGGACGGGTCCCGCCCGCTGACGCTCTCCCGCTACGCCGGGCCCGGCAGCCACCGCTACCCGGTCGGCTTCTCCGGCGACACCGTCATCTCCTGGGCCTCGCTGGCGTTCCAGCCGTACTTCACGGCGACGGCGGCGAACATCGGCTTCGGCTGGTGGAGCCACGACATCGGCGGGCACGTCTTCGGCGCCCGCGACGACGAGCTGGCCACCCGCTGGCTGCAGTTCGGGGTGTTCTCCCCGATCCTGCGCCTGCACTCGGGCGACAACGACTTCATCGCCAAGGAGCCGTGGCGCTACCGCTCCCCCTATGCGGAGGCCATGGAGCGCGGCCTCCGGCTGCGGCACCGGCTGGTCCCCTACCTGCACACCGCCAACCGGGCCGCCGCCGTGGAGGGCGTCCCCCTGGTCCGGCCCCTGTACCACGAGCACCCGGAGGCGGAGCAGGCCTACCGGTACGGCCACCAGTACCTGTTCGGGCCCGAGCTGATGGTCGCCCCGGTCACCTCCCCCGCGGACCCCGTGGTCACCCGCGCGGCGGTGCCGGTGTGGTTGCCGGAGGGGTCCTGGACGGACCTGTTCACGGGCACCGTCTACGACGGCGGGCGGGAGCTCGTGCTGCACCGGGGCCTCGACGACGTGCCCGTCCTGGCCCGCTCCGGCGCGATCGTGCCCCTCGCGGGGTCCGACGACGACGCCGCGCCGGACCCCGGCAATCCCGGGGAGCTGGAGGTCCTGGTGGTCGCCGGCGCCTCGCACCGCACCGTCCTGGACGAGGACGACGACAGCGGCGACGGCCTCGACCCGGCCCGCTGGGCGCGCACCCCGCTCGCCCTCGACGCCGCCGCCGGGGAGTTCACGGTCGGCCCGGCACAGGGCCACCTCGGCTGCCTGCCGGCGGCGCGCACCTGGACCCTCACCTTCATCGGCCTCGAGGAGCCGGCGGAGCCGACCGTGACCGTGGATGGGAGGGCCGTCCCGGTCCGCACCGCCCGGCGGGGGAACGGTGTGCGCGGGCACCGCACCTCGGTCACCGTCGAGGGGGTCGCCCCCGGGGCGCGCCTCGTGGTGCGGTCGGCGGGACTGGGCGCCGTGGCCGCCCAGGATCCCGCGGACCGCGTCTTCGACCTGCTCAACGACGCCCAGATCGGCTACGAGGTCAAGCGGCGGGTGCACGAGGCCGTGCGGCGCGATCCCGTGGGGGCGCTCGGGCAGGCACCCGCCCTGGGCGTGGAGGGGCCGCTGCTCAGCGCGCTCACGGAGCTGGTGCTGGCGACGCGGACCTGACCCCTGGTCGCCGGAGGTCGACCCGTCGTGGCGTGCCCCGCGCACCCGGCCGCCGCCCGCGGCGGAGAGCTCACCCGGGGCAGGGGCCCTCCTCGTCCAGGCCGAGCTCGACGACCAGGATGGGCAGCCTCAGCCGTTCCGCGGTGAAGGACACCACGCGGGCGTGCGGGATGCCCTTCTCCCGGACGAAGCGGCAGGCGACCAGTCCGTGGTCACGGTTCTGGCCGATCATGAGCACCCAGTTCCGGCCCGCGGCGTCCAGCGCGTGCGCCTGGCGCTCCAGGTCCCTTCCCGCCGGGTCGTTCTCGGTGCTGCGCCGGGCGAAACGGGCCGCGTAGGCCCTCATGTCCTCCTCGGTGCGCAGCAGCCCGGCGGCGACCCGCCGCGCGTCCTGGACCCTCAGCGCGGGCGCGATCTGCTCCTCGCGGATCTCGCCGGCACGGTCCCCGCCCTCCTCCTCGGCGGACCGGTGGGCGGCGTGGATGATGCGCTCGATCCGGCGCAGACGGGCGTCGTCCTGGTGCAGCCGGCGGTAGTCGGCGATCAGCGCCTCGAGCTCGGCGTCCAGGTGGCTCCGCTCGGGCTCCTCGGGCTCGCGGCCGTCGTGCGCCGGTCGTGATGGGGACAAGCCGGCCTCCTGGGCGCTGGACGGTGACGTTCCCACGTCAACGGCGACGGCCGCAGCGCCTATTCCGCCGGCCCCCGGGGGCGGTGCCGGGACCGCCGACGCGAGCGGGGTTGGCATCATGGGTGCATGAGTGAGATCAACGACCCCGCCCCGCGTTCCGTCGAGCTGACCCGCACCGCCACCGGCCACTACACCGCCCGCAACGCCGAGGGGGCCGAGATCGCCTTCGGCCGCGGTGAGGGCCTGCTGTCCCCCGTGGAGCTCCTGCTGGCCGCCATCGCCGGGTGCTCGGCCATCGACGTGGACGTCGCGACCTCCCGCAGCTCGGAGACCTCGGAGTTCCGCGTCGAGGCGACCGGACGGAAGATCCTCGAGGAGAACGGGGCGAACCGTCTGGAGGACCTGCACCTCTCCTTCCACCTCGCGTTCCCCGACGACGATGCCGGCCGCAAGGCCGCCGGCATGGTCCAACGCCTCGTCACCCTGTCCCACGACAAGTACTGCACGGTCTCGCGGACGGTGGAGCACGGCACCGCCGTCGGCCACGACGTGAGCGTCGGCGTCGACGGTGCCGCGGGCGAGACCCCCTAGCTGTGACGTCCAGGGAGGTTGGTCAGGCGGGTGACCGGTGGCTGGCCTCCAAGTGCGGAGTGGGCTCGATGATGATTGTAGAAGTGCAGCCAGCCCGGTAGGGCATCGTCGCGCTCTGCCGTGGAGGGGTAGAACCGGGCGTAGGCCCAGCCATCGGCCAGGGTGCGGTGGAAGCGTTCGATCTTGCCGTTGGTCTGGGGCCGGTAGGGGCGGGTGCGTTTGGTCTTGATGCTCAGCTCGGCGCAGGCCTGGGCCCAGGCATGGGAGCGGTAGCAGGATCCGTTGTCCGAGAGCACCCGCTCCACGGTGACGCCCTGGTCGGCGAACCACGCCCTGGCTCGGCGCAGCACCCCGATCGCGGTGGCAGCCTTCTCATCGGTGCAGATCTCCGCGTACGCCATCCGGGAGTGGTCATCGATCACGGTATGCACGAAGGCGGTCCCGATCAGGGGGCCACGTACTGGGCCTTTGCGGCGTTGAGTATCGGTGGTGGCGCGGTTGCGGTCGCCTTGCTGCTTACCGAGGTAGCGCCAGCCACCTCCGTCGGGGATGTTGCCGAACTTGGTGACGTCGACGTGGATCAGTGATCCGGGATGGTCGTGTTCGTAGCGGCGCAGGGGTTCGCCGGTGACCCGGTCGATGCGGGAGAGCCGGTTGATCCGGCAGCGCACCAGCACCGCATGCACGGTCGAGGCCGGCATTCCGAGTCGGCCGGCGATCTGCACTGGGCCCAGCCGGTGTCGCCACCGCAGGGCCACGATCCTCCGGACCACCCCGGGGGCGGTCTTGGTCGGGCTGGTGCGCGGGCGAGAGCTGCGATCAGCCATCCCGGCTTGGCCTTCGGCCCGGTAGCGGTCGGCCCATTTCTTGGCCGTGCGGGCAGAGACCATGAACATCTTGGCCGCCGCGGCGTAGGTCCACTGATCCTCGACGATCAGCCGGGCCAGGCGTAGGCGTGTACGAGGGGTCAGGACGGCGTTAACGTGGGACATGAAGGCCTCCGGTGGGTGAAGCGGTGAACTAGACAGCTCCACTTCACTACCGGAGGCCTTCCCGTGTCAGCCCGACTCACCGCCTTGCGGCGGGACAACCTCCCTGGACATCACACCTAGCCGACCGCACGGGGTTCCGCACGGTCGGCCCGGCACGGCCGGACCCCGGTGTTCACCGGGCGGTCATGTGCCCGCCGCCCGGGCGGGTCAGGATGAGCACGCCTACACTGCGCTCAAGAGACCCTGACCGGAGAGGAACGGCCGATGCCCGACGGAAAACGGCAGTGGATGCCCGCCGACCAGTGGGCCGTGCGGGAGAACCTGCGGGAGTTCATCGACCACCTCACGCAGATGGGCTACACCGTGCCCCACGGGCACGAGGAGGACCCGGACCTCATCGACCCGGGGGGCTCGGCCGTGGAGACCTGGCGGGAGGACCACCCCTACGACGAGCTGATGAGCCGGGAGGAGTACGAGCTGGAGAAGTACAAGCTCCAGATCGAGCTGCTGAAGTTCCAGTACTGGGGCCAGGACCACGACCTCCAGCACGTCATCGTGTTCGAGGGCCGGGACGCCGCCGGCAAGGGCGGGACGATCAAGCGGTTCACCGAGTACCTCAACCCGCGCGCCGCCCGGGTCGTGGCCCTGACCAAGCCCTCGGACCGCGAGGCCGGGCAGTGGTACTTCCAGCGCTACATCCGCCACCTGCCCACCGCCGGGGAGATGGTGCTCTTCGACCGCTCCTGGTACAACCGCGCGGTGGTGGAACCCGTGATGGGCTTCTGCACCCCGCAGGACTACGCGTGGTTCATGGACCAGGCCCCGGTGTTCGAGAAGATGCTCGTGGACTCCGGCATCCACCTCACCAAGCTCTGGTTCTCCGTGACCCAGCAGGAGCAGCGGACCCGGTTCGCGATCCGCCAGATCGACCCCGTGCGCCGGTGGAAGCTGTCCCCGCAGGACCTCGCCTCCCTGGACCGGTGGGAGGACTACACCGAGGCCAAGGAGGAGATGTTCCTGCGCACGGACACCGACCACGCCCCGTGGACCACGGTGAAGTCCAACGACAAGAAGCGGGCGAGGATCAACGCGCTGCGCTTCTTCCTGGACCAGTTCGACTACGAGGACAAGGACCCGTCCGTGGTCCACCCGGCCGATCCGCTGATCGTGCGCCGCGGCCGCGACGCCGTCGGCGACTGAGTCCCGCGGCGTGGAGACGTGGCCGGCGCTGGTCGCCGGGATCGGCTCGGGACTGGTCGGCGGGTTCTACCTGGCGTTCTCCCTGGTGGTGATGCCGGCGCTGCGGCGCCTTCCCGGCGGTGCGGCGGCCTCGGCGATGATCGCCGTCAACCGGGCCGCGGTGCGGGCGCCGTTCCTGGTGCTGTTCTTCGGCACCGCCCTGGCCTGTCTGGTCGTGGTCGGCACGAGCCTCTCCGCACCCGGCGGGCCGCTGCGCGTGCTGGGTGCGCTGGCCTCCCTGGCGGGCTGGGTCCTGACCGTGGCGGTCAACGTCCCGCTCAACGCCCGGCTGGCCGGCACCGATCGCCGGACCGTGGTGTGGTCCGCCTACGCGCGGCCGTGGACGCGGGCCAACCACCTCCGAGCGGGACTGTCCGTGCTCGGCGCCGTCGCCCTGCTGCTGCCCGTCCCCTGATCCGGGCCCCGGTCCGGCCGGGCCGCGGACCTCTTCCCGCCCGCGGACCGGGCCGGGCGGCCGCGCCCTCCGCGCCGCCGCCCGGCCCGGGCGGTCAGCCGGTGTTGCGCAGGCCGGCGGCCACCCCGTTGATGGTGATGAGCAGGGCCCGCTGCAGGCCCTCGTCGACCTCCCGGCCCTCGGCGTCCTGCTCCCGGATCCGGCGGAGCAGCTCCACCTGCAGGTAGGAGATGGGGTCGAGGTACTG
This sequence comes from Kocuria rosea, assembly GCF_006094695.1. Classification (NCBI taxonomy): domain Bacteria; kingdom Bacillati; phylum Actinomycetota; class Actinomycetes; order Micrococcales; family Micrococcaceae; genus Kocuria; species Kocuria rosea. The sequence goes on along the minus strand of NZ_CP035103.1, from coordinate 624,275 downwards.
GTCCCGCACCTCGAGCGTCTGCTTCAGGGTGGGGTTGCCGTCCAGCAGCTCCGCCTGCCCGGTGAGCCGGGCGAGCTCGTCGAGGGTGAGCTCGTACTCGCGGCGGATCACCTCGAACACGTGCTGGAGCCGCTCGGGCACCAGCGCCCGGACGTAGTGGGCGGCGATCTCCAGGTCGGTCTTCGCCACGGTCATCTCCACGTTGGAGATCACGGAGCGGAAGAAGTGCCAGCGCTCCAGCATGGTGTGCAGGTCCCCTTCCATCCCCGCCTCGCGGGCGGCGCGCAGGCCCGAGCCCACCCCGAACCAGCCGGGCACGATCTGGCGGGACTGCGTCCAGCCGAAGACCCACGGGATGGCCCGCAGCCCGGACAGGCCCTTGTCCGACGACGGGCGCTTGGCCGGGCGGGAGCCGATGTTCAGCGCGCCGAGCTGCTCCACCGGGGTGGCGGACAGGAAGTACTCCGGCAGGTCGGGGTCCTCGACCAGGCCCGTGTAGGAGGAGAAGGCGGCGTCGCTGACCACGTCCATGACCTCGCCCCACCGGTCCAGCTCCTCCTCGGTGGAGCGCGGGTCCTGGTGCAGCGCCGTGGCGCGCAGCACGGCGGCCAGGGACAGCTCGAGGTTCTCCCGGGCCAGGGCGGGGAGGGAGAACTTGTCGCTGATCACCTCGCCCTGCTCGGTGAACTTGATCTCGCCGGCGAGGACGCCGCTGGGCTGGGCGAGGATCGCGTCGTGGGTGGGGCCGCCGCCGCGGCCCACGGAGCCGCCGCGGCCGTGGAAGAGCCGCAGCCGCACGCCGTGCCGGGCGGCGACGTCGCGCAGCCGGCGCTCGGTCCGGTGGATCTCCCACCGGCTGGTCATCACCCCGGACTCCTTGTTGGAGTCGGAGTAGCCGAGCATGACCTCCTGGATGTTCCCGCGCGCCGCGACCACCCGCCGGTAGGCCGGGTCGGAGAGCAGCTCGTCGATGACCTCCGCGGAGCGGCGCAGCTCCCCGACGGTCTCCAGCAGCGGTGCGAAGCCGAGGGTGGCGCGGTCCTGCTCGCCGGTGAGGTCCACCAGCCCGGCCTCGCGGGCCAGGATCACGGGGGCCAGGATGTCGTCCGCGTCGCGGGTCATGGACACGATGTAGGTCTCGACGATCTCCTCGCCGTAGGTCTCCTGGGCCCGGGCGATCTCCCGGAAGACCGCGAACGTCCGGTCCGCGTCGCCGTCGAGGTGCACGGCGCCCGTGGACAGCCCCGGCGGGGCGAGCGGGCGGCGACCGGCGAGCTCCCCGGCGAGCGCCGCGGCGCGCGCCCCCCGGTCCATGTCCGCGTACGGCTGGTCCAGCTCGCCCAGCCGGTCGAGCAGCTGCCCCACGGCCTCGTGGTGGGCGTCGGCGTGCTCGCGGACGTCCAGGGTGGCCAGGCCCAGGCCGAAGCCGGCGATGGTGCGGGTCGCCGCGGCGAGCGAGCCGTCGGCGGCGAGCGCGCCCGCGTGGTGCCGCAGCGAGCGGGCCACGACGTCGAGGTCGGCCACGAGCTCGGCGGTGGTCCGGTAGTCCCGGCCCGGCTCGTGCACGGTCTCCTCCGCGAACCGGCGGCGGGTGTTGATCAGCTTGGCCTTGATGCAGGTGAGCTTGAGCCGGTACGGCTCCTGCGCGTTGAGCTCCAGGACCCGCGGGTCCAGGCCGGGCAGGTGCGCCACGTCCCGCTCCACGGACTCGCGCAGCTCGGGGTCGACCTCGACGATGGCGGTGGAGGGGGACAGCCGGGAGACCAGCACGTCCAGGAAGCTCAGGGCGATGTCGACGGCCGCCTGCCCCTGCAGCTGGAGGACCCGGCGGGTCATCTCGGGGGTGACGTTGGGGTTGCCGTCCCGGTCCCCGCCGATCCAGGACCCGAAGCGCAGCGGCGGGGGGCCGGCCGGCAGGTGCACGTCGTGCTGCGAGAGCTGGTCCTCGAGGTCCGTGAGCAGCACGGGCATGGTCTCGGTGAGGACCTCCCGCAGGTAGTACAGGGCGTTGCGGGCCTCGTCGAGCGGGGTGGGGCGGTTCTGGCGCAGTTCGTCGGTCTGCCACAGGAGCTCGATCAGCTCGGCGAGGCGCCGGTCCTGGCTGCGGCGCGCGGCGGAGCCCTCGGCGGTCTCGCGGGCCAGGATGTCGGAGAGGTGCCGGATCTTGGTCAGCACGGAGCGCCGGGAGGCCTCGGTGGGGTGCGCGGTGAACACCGGCCGGACGTCCAGGCTGCCCACCGCCTCGCGCAGGGCGTCGGGACCGGCCTCGGCGGCGACGTCGGCGACCGCCGCGGCGAGCCACCCCTCGTCCTCGGGGCGGCGGCCGAGCACGCGCACGCGGTGCACCTGCTCGGCGGCGTTGGCCAGGTGGAAGTAGTGGGCGAAGGCCCGCACCAGGTCCGTCGCCCGGTCCAGGGGCAGGGAGCCGAGCAGGTCGCGGACCTGGCCCGCGGCGTCGTCGGCCCCGGAGGCCTTGGCGTCCTTCGCGTCCTTGGTGAGCCGGCGGACCTGCTCGACCAGCTCCAGCAGCTCCTCGCCGCGCTGACGGGCCAGGGTCTCCCCCAGCAGGGTCGTGATGCGGCGGACGTCCGCACGCAGCGGGGCGTCGATCACCTCGGCGCGGTGGCGGTCGGGGGCGGCGGTCCGGTCGTGCTGAGTCGTCATGTCGCGGCTGCTCCTGGCTGGTCGGTCGTCACGGGTGCGCGCACGACCGACGAGCGGTCGCGCCGTCGGTGCCTACCGTGCCAGCCTACCCCGGGTGATCCACGTCGCACGGGCCGCCCCGGGGAGGTCCCGCGGGGGACGATCCCTGGAAACCCGTGCCGGACGGGGCAGGGAGCGGTAGGTTCGGCGGTGAGCACACCTCGCGCGCGCCAGGAGGCACAGGCCATGAGCCAGCACCCGCACGGTCCCGGCGGCCCGCACCGTCCGGGCGGCGGGCCGCCCCCGCGGCTCCCCGGCGGACCGGGTCCCGGCACGGTCCCGCCCGGGCCGCCGATGACGGCCCGGCTGCGCCTGCTGCTGCGGCTCACCCTGCTCTCGTTCGCCGTCAACGTGGCGGACACGTTCGTGCAGGCGGTCGCGGGCCCCAGCGCCCAGCTCCCCGGCATGGAGGACCTGGCGCGGGTGCCGGGGCTCCCCGGCGCCGGGCTGTCCGCCGCGCTGGCGCTCCTCGGCGTGGTGCTGACGACGGCCCTCTACGCGCTGGTCTGGTTCCCGCTGCGCGAGCAGCTGCAGTGGGGCTGGATCCTCGGCATCGTCTTCTGCTCCCTGGCCGTGCTCGGCGACCTCTTCGACCTGGCGGTGTTCCTCCTGGGCGGGCACCTGCTGCCCGGGCTCAGCACCACCGTCCTGGTCGCGGTCAACGTCGTGTGGCTCGTCGTGGCCGGCCACCCCGGGGTGCGGGCGGCGCTGCGCTGACCGGATGAGGAGCGGCCCGGGCGGGACGCGGCCCGGGGGTCGTCAGGCGCCGGCGGTGACCGGCGGGGCGGCCGACCAGGGGAAGACGATCCAGTCGTCGGTGGCCTTCCACAGGTAGTCGGGCCGGATCACGGAGCGGGGCTTGCCGTAGATGACGGCGGAGCGCGCCTCCGCGCCCAGGCCGCGCAGCAGCTCCAGCACCAGGGCGAGGGTCCGCCCGGAGTCCGCCACGTCGTCGACGACGAGCAGCTTCCGGCCCGCGATGGACTCGGTGTCCAGCATCGGGGCGAGCAGCACGGGGTCCGGCAGGGTCTGGTGGACGTCGGTGTAGAACTCCACGTTGATCGCGTCCGAGAGCTTGACCCCCATCGCGTAGGACAGCGCACCGGCCGGGAGCAGACCGCCGCGGGCCACCGCGATGATGATGTCCGGCAGGAAGCCGCTGTCCACGACGCTCTGGGCGAGCTCCTGGGTCGCTTCGCCGAAGCGTTCCCACGTGAGGATCTCCTTGCCCTCGAGCTCGAGGGCGTCCGCGTGATAGGCCATGCGCCTCAGGCTACCGGAGCCCCGGAGCGGGTGGAGCCGCGCGCCCGAAGGTAGTAAGTTCACTGATCGGATCGTTGTCCACCGGAGCCCCTCGCGGGGCTCCCCCCGCACCGGAGAGGACGCCATGCCCCAGCACCCGGAGCAGGGCCGCACCGCCCTGCTCGTCATCGACATGCAGAACTCGTACTTCGACTTCCCCGAGCTCGAGGAGCAGCGGGAGCCCGTGACGGAGAAGGTCAACGAGCTGATCCGGGCGGCCCGCGAGGGCGGTTGCCCGATCGTGCTGATCCGCACACAGCACGAGCGGGACGGCTCCACGTGGACCGTCAACATGCACGACGACGGGCAGGGCTTCGCGTTCCCCGGCACGGAGCAGTCCGAGTACGTGGCCGGTCTCGACACCGAGGGCGGGACGGGGCTGGTCAAGACCCGGGACAGCGCGTTCTTCGACACGGACCTCGCGGCCCGGCTGCGCAACCTGGACGCCACCCACCTGATGCTCTGCGGGATCTCCACGCACAGCTGCGTCGCCCAGACCGCGATCGACGCGTTCGCCCACAACTTCCGGGCCGCGGTGGCCCGGGACGCCGTGGCCTCCGAGAACTCGGAGCTCTCCCGCGCGCTGCTGGCCTTCCTCGAGGACGAGATGCGCCAGGACATCCTGCACCAGGACGAGGCCGTGGCCCGGCTGCGGAGCTGAGCGCCGGGCCCGCGCTGGGAGCGGCGCCTCGGGAGCCGGCTCACGGGCAGCAGGAGCAGCCGGGGCCGCACCCGTCCGCGCCGTCGTCGGCGTCCGCGCCGACGAGGACGGCCGCCGGCGTGCAGCAGGCGTCCCCCCGCCAGGCCTCCAGGCCCTCTCGCAGCGCTACGACGGCGATCACCAGCGCGGCGACCGGGTCGGCCCAGGCCCAGCCCAAGGCGCTGTTGAGGACCAGGCCCACCAGCAGCACGGCCGAGAGGTAGGTGCACAGCAGGGTCTGCCGGGAGTCGGCCACCGCTGAGGCGGAGCCCAGCTCCCGGCCGGTGCGGCGCTCGAACCAGGACAGCAGCGGCATGACCACCAGGCTCAACGCTGCCAGTCCGATCCCGACCGGGGAGTGCTCCGGCTCGGCGGCCCCGAGCAGGGCGCGCAGTGCGTCGACGGTGACGAAGACCGCGAGCCCGAAGAAGGAGAAGGCGATCACCCGCATGGCCGCCCGCTCCCTGCGATGCGGGTCCGGAGCGGCGAACTGCCAGGCCACCGCGGCCGCCGACAGCACCTCGACGACGGAGTCGAGGCCGAAGCCGATCAGTGCCGAGGACGAGGCGACGGCACCGGCGGTGATCGCGACGATCGCTTCGAGGACGTTGTAGGTGATCGTGCCGGCCACGATCCACCGCACCCTCCGGTGCAGGAGAGCCCGCCGGTCCGCCGTGATGGGCCTGGGGCCGAGAGAGGTCGAGCTCATGCGCAGGTGCAGCCTTCCGGGGAGCAGCAGACCGGGTCCACGGCGACCACCAGGTCCAGCAGCTCTCCCAGCGCACCGCCCAAACGGGGGTCGGCCAGCCGGTACCAGGTGTTGCGTCCCTCGCGGGTGGCCTCGACGAGCCCGCACCCGCGCAGGCAGGCGAGCTGATTGGAGACCACCTGCTTCGACACGCCGAGGCTCTCGGTCAGGTCCGTGGGGCGCGCCGGGGCCTCGCGCAGGGACAGCAGGATCCGGGTGCGGACGCCCTCCGAGAGGGCGCTGCCGAACCGGGTCAGGGCAGCGGCGTGGGTGGAGCCGACCGAGGTCATGCTCCAACAGTACACGTTGGCGTGTACTGAGTACTCGGGAAGGCCGATCGCCCGGAGCTCAGCCGGTGACGGGCGCCGACAGGTCGGCGGTCATGTCCTCGACGTAGCGGCGCACCTCGGTGCCGAAGAGCTCGATGCTGCGCCGCATCCGGGCGTGGTCCAGGGTGCCCACCGCGTACTTGAGGTCGAAGCGCGAGGCGCCGAGCGCCGCCGAGGACCGGACGATCTTGCGGGCGACCGTCTCCGGGGAGCCCACGAAGTAGGCGCCCTCCGGCCCGCACATCGCGTCGAACTCCGCGCGGGTCAGCGGGCCCCAGCCGCGCTCCCTGCCGATCCGGGCGTGCGTGTACGCCTGGTGCGGGAAGAACTCCTCGCGGGCCTGCTCGTCGGTCTCCGCGACGTAGCCCGGGGAGTGGAAGGCCACCGGCTGCGGCTCCTTCTCGAAGTGCTCGAGGGCCTGGCGGTAGTAGTCGGCGAAGGGCGCGAAGGCCGAGGGGCTGCCGCCGATGATCGCGAAGATGACGGGCAGCCCGTAGTGGGCGGCGCGGACCACCGAGTTGGGCGAGCCGCCCACGGCGATCCACGTGCGCAGCGCGCCGGCCTCGGTCTTGGGGTAGACCTCCAGGCCCTGGATGGGCGCGCGCAGCCGGCCCTGCCAGTCGATCCGGCCCTCGGTGCGGAGCCGGTCGAACAGCTGCAGCTTCTCCTCGAACAGCGCCTCGTACTCGTCCAGCGGGTAGCCGAACAGCGGGAAGGACTCGGTGAAGGAGCCGCGGCCCAGGATGACGTCGGCGCGGCCGGACGAGAGTGCGTCCACGGTGGCGAAGCGCTGGTAGACCCGCACCGGGTCGTCGGAGCTGAGCACGGTCACCGCGGAGCCCAGGCGGATCCGCTCCGTGACCGTGGCGATGCCGGCGAGCACCGTCTCGGGCGAGGAGACCGCGAAGTCCTCCCGGTGGTGCTCGCCGATGCCGAAGAAGTCCAGTCCCACCTGGTCGGCCAGCACCGCCTCGGCCACGACGTTGCGGATCACCTGCGCCCCGCCGAGCATCCGCCCGTCCGGCCCGGGGTAGAGGTCGCCGAAGGTGTTCAGGCCGAGCTGGATGGTCATGCGGGGCTCCTCGTCGCAAATTTTGTGGATACATCCATAAAAGTCGTGGGTGAGCCGGCTTATTCCGGTGCCGCTGCGGCCGGGGTCCGGCTCAGCGGGTGAGCCATTCCCAGGCGGTGTGCTTCTCGGGGCCGGGGACGCCGCTGACGATCCACGCGATGTCGTCGGTGGGAAGCGGGAACGGGGGCTCCCCCTCCTGGTCGGCGGGCTCGAGCTCGTCCACGTGCTCGAGGCTCCACAGCTCGGCGAACACCTGGGTGGGGCCGCGCCGGTCCACCAGCCGCTCGCGGACCTCCTCGGCGAGCTCGTCCAGGTGGTCCTGCAGGAACCCGGCGAGCTCCGCCGCGAACCCCTCCGCCCCCTCCTCCGCGGGGTCGATCTCCCACGTCTGCCGCACGACCGCCAGGACCTCGTCGTCGCCCAGGGGGGCGCCGTCCCGCCGGGGGTCGGGCGCCCCGGCCGGGACCGGTTCACCGGCGGCGACGGCCAGGAAGCGCTCCTGGAGGACGAACAGCGCGGCGACGGTCATCAGGTCGCGCACCCGCCGGCCGACGGCGTCGTCGTCCTCCGGCCCGGCGGCCGCGCCGTCGACACCCCCGCCGGCGAGGCCCTCCCAGGCGTGGCGCACCCAGGCGCGGACGCGGTCGGGCTCGCCCGAGCGGATCGAGGACGGGCGGATCGAGGACGGGCGCCACCCGGCCGTGGCCGCCCGCCACCGGTCGTCCAGGGCGGGGTCCCCCGGCACGACGGGCTCGGAGGGGCCGGGGCGGTCGGCGGGCGGGTGGCTGAACACGGTGCGGCTCCTGGGTCGGACGGACGTGGCGCGGGACGCGCGGTCCGGACCCAGCCTAGGACGTGTCCCGGCGGTCCCCGGGCCCCGTCCGGAGCGGACGGGGCCCGGGGCCTCGGCAACAGGTCAGCGGCCGGTCAGCAACAGGGCGGCATCACGGCTCGGGGTGCACCACCATGGCGGAGCCGCCGTAGCCGCGCTCGGTCTCGGCCGCCGCCTCGAAGCGGCCGTCGCCGAGGATCCGGATGGCGGAGGCGTTGCCGATCCAGCGCACGTCCTCGAGCTCGTGCCCGAGGGCGATCAGTTCGTCGCCCGTGGGCGAGTCGAGGAGACCCAGGTCGGCGCCCTCGGCCCCGTTGCGGGAGCTCAGCCGGGGCGCGGCCACGGCGTCGACGAGGTCGAGGTCCCGGTCGATGTGCCCGGTGAGGATCTGCGCCACCGTGGTGATGATCGTGGCGCCGCCGGGGGTGCCCACCGACATCCACGGCTCCCCGTCCCGGAGCACGATCGTGGGGCTCATCGACGAGCGGGGCCGCTTGCCCGGGCCGGGCAGGTTCGGATCCGGCACGCCCTCGGTGACGGGCGCGAAGTTGAAGTCGGTCAGCTCGTTGTTGAGCAGGAACCCGTGGTCCGGGACCGTGATCCCGGAGCCGCCGGTCTGCTCGATGGTGAGGGTGTAGGAGACCACGTCGCCCCACCGGTCGGCCACGTTGAGGTGGGTGGTCGAGACGCCGCCGACCGGCTCGGGCTGACGGGCCCCGGGAGTCCCGCACGCGGCGTAGTCCCCGTCCGGCTCGCCGAAGGGGATGGGCCGCTCCTGGGCCTCAGCGGGGTCGAAGAGGCAGGCCCGCTCGTCGGCGAACTCCTGGCTCGTGAGCTCCTCGACGGGCACGCCCTGCACGTCCCCGATCCACCGGTTGCGGTCGGCGAAGGCGGTCGCCGTGGCCTCCGAGAAGCGGTGCAGGTACTGGGTCGCGGAGACTTCGCCGAGGGCCGTCCCGGTGCGCTCGTCGTAGGCCTCCAGGAGGTTCAGGGTCTCGGCCACCGTGATGCCGCCGGAGCTGGGCAGCCCCATGCCGTAGACCTCCAGGCCGCGGTACTCGGTGGAGACCGGGTCCTTGAGCAGGGCCTCGTAGGATCCCAGGTCCTCGAGGGTCATCTCCCCGGGGAGCACCTCCACGCCCTCGGCGGTGGCGGGCTCCCGGCTCGCGTCGACGACCGCCGCCCCGATCGACCCGTCGTAGAAGGCGCCGGTGCCCTCGTGCCGGATGGTGCGGTAGGTGCGGGCGAGGTCGGGGTTGCGGAACACGGTGCCGACCGCGGGCGCCTCGCCGTCGCGCAGGAACAGCTCCGCGGTCTCGGGGAACTTCCCGAAGCGCTCGGCGTTCTGGGCGGTCTGCTCCTGGAAGTTCTCGTCCACCACGAAGCCGCGGGCGGCGATCCGCTCCGCGGGCCGCAGCAACCGGTGCAGGTCCATCGTGCCGAACTCCTCGGCCGCGGTCTCCCACGTGGCCAGGGTGCCGGGCACGCCCACGGACTTCCCGGAGCTGACCACGGTGGCGAAGTCGAGGGGCTCGCCGCCCTCGTCCAGGAACTCGTCCTCCGTGAACGTGGCCGGGGCCGTCTCGCGCCCGTCGACCGTGCGGACCTCGCCGGTCTCCGCGCTGTAGTGCACGAAGAACCCGCCGCCGCCGATGCCCGCGGAGTACGGCTCGGTGACGCCCAGGGCCGCGGCCGCGGCCACGGCGGCGTCGGCGGCGTTGCCGCCCCGCTCGAGCACGTCGATGCCGACCTGGCTCGCGAGCGGGTCCACGGAGGAGACCGCGCCGCCGCCGCCGGTCATGACGGGGACCTTGGGCAGCTCGGCGGTGACCGGCGAGCCCCGGCCCCCGTGCTGCCGGTCGTCGTGCGCAACGGCCGCGGAGCCGCCGAGAACGGTGCCGGAGACGCCGAGCGCTCCGGCCAGACCCAGTGCGAGGTACCTCAGGGATGCGCGCATGGGCTCAGCCTCGCACCGGCGCCTCGTTCCCACCAGGGGCGACGCCTACATTTCGACCGGTGGCGCCGGGGTGCCCAGGCCCGGCGAGGACGCGATCACCCGGCGCACCACCGTCTCGGCGTCCGTCGAGGGGTTCCCGAAGCGGTGCATCGTCACGGACACGGCCTGCTCCGCGAGCAGCGGGAGCATCTCCACACGGGAGGCGCCGACCACCGGCCCGGTGAGCAGCGCGACCTCGGGCCGCTCGGCGAGCGCCTCGGCCAGGCCCGGCGCGGTGCCCACCACCCGGATCCGTCCGGCCCCGCTCGGATCGGACCAGTCGGCGGCGACGCGGGCGAAGGCCTCGTCACCGCAGGGGTCCAGCACCGAGCGGAAGAGCTCCTGCACCTGCGCGGGGACCTCCCCCGCGGGGACGAGGACCACGCGGGCGCCGGAGCGCACGGCGGCCAGCCCCACCCGGATCACGTCCGTGAGCGGGGCGTCCTCGGCCGCACGCACGACGACGTCGCGCGGGCGGTAGCGGAACAGGTTGGCCTCGGACTGCAGGCCGGTGGGGTCGTGGGCGCGGCCGAACTCCCGGTCCCACCACGCCTGGTCCTGCTCGGCGCAGGCGGTCAGCCAGGCGGCGTCCGGCTCGGGCACGAGGGGGCGGAGCTCCGCGAGGTGGCGGGCGACGGACGCGGAGAGCTCGGTGCCGGCCTGCTCGGCCCGGACCTCCCCGAAAGGGGCCTTCTGCCACGAGCCGAGCTGGACCAGGTAGTTCGGTCCGCCGGCCTTGGCGCCCAGGCCCACCGAGGACCGCTTCCAGCCGCCGAAGGGCTGGCGCTGGACGATCGCCCCGGTGATGCCGCGGTTGACGTAGAGGTTGCCCGCCGCGACGAGCTCCACCCACGTGCTGACCTCGTCGGGGTCCAGGGAGTGCAGCCCGGCGGTCAGCCCGTACTCGACCGCGTTCTGCAGCTCGATCGCCTCCTGCAGGTCCGCGGCCTCCATCAGCCCCAGGACGGGGCCGAAGCACTCGGTGCGGTGGAAGAAGGAGCCGGGGGCCACCCCCGTCCTGATCCCGGGCCGCCACAGCCGTCCGGTGTCGTCGAGCTGCCGCGGCTCGAGCAGCCACTGCTCCCCCGGGTCGAGGCGGGTCAGGGCGCGGTGCAGCTTCTCGCCGGGCTCGGCGATCACCGGGCCCACCGAGGCCTGCAGGTTCTGCGGCCAGTCCACGACCATCGAGGACGCGGCGTCCAGCAGCTGCCGGCGGAACCGCTCGGACCGCGCCACGCTGCCCACGAGGATCCCGAGGGAGGCCGCCGAGCACTTCTGCCCGGCGTGGCCGAACGCGCTGGTCACGAGGTCCCACACGGCCCGGTCCCGGTCCGCACTGGGGGTGACGACCAGGGCATTCTTGCCCGAGGTCTCCGCTGTCATCGGCCGCCCCGCCCGCCAGGACTGGAAGAGCCGGGCCGTCTCGTAGGCGCCGGTGAGGACGATGCGGTCCACCCCGGGGTGGGAGACGAGGGCCTGCCCCACCTCCCCCTCCACGGAGTCGACGAGCTGGAGCACGTCCCGCGGCACGCCGGCCTCCCACAGCGCCTCGACCACGGCGGCCGAGCAGCGCCGGGCCTCCGGGGCGGGCTTGTGCAGCACGGCGGCGCCGGCGGCCAGGGCCGCGACCGTGGAGCCGGTGGGGATCGCCAGCGGGAAGTTCCACGGCGGGGTGACCAGCACGAGCCGGTCCGGGACGAACCGGGCGCCGTCCACGGTCTCGAGCTCGAGGGCGCGGCGGGCGTACCAGCGGCAGAAGTCGATCGCCTCCGAGACCTCCGGGTCCGACTGGCCCAGGGTCTTGCCCGCCTCCGCGCCGGCCACCGCCAGCAGGTGCCCGCGGCGGGCGGCCAGGACGTCGGCCGCCCGGTTGAGGATCTCCGCCCGCTCGCGGGCGCCGCGGCCGTGCCATCCCTCGGCGGCGTCCCGTCCCGTGCGCACGAGCCGCTCGACGTCCTGCGCGCCGACGGGGTCGGGCACGGCCAGGGCCTCGTACCAGGACCGGTCCGGAATCCGGGCCGCGATCCCGTCCGCCCACGCCTGGTTCGCGGGGACCGAGACGTCGGTGTCCGGCTCGTTGCGGAAGGGCTCCTCCAGCGGCAGGTGCGCGGACCCGGCGTCGGGCGCGGTGCGGTCCTGGGCGCGGGCGGGGGCCGGGGCGGTGTCCTGCCGCGGGTCCAGCGCCTCGAGGGCGGCCCGGAAGCGCTGCTCCTCCCGTGCGAAGACCTCGTTGTCCGGGGCCAGCTCGAAGATCCCGGACATGAAGTTCTCGTGCGAGGCGTTCTCCTCGAGCCGGCGCACGAGGTAGGACACGGCCACGTCGAACTCGGCCGGGCGCACGGCGGGCACGTAGAGCAGCAGCTGCCCGACGTCGGCGCTCACGGCCCTCGCCTGCTCGACCGCCATGCCCTGGAGCATCTCGAACTCGATCCGCTCCGTCACGCCGCGGCGCTCGGCGAGCAGGTGGGCGAAGGCGATGTCGAAGAGGTTGTGCCCGGCCACCCCCAGCCGCAGCCCCGTCATCCGGCCGGGCACGAACAGCCAGTCGAGGACCCGCTTGTAGTTGGTGTCGGTCTCCTGCTTGCTGCTCCACGTGGCCAGGGGCCAGCCGTGGAGCTCGGCGTCCACGCGCTCCATGGGGAGGTTCGCGCCCTTCACGAGCCGCACCTTGATCCCCGCGCCCCCGGCCTCGACCCGCGCGGCGGACCACACCGAGAGCCGCCGCACCACCGCGAGCGCGTCCGGCAGGTAGGCCTGGACCACGATCCCCGCCTCGAGACCCCGCAGCTCCGGGTGCTCCAGGAGACGGGTGAACACCTCGGTGGTCAGGTGCAGGTCGGAGTAGACCTCCATGTCGAGGTTGATGAACTTGCTCCCGGCCGGGGCCTGGGCGGCGGCCCGGTAGACGGGCAGCAGCCGCTCGACGACCTTCGCCACGGTCCCCTCGAAGCCCCAGTGGGACAGCTGCGGGACCACGGAGGAGACCTTGACGGACACGTAGTCGACGTCGTCCCGGTCCAGCAGCGCCGCGGCGTCGGCGAGGTGCTTGTCCGCCTCCTCCACGCCGAGGACCTCCTCGCCCAGCAGGTTGATGTTGAGCCGGTGGCCCTGGGCCGTCAGCTTCTTCACGGCCTGCCCGAACGGCCGGGGTCGGGCGTCGACGATCATGTGGCCCACGAGCTGGCGGAGCCGGGTGCGGGCGGCGGGGACGACCACCTGGGGCGCCGAGGCAGAGAGCGCGGCCCCGAGCCGGATCTGGGCGCGGTCCGCCGCGGACATGGTGCGGGGCACGATCTCGGCGAGCGCGTGCAGGGCCCGCCCGGCGGCCCGCACGTCCTCGGTGCGCACCACCCGGTCCACGAAGCCGACGGTGAACTCGAGCCCGTGCGGGTCCTGGAGGACGGTGGCGAGCCGGTCGGCGGCGCCGTCGCGGTGCCGGCGGCCCTCGGCGGCGCGCACGAGCCACTCGCGGACCAGGGCGACGGCCTCGTCGGCCAGGGCGCGGGAGTCGGGGACGGACGGGGCGTCGGCGGTCATGGCGGCACTCTCCTGGAGGCTCCGCCCGGCAGCGGTGCCGAGGCACTCCCCCGGCCGCCGGCCGCGTCCACCGGGCGTCACGGTGGCCGGTGAGTCCACGCTACGGCCGGAGCGGCCGGGGCGGAAGAGCCCTAACCGCCCGCCTGCCGCAGGATGTCCGTGGCGAGCCGGCCCAGGACGGCCTTGTGCGGGGCGAGCATGGCGTACCAGTAGGCCCGGCCGGCCGGGCCCGCGGGGCGGAACACCGTGGTCTGGCGGTAGACGAGAGTGCCGTCGGGTCCCGGTTCCAGGCAGATGTCCAGCCAGGCGTCCCCCGGCATCCGCACGACGGACCGCAGCCGCAGCCGCCGCGGCGGCTCGAGGGCCTCGACCGTCCACCAGTCCAGGCGCTCCCCGGCCGCCAGGCGGTCCGGGTGCTCGCGGTGGCGCAGCCGCCCGGGCGGGAGGTTCAGCCGGTTGGCCGTGGCGCGGGCGGCCCAGAGGCGGTCGGTGCTGTACCAGCCGCGCTCGCCGCCGATGCCCTCGACGACCGCCCAGACCGCGTCCCGGTCCGCCGTGGTGGTGCGCTCCACGGTGTCGACGTAGAAACCCCGCGTCTGTGCCATGCCCCTATCCAAGCACGCGCTCCGGGCCCGGACGAGAGGCCGGGCCCGCGGGTCTCAGGCCGGGCGGATCCCGAACCGTGCGAGGTGCTCCAGCAGGCCGTCGGTGGTCTCGAGCCCCGGCAGCTCCTCCGGGGCCACCCAGCGCACGGCGTCGGCGTCGTCGCCGGGGCGCAGCACACCGCCGAGGTAGGTCGCGGCGACGTCGTGCACCTCGTACACGAGATCCGGTCCCCCGGGGACGTGCACCACCCCCAGCTCGCGCTCCGCGCGGACCCGGGCGCCGGTCTCCTCGAAGGCCTCCCGGACGGCGGCCTCGGCCACGGTCTCGCCCGGCTCCAGCTTCCCGCCCGGCACGCTCCAGCGCCCGCGCTGGGGCTCCCGGCCCCGGCGGACCAGCAGCAGCCGGCCGTCCTCCACGACGACCACCGCCGCGGCGGCCCGGACGATGCGCATGCCCCGAGCCTACCGACGGCCCGGGCCGGGCGTTCCCGGGCGGGGCGCGGACCGGACCGCCCCGGCGAGGGCGCGAGTAGAGTGCGAGTGCCGCCCGGCACACCGCCGATCCACCGGAAGGGCCACCCGTGACCGACTCCGTCCTGTCCCGCCTGCACGACCCCGCCCGGAAGGGCTTCGCCAGCGACAACCACGCGGGCGTCCACCCCGAGGTGCTCCAGGCCCTGGCGACCGCCAACGGCGGGCACGTGGGGGCCTACGGCGCGGACCCCTACACCGAGGCGCTGCAGGACGTGGTCCGCCGGCACTTCGGCGAGCAGGCGGAGTGCTATCCCCTGTTCAACGGCACGGGGGCGAACGTCGTGGCGCTCGCGGCGATGACCGACCGCTGGGACGCCGCGATCTGCACCGCCACGGCCCACGCGCACGTGGACGAGTGCGGCGCCCCCGAGAAGGTCGCGGGCGTGAAGATGCTGGCGGTGCCCACCCCGGACGGGAAGCTCACCCCGGAGCTGATCGACCGGGAGGCGCACGGCTTCGGCTTCGAGCACCACGCCCAGCCCCGCGTCGTCACCGTCACCCAGTCCACCGAGCTCGGCACGGTCTACACGCCCGAGGAGCTGCAGGCGGTCTGCGAGCACGCGCACGGCCTGGGCCTGACGGTCCACCTGGACGGCGCCCGCCTCGCCAACGCCGCCGCGGCCCTGGACGTCCCGCTGCGGGCGCTGACCACCGACGCGGGCGTGGACGTGGTCTCGTGGGGCGGGACCAAGAACGGTCTGATGGGCGCGGAGGCCGTCGTGGTGCTCACCCCGGACGCCGTGCGCCAGCCCCGGTTCGTGCGCAAGCTCTCGACCCAGCTGGCCTCGAAGATGCGCTTCGTGTCCGCGCAGCTGCTGGCGCTGCACACGGGGGACCTGTGGCTCGAGGCGGCCCGCCGCGCCAATGCGATGGCCGGGCGGCTGGCGGCCGGGATCGCGGAGGTCCCCGGCGCCCGGGTGACGCAGACCCCCCAGGCCAACGCGGTCTTCGCGGTGCTCCCGGCCGGGACCACCGCCCGGCTGCAGGAGCGCTGGCCGTTCTACGTGTGGGACCCGGCCGTCGGCGAGGTCCGCCTGATGTGCTCGTGGGACACCACCGAGGAGGACGTGGACGAGTTCGTGGCGGCGCTGCGGGAGGACCTGGTCGTCGCCGCCCGCTGACCGGCGCCGCTCACGCGACCGCGGGGTGCCGCCGCCCGGGCTCCCGGGGTGCGGTGCAGGCCCCGCGGCACGGGCCCGGCGCGTCAGGCGATCCCGGTGATGATGTCGTCCACGACCCGCTCCGCCCACCGGTCGATCCGATCGGGGCTCTGCCCGCGCAGGGGGCCGTGGACCACGAGCTCCGCGAAGCCGTGCACGGCGCTCCAGCAGGCCCACTCCGCCCCGTCCCGCCGCTCGCGCGAGAGCGCGCCTGCCTCGACCATGCCGTCGAGCGCCTCCACCAGCAGCGCGAACGGCGGCGGCAGGCGGTCGTGGGGGTCGTGGAGCACGTCGCCCGGCCCGCCGCTCGGTCCGAAGAAGGCCGTCGCGAACCACCCCGGCTCGGCCACGGCGAAGGCGATGTAGCCGAGCCCCACCCCGCGCAGCCGGAGCCGCGCCCGGTCCTGCGGATCGTGGTCCCCCGCCACGGGCATCCGTGCCCGCATCCGCTCGGCCATCCGGTCCTGGATCTCGTGCGCGACCGCCGCCAGGAGAGCCTGCCGGTCGGCGAAGTGCCGGTACGCGGCGTTCGGCGAGACACCCGCCTGACGGGTGACGTCACGCAGCCCCAGGGCCGCCGCACCGCGGGCCCGCGTCGCGGCGAGGCCGGCGTCGACCAGGGCTCTGCGGAGATCACCGTGGTGGTAGGAATCCCGTGTGCGCGGCACCCTTGACCTCTCTTTCCATCGATGTGTACGGTGTACACACTCTACTGGTCCACGGTGCCGCGGGACGACGGCGCACCCTCTGGGCACGGACGGAGGAGTCCCGGCATGCGGACCCTGGTCATCACCGAGAACGTCACTCTCGACGGCGCGATCGAGATGCTCGACGCGCGGTCGTTCGGGTCCGGGGTCATCCACGCCGCCCACCAGCCGGCCTGAGGCCGGACCGAGGAGGACCTGCCATGACCAGCACAGGACGGCCCCGTGTCGTCGACCAGGAGACCTGGCAGCGGGAGCTCGACGCGCTGCGCGTCCGGGAGAAGGCCGCCACCCGGGAGCTGGACGCGATCGCGGCGCAGCGCCGCCGGCTGCCCATGGTGGAGCTGCCGGACTACACGCTGGAGGGCGAGGACGGACCGGTCCGGCTCGTCGACGTCTTCGACGGGAGGCGGCAGCTCATCACCTACCACCACATGTGGTTCCCCGGCCAGACCTGGCAGTGCGGAGGGTGTACGAGCTTCACCTCGCAGTTCACCCGCCTGGACTTCCTCGACAACTACGACGCCCGGTTCGTGGGCGTCACCCAGGGCCCGATCGACGAGGCCCTCGCCTACCGCCGCCGCGTCGGCAACCGCATGACCTGGTACTCCACCGCCGGCAGCCCGTTCGGCGCCGACGTCGGGGCTCCTCCGGGCGGCGGCTTCGCCCTGAACGTGTTCTTCCGGGACGGTGACACCGTCCACCGCACCTGGCACAGCAGCGGCCGCGGTGTCGAACAGGTCAGCCACACCTTCCCGCTCATCGACCTGCTGCCCTGGGGGCGCCAGGAGGAGTGGCAGGACTCCCCCGAGGGCTGGCCGCAGTCGCCCACCTTCAGCGGGTGGCTCGGCTCCGAGGAGGTCGCCGCCCTCTACG